>DCIB01000002.1 GCA_002315915.1 Caryophanales bacterium UBA1737
TTCATCATATAGAACAAAATGCATAGAAAGGAGTAATAGAATATGAAATCAACTGGTTTATTCACAGCATTTTTACTTACTGCTGTAACTATTGGATTAGGTGTATATTTTTTACTACTTTCAACTGGTAATTTACCAGATGCAGAAAATGCTTATGAATTTAGTGTAGAAGATGTGGAAACAACTTACCTTTTTGGAACTGAATATTCTGAATATGAAGTATCTTGTAATAGAGATTTTCCAGAAGGATATTATTACAGAGCTTCTGTTAAAGGTGGTTCTGGTGAAGTTGGAACATATACTATTACACCTGTTGTAAATGTATATAATAGTTTAGGTTTTAATGTAACAGAAAAATTTAATGTAAAGATCAATTCTGGTACTTTAAAAGTTAATAAATTCCCTTTAGTTATGACTTCTTTTGATGTTGAAACAAATTTATCTAAGGTAAATAATTTAACAGAAGAAGAAATATGTGAAGGATATGATGACGCAACACTTAGTTTTTTAGAAAACTGTACTTATTCAATTGTTAATAGACCTATTATATCTACAGGTGGAACATATAATAATACATTTGGATTATCTGTTTTTTATAAAGGTAAAGATATTTCTAGTTCTGTAGAACTTACTTTAGTTAATGAAGATGAAGAATTAGAACCTGGTATTTTAACTGTAGAAGATAATAAAGAAATTAATGTTGTTATAAAATCAATTACTAAAGATTATGATGGAAAAAGTATTGTAGATGATTCAATATTTAAACTTAAAAATACTGATTATGATGCGTCTAATTGTAAATTTGATTTTTTAATTAGAGGTACATCTAATTCATATGATATGTCTAAATATGAAACAACTATCTCTTTTAATGAAACAAATACTAAAGATGCTCAAGAATGGATTATATCTAATTGTATAGATAAGTTTAGTATCTCTATTTATGATAAAGAAAAATTAGAAGATGTAACAGATAGTTTTGATATTAAATTTGTATCAGATAATAATGCTAAATATATAATTAATCCATATAAGTTAGTATTAGATTTTAATGATACTGTTAAAAATACTAATTATTCAATTTTGAATAATGATAAAAATGCTTATTTATCAATGGTTGAATTACAAGCATCTATGGTTGGTACATCTTCAGCAATTAGTTTATTTGCTAAAGCATCTGGTTCTAGTGGAGGATCTATATTTGTAAGTGATTCTTCTACTTTGGGTGCTCAACAATGGCCACAATTATTCTCTAGTTTTGGATTTACATTAGATGATACTAATTATGATTCTACAAATAGTGATTATGTATTATTAGATGCAAATATTACTTATACAATTAATGCTGCACAAGTTAATAATAATGCGAATAATATAGAAGTTATTGGTACAGGATTAAAAGTAAAAGTAGCTAAAATAAAATCTTGTATTACTAATAATGCACCTGAAGAATTTATATTATTAGATAATAAATCATTTGTTTTAAGTAATCAAACTTATGCTTTCTTTGAAGGTGGAGATGATAATTATGTTTCTCCTGTTGGATCTTGTGAAGTAACATTTACACCAACTGACAAAACAGAAACAGAATATTATTTTAATGCGTCAACATTATCACAATTGAGTATAAAGATAACAAGTGGTAATAAAGATTATACAGACTATTATAAATTACATCAAAGCGCAACCGATAATAATTTATGGCTTCAACTAATCCCATATACTATTACTTTTACTGCATCAAATCTTTCTAAAACATGGGATCCTATCAATGAAGAAGGATTAACTATTTGGAAACAACAAATAGGTAATGAATATACACCAATGTTTAGTGTATCTTTAAGCAATTCTTTACCTGTAGGATATTCTTATAAAATAGTTAGAGTTTCTAATCAAACCATAACATCAGTAACTTCTATTGGTACTATGCCTTATCAAGAAGAAGATATAGAATTTGATGTTGAGTTCTATAAAGGTAATCCTGATACAGGAGAACTTGTTGATGATTTATTTGTAGCTGATTGTGTATATGGTAAAGCAACTTTATATGCATATAGCGTGGCTAAACCAGCTATATTTGATTGTACATATGAATATGACGGATTAACACATGAATTTAATATTCCTACAAATATATATGGATATTCTGTTGATACTGATGATGTAGATATTGCTTCTGATGATTATAGAACATTATCAAAAACTAAATATACAGCTATTCTTGATGAAAACTGTATATGGAGTGATGGTGATGAAGGTAATCTTGATGGAACAATAACAATTGTTAAGAAAGCTATAGCAAAACCATTTACAACAGATTTAATTTTTGAATATGGTGATGGATTAACACATGAATATAATATTCCTGATGAACCAGTTGGTTATACAGTAAATCAAACTGATATAACTACTGATAATGAATATTCTAAAATTAAACATACATTAACATTAAATTCTAATTATATATGGAGTGATAATTCTACAGATCCATTAATAGGAGTAATCACTGTTAATTATAAAAAAATAGCTAAACCATCAATTTCTAATGAAACATATGAATATGATGGATTAACTCATACATATAATTTACCAGATACTCCAATAGGATATAGTATTAATAGCGTTTCTTTATCAACATCTTCAAAAGAAGTTGAAAAAACTAAATATACTTTAACTCTTAGTCAAAATTGTGTATGGAATGACGGAACAACAGATCCAGTTATTGGAATAATAACTATTACTTATAAAAAAGTAAATAAACCAATAGTTGTATCTCAAACATTTGAATATGATGGAAATGATCATTCATTAAGTTTAGTAACAAATACATATTATACTGTAACAGTTAATAACGCGTTAACACCAGCTTCAAATGAAGTGTCTAAAACATCTTATACAATTGGTTTAAAATCTAATTATATGTGGAGTGATGAATCATTAGATGATATTGTTGTTTATGTAACAATTAATAAAAAAGTAATTAGTATTCCACATTATTCAATGACAGTTACATATGACGGTGAAGAATATGAATTAGGTGCAGAAGGTATAAGTGGTATTTATACAGTAAGTGATGCTTCTGGAGAAAATGCTGGTACTTATACTGCAACAGCAACTATTGATACTGTTCATTATTTATGGAGTGGAACAACTTCGGATACTGTTAATATTGGTACTCTTACTATATTAAAATCTAATATAACTTTAATGTGTAATAGCATTCAAGCATCAGTAAATGGAAGTAACGCATCAACTTTCTATTCAGTATCTAATATTTTCTCATCAAATTCAGGATTATCATCTTATATTGAATTTGAAGTTACTGATGATGATGCTATTGCTGGTACATATACAGTAACTGCATCTCTAGATAGTAGCATTTCAAGTAATTATAATGTTGTATCTATACCAGGTACTATTACTTTAACTGCTTAACTATTAAATATAACTAATTAATAAATATTAAAAGAAAGGAGGATATTACTATGTTATACGAAATGTATGAACAAAAATTAACTAAGAAATATAATTTTAAAGTTTTATTATTTAAACTTAGATACTTAATTATTACAGTATCAGTTGTTTTAGTTGGCTTGTTTACTGCATTCGCAGTAACAAAAGGTAACTTAAAAGAAGAAGACATAGTAATATCTATTCCTTTAAGTGATGAAGGTAAATATGTTTTAAATTATGGTGATTCATTTGATATAGAAGCAACAGCATATTTCTCTGATGTAAAAGTTCAATATTTAGATAAAAATACTTCTACTTGGACTTATAACAAACCAAATAAAGCTGGTGAATATGAATTTAGATTTGTCACAAAAAAATTATTTGGTGAAGAATATTCTGACGCTTATTCAATTACTATTAATCAAATAGAATTAGCATTAGAAATAACATCTACTAGTTTTGTATATGGTAATGATTCTACAATTAGACTTAAAACAATTGATTATACAAGTTTAGCAGATGGTGATTATTTTGATTATGAAACAACTACATATAACCATGATTTTGTAACAAACGTTAATACAACTAATTTATCTATCGATAAATTAGTTATTAGAAATACATCTGGTGAAGATGTAACTTCTAGTTACTATATTACATATCCTGAAGAAAAAGAAGTAACAGTTCTAAAAAGAAATGTTACTTTAAGAGTTATAAATAATAATTTATCTAAAACATATGATGGATTAATTATTGATAATAATGAATTATTAAATAATTATACATATGATACCTTACCATATGGAGACAAATTAACATATAATAATGTTTTATTTATAACTAATCCTAATAATAAAAATGTTAATTTTTATCAATATAAGTTAGATAAAGATTCAATATTAATTAATGATTCAACTGATTTATTATATTTTTATAATTTTAGTATTGATTCATCTACTTATAGAATATCTAAAAAAGATATAACTATTAATACATTATCATCAGATAGTCATATATATAATGCAGAAGAATTCTCTTATGCATACTTTGATGATGCAGTAAATAATAGTTTAATAAGTGGTGATCATATTGAAATTAATTCAAACACTATTACAAAAGTTAAATATGCTTGTTCAAATATAGATAATGTATTTAGTGTTAGTATTTTTGATTCGAATAATGATAATGTTTCTAATAACTATAATATTTCATATGTTTATGGAAAATTAGGAGTTCAAAAACGTTTATTTGAATATAGTTCATTATCAGATGAAAAAGTATATGACGGACTACCATTATTTAATAATAATGTAAATTATAATATTACTTTATTTGATAACGAAGAAGTAATAGTTGATAGTTATAAAGAAATTAAATATGTTAGTGAAACATCATTAAATAATAATGAACTTTCAGTTCATATATATAATTCAACACTATCTAATAGTGAAAATGAATTATTAAAGAATTCTTATGATTATTCACAAATAAGTAAGGGTTCTTTAACGATAACTAAAAGAAGTATTACTTTAAATAATAAAGTTAATTCTATAGATGAAACTTATAAAGCATCTAATTTTGATGCAGCTACATATTTATCTAACTTTGAAGTATTAGAAAATCAAAGTATCAATTGTTCTGCATTATTATTAAGTGATAATATTTCTCTTGAATCATATTTTGATACAAATGTTAGAAATGTAGATACATATGTATTAAAAGTAAAATTAAATGATTCTTTAAATAGATTATCAAATTATGATGTAGATGATTTACCTACAATTACTTTTAATGTAAACAAAAAAGAAATAACTCTTGAACTTTTATCTCAAGAGTTTACATATAAAGGTGATATTCAAGAATTTGATAATACTAATTTTAATATATATGATACAAATTCTATAATTTGGAATAGTAGTGATGAACTTACAATCAATACATTGATTGAATATGATAATAATGTAAATTCAACTACTATTGATTATATATTACATGCAGGCAATTATACTGCTAGTATTAATTCATCAAATCCATTAAATGGTGATAACGCCTATAACTATGATGTTATTAGCTGTAATGATTTAGATTTTATAGTTAATAAATATAATATTAATATAACTGCTGATAAATGTGATGATTATATATATGATGGATCATATTATGATAAAGAAATATCTTGGATAACTGATAAATCATTACTAGGTAGTGATGAAATAGATAGTATTTCAATTAAATATTTAATAGGCTTAAATGAATATCAACAAGTATTACATGCTGGTACATATGATATAGAAATTACTTCTGTTAATAATTCAAATAATGAATTCTTAAATAATGATTATAACTTTATCTTTAATACAAAGATAAATGGTTTAACAATCAAACAAAAAGAACTAGTTATTATTCCATCAATAAATGATTTAAATTATATATATACTTCAAATGATTTACTTGATGATTATGATTTTACACAATACTCTATTGTTACTGGATCATTATGTACTCCAGTTGATACTAATATCACAGATACTTTAGCAGTTACTTGTAGTTGTTATGATGAATACAAAACATCTAATACTACTTGTATTAATAAAGGTACATACTATATAATGATTGATTCATATATAGTATCTAATGATTATTTAGTAAAAGAATTAAAATCAACTAAAGTAGAAGTTTCTCCTAGAAGTGTAGATATTATATTTACATCTAATTTATCTAAAAAATATAGTGGTACTAACACATTATTTAGTGATTTATTAACTATTGATTCATCTTGTGAATCAACATATACATGTTATTATGATGGACTTGATTCAACAAGTAATAAATTGCTTGGTACTGATACAATAGTTATTACAGATGTTTTGTATGATTATACACATGATTCCGCAAATAATATAATTACTAATCAAGTAACAACCGCAAAACATGCTGGTATATATGATATATATGTTAAATCATATGAATTTACAAGTGGAAATAGTGATAACTACGTTATCAATATTTCTAAAAATGATTTAGATAACAATTCATATACATATGGAACACTTACTATTAATAAAGTGGATGCAGTAATATCAGCTGTTAGTATGGATGATTTAACTAACGGATATGATGCAGTTAACCATAAATATAATATTAAGTCATATAGTGTATTAGTAGATAATACATATAATTATTTCTTAGATTCTTTAAATGAATCATTAATATTAGATGAAGATGATTGCTTATTCGAAAGATTTTTAGATGGATTTGGATCTATAGTTAGTGAATCTAGTGAAGGATATGCATTAAACGCAGGAACATATTATATTACTGCAAAATCATATTCTAATCCATCTGAATATTTAGAAAATGATTATAATATAAGTTTTGCATCTAAAGATAGTAATGTAACATTTAATATTCCTAAACGTCAAGTATATATTTATCCTAAAGAAATGAGTAATATTACATATAATGCAGAAGATTATAATTATACAGATTATGGATCATTATCTTCTTTCTATGCAAAAATTAATGGATTAAATAATATATATGATTCTAGATTATTAAAGGAATCTGAAACTTTATCTTTAGCAAGTGTATACTTTAGATATGTTAATTATTCAAATGGTAGTTCAACAAATGATTATAATGATTACAATGTTCTAAGAAATGCTGGAACATATAAAGTTTATGCTACAAACATAGATTATTTAAATATAAATAGTGTTGTTGATAACAACTATACTTTTGATTGCGTAACACCTAGTGATGCAATAACTGTATCAAGTATTAATGTATCTAAATGTATTATTACTATTCTTTCTAAAACACAATCATCAAAGATTTATAAAGCATCAAGTTATTCTACAGTTGATGATGTTTCTAAATATACTGCATATATTAATGGAAATTATAATACTCCATTAGATTCTTGTTTATTAGATGGAGAAACATCTACATTTAGTATAAGTACACTTAAATATTATTTAAAAACTAATAATAAATTTGCTTCAACTCCAACTAGTGCTGTAAATGTAGGAACTTATGCTGTAGAAGTAAATGAATTTGATACTGATGATTTATTTAAGAATAACTATTCATATAGCTTTAATATACCATCAAGTAATCAAATATCTATTCCTACATTTGAAATAACAAAACGTAGTGTTGTAATAACTCCTATTACTAAGAGTGATATTACTTATAATGCATGTGATTATAACTATAATTCATTTAATTCATCTGATGATGCTAGTATGTTTACAGCAGAAATTGATGGTTATTTAGATAGTTATACAAATCATCTATTAAAAGAAGATGAAACTTTAATTCTTAATTTAGATTTTATTGTTGATGAAGTAGCCTCATCTACAATAAAACATGCAGGAACATATAAATTAACAGCTGCTTCTAATACATTTACATCAAATAATAATGCTGTTTTATCAAATTATGATTTAACACTATCTGATACATCAGTTTATTGGACAATTAATCCTGCAGATATATATATCTTACCAACAGATTTAGATGATGTTACTTATGATGGAAAATATAAATATCCGACAAGTAATTTATTTACAGCGATTGATGATTCTTTAAATGAATATGAAAATCATTTATTTGATAGTTCAGAAGTATTAACATTAAACCTTAAATTTAGATTCAATAGTACTATAGTTGATCATGCATATCATGCAGGTGATTACGATATAATTGTAGATTCAATTTCTTATGATACTACAAATAATAATACTAAATATATAGGTAATGATTATAACTTTACATATTGTGAAGGATCATTTACTATTGATCCATTACAAATAACAATAGTAAACGATGCAAATGGTAAAGATGAATATACATATATTTTTAATAATTTAAATAGAGTACCATCTTCATTATTAGATGATTATTGTGTTACATCTGATAACAAAATAGTATCAATGAAAGACGATGGAACTCCAGATATTATTTATGTTAATTCTTCTATTAAAAAATATGTTACAAATGAATATGTAGCATCATTTGATGCAAAACATGCTGGTTTATATATATTAGATGGTGCTCTATCATGTGATGCCAATACTATTCTTTCTGACTATGGTATTGAACTTATTGAAGTAAGTGTTACTATTAATAAACGTAATGTATATGTATATGGAAATAGTATGACTTCAATATATTATGATGGATTAAATCATTCATATATATCTCCTGCTACTTTTAACGCTAAAGCATATATGGATAAAGATTTAGATGGAGTAAATGAATCTGGATATGCTGAAAGTGTATCAAACGCTATTCCATATAGTGATTCTGTACTTAATCCTTCATTTGTATTTGTAACAAGCATTAATCAATCACTAGTTAAAAATGCTGGAACATATAATATTGAATTTGATGATTCTTTAACTGATACATCTTTATTTGATGAAGACTTTATTTTTGAATCAAATATAGGAGAAGAATTACCAACATTTACAATCTTAAAACGTCCTATAAAGATTAGTCCTAATTCGACATCAATTACATTTGATTCTACATATCATCAAATAGATTCAGATTATCCATATACATTAACTGTATATGATGAAGATGAAGAAGAATATATATCAAGAGGATTATATTCTACTGATGTAGTTAAATCTATAAGTGGTCATTTAGAAGATACATTAAATAGCTATGAAAAAATAATTCATGTTGGCACATATGATGTATTATTTGACGAAGTTGAAATATCAAATAACTATGATATCTCTTTAACTACTACAAATGATTCTACTTATACAATTAGCCAATATACATTATATGTTAGTGCAATATCTAATGAAACTGTTCCTTATAAGAATGATGAATATAAAGAAAGTGATTATCCTGTTAATAAAGATCTATTAAATGATACAACAGGAAGATATGAATTCATAAATTCTACAACATTATTTGAAGATAATAAATATACATCAAATATCTGTTTTATTGATTCTAAAGATTCAACTATTACTTATAATGCTGTAAAAGAAGTTGGAACATATTATATTGGACAAAATAATATAAGTATTATTTATACTGATAAAGATAATAACAAGATAGATGTTACATCTGATTATGATATTCATGTATTAGAAGATAAAGAATTCATAATAAATTGTCGTGATATATATATTGATTTATTAAGTCAAAACTTAACTTATGCTGGTACAAATATTGAATATAAGTATAATTCAACTTATCAATATTCACTAAATTGTCCTGAAGATAATAAATTATCAAAAGATTCAGTATTAAATATTGTATTTAAATATACTGATGAAGATGGAAATAGTGTAACTCCTATTAATGCTGGTTCATATTATTTAGAAATAGACTATTCTAAATCATCTATTATGAGTGGTAATGCTAACATATTAGATCAATATAATTTAATTGTAGGAAATAGCCTTTCTTATTTACAATCTATATCTGATCCTAATGCGTTAAGTTTAGCTGCAAAACTAATAATTAGTAAGAAAAATGTAACTATAACTTTGCCAGATTTATCATATACATATAATGGAAGTGAATTTACTATATCTTCTATAGAAAGTGATGTTTCAAAAAATACTGCAATTTCTGGACTATGTGATGATGATAAAATCAGTTATATATATAAAATATTAGTATTTGATAAATTATTAAATAAATTATCAGATCCATGCTTACATGCATCTGATGCTGGATATAGTTATTTTATTAGTCCTGATACTGATTCTTTAAATGGATATCCGAATGGATATAAATTTGTTGTTGGTTCAAATGATAACTATATAGTTAAATATGATCAATCATCAAATCTTACTATTAATAGGTTAACAGTAAATGTAACACCAACTAGTAATTATTCTAGGGAATATAATGGACTATCTTTTATTGGAGATGATTTAAATAATTTCTCATTTACTATTAAGAATAGTAATAATGAAGATGTTGCATTTACTGAAAAGAATATATTTGCATCAAGTATTACTACAAACGCAACTAAAAATGTTGGAACATATAAGGTAAAGGCAAAAGCTATTGGATGTAGTGATTCAAATTATGTTGCAAATGATTATTCATTTAACTATGTTCAAGGATCTTGGAAGATTACCGCAAGACCAATTACTATTGATACAAATAATATCTCTATTACATATGGTGATTCAACAGATATATATTTAACAAATAAAACAACTGATCTTGTAAATAGACAATTTACTTTAGATTCAAATAGTAAATCTATTATAGATGGTGACTATTTATTAATAAAATTAAAATATTTAAAAGATAAAGTATCTTGTACACCATTCCATGTTGGTAGTTATGATATAGCTATATCTACAATTACTAATAATGATTTATATAAAGATAAAAATGATAACTATGAAATTACATTAAAATCATCAACTCTTACAATAAATAAATTTAATGTAAGCCTATATTTAGATAATTACAATACATATTATGGATCTGATATTTCTAAAGTATCATATAAAGTTAAATTTGATACCATATCAAAATTACCACATAATGATCAATTTGATAATGTAATTCCTACATATAGTACTTTAAATCCTACAAGTGTTGGTGTTTATAATGCTAATATTCCGGATTTAACAAAACTTGTTATATCATCTAAAGTAAGTAAGGCAGAAACAGGATTGTTATCTGATTATAACATTACTGAATCAAGTGTTAACCAAGGTAAATTATATATTAATAAAGTTTATGCGGAAGTAACATTTGATGATGGAAAGAATACTTCTCTTTATACATTTAATAGAAAATATCAAACTCCTATATATTCATTTGTATATTATTATTATGCTAATAATTTAACAACTGGAACAAAGAATGATATTTCTAATAATATTAAATCTTTATTTGATGTTACTTATTCAATAGGTTATACACATACAGTAAATGATACTCCTGTAAAGGAAACAAAAGTTGCTCATGCAGGAACATATGCTTTATCTGTAGATAATCTAATAGTTAAAAAGAATAATGTAGTAGTTACTGATTCATCATCTTCATTTGAAATAGTAACTGTTGGAGATGCTCATTACTTTAATATTAAATGTTATGAAATAATATTTAGTGTAAATAGTGCTTATTTAACATATGATGGAATAGGATTAAATGCTTCTAGTTCAGCATATAAGTTTAATAATAAACTTGGTAATGATGTTATAACAGGATCTACTAAATTATTAGATAGTACAAAAACTATTGAATTAAGTAAATGTTATCATGCAGGCACATATTATTATATGTTAAGTAATATCCTAACTGTAACATCTGTTACAGAAGATGGATTTGATGTTACAAGTAATGCATCTGATTATGCTTTAAAGAATTATTCTGATGCTACAAAATATGGTCAAATTATTATAGCAAAAGCTAGTGTAGAAATTGCTATGAATTTTGTAGATAATAATAAATCTAAAACATATGATGGATTAGAAGTAATTCTAGATCCTGTAACTGATCATTATTATATTAATGATACAGAATCTAATGTATATAGTAATGATACATTTAATGCTGCATATAAAATAGAATATTATGATGAATTAGCTAAGAGTTATAAAACATATACTAAACCTAATATGATTGATGCTTATAAATATCGTATATCTATAAGTAATATATATAGTATTAACTCTACTGATAACCATTCCAGCTTAAATGATTATGATATAAAGATACAAGAATCATCTTATTCATATTACACCATTAATAAATTACCAATCACTATCAAATATATTGAGTTATCTAAAACATATGATGGACTTCCAATGTTTGATTGGACTGTAACTAATACATCTGATTTAGTTGATCTTAGTGATTGTGTATTAGGTAGTGGTGATGAAGTATTTGTTTCTCCAAGTTATTCTAATATTGCAAATGAAACAAATGTTAGAAGAGATACGGATAAAGTAACAGTATTATCTTATAAATATAGTGTTGGTATTCAAATCATAAATAAATCAGATCCATCAAATGAAATAGTTGTAACTAATAACTATGCGGTTAGTGATAATGAAGGTGAATACACTATTAATCCAATGGAGATTAATGTTAAAACATCAAGTTATGATATTACTTATGAAGGAATATCTGAAGGTGCTAAATATCAACAATTTAATTTATTAGATAAAGATAATAATAATATTGTTTTACCTACTGGTGAAGAATTTAGAATAAATGAATCTTTATCACTAAAATTATTTGAGAATGTTGTATCTCAATCAAAAACAACTTCTGCAAATAAGTTTAAAAACTATTTATTCTTAGAATTATATATTAATAATGTTAAACAAAATATTAATACTAATAATCCTACATTTACAAATTATAATTTAACTTATACTTATGGTGATATTAATATAAATAAACTTACTTTATATTATGAAATTGTAGATAATAGTAAAACTTATGATGGATTATCTACACTTCCTACTAATTTAATAAATGTATATTCTGATGAATTATGTACAACTTTATGGAGTGGAAGCGAAGTATTTAGTGTATCTAGTAGTACTATTAAACAAATTACTAAATGGGTAAATTCTGAAGAAGTAGAATTTATTAAAAATAATGCTGTTGCATTAAATTCTGGTAAGTATGAAATAACAATAAATACTATTTCTAAAACTATTGTAGTTGCAAGTTATCCTGAAATGAATCTAGATAATTATATTACTCTAGTTAATACGTCTTTATCTAATGTTTCTAATTATGAAATTAATAGATATAATTTAACACTTACTACTTTAGATAATCCTGATCCACCACTATTTGCTTCGGTAACAAATCCTATTGTATATAAATCTTATCAATTAAATAACTCAACTGGTTATTTAACTGTAATTAATGGAGCAGTTAATGAAACTAAAGGATTAGCTCTTCCAGATACACTAATATCTGAACCTACATTTGCAACATCATTTATCCCATATATAGATAATGATAATAACTACATTACTTCTGTAGATAACGTTTTAAAAATTAAAATAGAAAATTCTACTAAAGAAGATGTTACAAATAATTATAATATAACAAGTGTATATGGTAAATTAAGAACTACTACTACTCTAGATTTAGCAAAGGCTGATTATTTTATATATGGTACAAAAACTATTTCAAGACAAATAGTAGATACTGAACCTAGATTTGTATTTGAGTTTAATACAAATGGTGTTGATGTTAGATATGAATGTGATTTAGCAGTTAAGTTTAATTTAAGTAATACTCCATTAGGAATTGTTACTGAAATAGTTGGTGCTGGTACATATATGTTTAATATAGTAAAGACTACTATTTCATTAAATGGTGAAGTGTTGCCAGAAGATGATTTAACTATAACTAATAAATCATATACTATATCTGTTGGTCAAAGAGAAATAGCTGTTAAAGCAAAAGATTTTGAATTTACATTTGATAATTCAACTCATATTATAGAGAATTCCTATAATAATCCTATATATGAATTTGTTGATTTCTCAACATGTACAATATCAAAACGTCCTATTTTATCTTCAACTATTTATGGAACTATATATAATACTTTAGCTGATGGCGATTATATGTATGTTTATTTCAAAAATTCATCTAAGATACCAACATTTAATGCTGGATCATATAGTTTAATGATTGAATATTATGAAATTAGACATATGAATAAAGATCCATTAACAGGTGAATATGATCCTAATAGTTACACAGTTATCGCTGATAATCATTATGATACTACAAATGATTCATATATAGTTTATTATGAATACGATATGGATAATGTAAACTCCAATGGATATACTAACTTAAGAAGTTTATCTAAAATCTTAAATAGATTATGCGAAATTAATACTAAACAATTCTCATATCTTTCATCATCTACTGATCCATTAAAAGCTGATGCTAGAGCAAAAGCCTTTAATAAAGTATTACAAACTAAATGGGATGCATCATGTAAGATAAATAGATTTAAGATTAATATATCTACAGGTAGTTCAACTGTTACTTATAAACAAGATAATGATTTATTAAATTATAATCAATTATCTGATTATAAATTAGAAAATAAAAACTATACTATCTTTAACGCAACAGGTGTTGATAATTTAGGTAATTATTATTTTGATATTAATGGTGAAAGATTTACATTTACACCAATAACATTTAAATCAATTTATACAGGTAGTGCTGATAATGATATTACAAAATTTACATTATCAAGTAATTCAAATACATATGATTGTACAAGTAGTAAAGGTAATTTTGAATTATCATATACTGATGGAGTTTCTTCAACTAAAGGTAAACTTACTATTACTCCGCTTGATATAATTATAAATATTGATTCTCATACAGGTAATGATGATGTAAAAATATATGTTGGAGAATATGGTTCTTCAAAATATAAAACATATACTCTAGAAGGAAGCCTTGCAGCTGGAGATACATTAACTATTAAGAATTATAGAGTTTATACAATTAACTCTAACCCTAAAAATGTTGTTGAAGTTACAGAATTTGATGCCTCTACACAATATAATACTTATGAAATAAATTTATTAAGTAGCGATTATGTAATTAAACGAACATTAACTTCTGGAAAAACTTTAACTGTTACTGCAGGATATAACATTACTGTTGTATCTGGTTATATTACAATATTTTAAAATGAATTAAAAAGAGTGATACTTTGTATCACAAAGTATCACTCCTTGATAATTCGATAATATGAGTATAGTAAGACTGAATGATATACTCATGTTATCGAATTACATAGAAAGGATTAATTATGAAAAAATTTAAAGATTACTTTAAAAAAGCTTCTAAATTATCTAAAGAAACTTTAAAAAATAAAAAGAATTTACGATCATTTTTTGCATCGCTTATATTAAATATATTGACAATACCTTTATTTATATTTAAACCAATAGTAAGTGTTGCAAATGTAAATATATTAAAACAAATTGATAGAAAAGAAACTATTGATTTAAATAAATCTACAGAACATATAAATAATTCTAATACTTATAAAAAAATGTTATATGCATGGTGTTCTAAAGCATTAATATTTTTAGGAAATATTATTGCTATTGGAGGAATAGGTTTCTTAGTATCATTTCTAATTTCAAAAATAGATAATGTACTTATGAGCTTTGGATTATATAATACATGTATTTTGGCATATGCAACTTTAATAATATTTTCTTTAATATTAATTAAATATATAATTAAATATTTTAAGTCTAGAATACCTTTAAGATTTATTATAAATATGTATCCAGATTATTCTGTAGATGAAATAATAGCTAAATCTGGATATCAAATGTCAAGACATGCTAGAAAGATATTATTTATTAATTTCTTATTTATCTTAATACCTGTTGCTATATTTGTAGCATGTGGTGTTGGATGGAGTGCATTTTGTTATAATGTTTTATCTAAAGTTATAACTAGAAAAAATGTTGGATCAAACTATCTAAATATATCTAATGCTTTTGCTGGATTATCTTATCCTATCACCATTTTAACAGTATTATTATTCAGTCCTAGAATACTACTTACAATGGGATTAGTACAATATTATGTAATAAGTGAAGAATTACCTAATGTTAAACCAGAAGTTGATTATAAAGATATTGAATTTATTATTAATAAACGTGTAAGTATTAAGAAAAAACAACAAGATGGTAAAAATCTTGATGTTGTTGATTTGTTTGATGAAGATTCTATATTATTAAATGCTAATCCACTTCCTAAACCTGGAGAATCAAATCTTGATAATTTAGAAAATAATCTTAAAGAAAATACTGAATCAACTATTGATATAGAAGATAATGTTAATAATATGTTTAATAAAGAAGAAGCAGAAGAACAAATTATTGAAAATGTTGTTAAAGAAGAACCTCTAAAAGAAGAAGTTGTTGATGCTCCTGTTGAAGATGTTAAAGAAGAAGTAATAACTGAAGAAGTAACAGATAAAGTAGAAGATACTGCTACAGAAGTAACTAATGAAGAAGCCACTGGTATAGAAGTTACTGAAGCAACTACTCCTACTATAAATGATATGTATTCAGCTTCATCGCAAGAAGTATCAACTCCAATGTTTAATGAAGTAACAGATAAAGTAGAAGAAGAACAAGTTACTGAAGAAGTAAGTTCAAAAGAAGAATCTAACGAAATATCTGCTAAAGATTTAAAACCTTATATTGTAAAAGCAAAACAATTTAATAAAAATAAAGTAAAAGAAAATACTACAAGAACTAAGGAAATAAATGGTCGATTAAAAGAATTAAATAAATCACTTACATCTTTAGATAAAATGATGGAATCAAATCCAGATAATGTAGATCAAGATGTATATAATAAGTTAAAAAATGAACAAAATTCTTTAAATGAAGAATTATCTAATATTTTAGCTTATGTAGAAAAAGATCCAGAAGTTCTTGCAAAAGAATTATATCTTGAAGAAAAAGGAGATAAATAATATATATGTTTTATTTTAAAATGTTATTTATAATAGGCTTAATACTATTTGTATTAAGTTTAGTATTACTAATTTTTAAACAATATCGTAAGAATATATTTTATTATCCTTATGAAAAAGATAATTTAATTGCTACTAAACGTGATGAAGGATATAAAAATTATATATATACAACTCATGGCGAAACATCTAAATATATGAATAAGTATGTAATATCTAATTCATCTTATGATAAAACACTTATATGTCATTTTAATACACCTTATGAAAAGATATCATATTATATTGTTGAATATAATGTTATTCATAAACCAATAAGAGTATTAGAAGTAATTGAAAGAAATACTGCAAATAATTCTAAAGTAATAATTCTTTCTAAGAATTGTAAAGATGTTAATGTATTTGTAAAATCTGTTAATGAATGTGATGTAAATGGTTTAATTATTAAACCATTAAACAAAAAAAGAATTAATAAGTATTCATTTGTTTCTAGTTTATTATATATGTCAATAGTATTTATTGCAGATTACTTAATACCAAAACTTATATTACAAGAAAAAGCTACTACATTTTATTTAAATTGGGTTAATTTAACTATAGTTGGAGTTGGTGTATTTATATTTTTATTACATTGGATAACAACTGCTATTAAATTAAAACAAAGAAATTTAGAAAATAGAGCAGGAGGAGTAGTTGATTATGAGTTCTACTAATATGGTTAGAAAAATAAAATATAATGAATCTAATCCTCAAGTAATTTCTTTACAAGAATATGTAATATTTACTAAAGAAGAATCAAATGATAAATATATTGTATTTAAATTTAATAATTCTGTTAATCAAAAGTTAGTATCATTTACTTTTTTAGTTAAAGAATTTGATTCTAATAAAAACTTATTAGAAGAAATAACTCTTACTACTAAAGATGAAATGTTTGATGAAAATGCAACATTCATTCCAAAAGCAAAGCTTCTTGCAAATAAATGTTGTGCATACATAGAAGTTGAATTAAAGAAAGCATCATTTGAAAGAAGTATATGGGAAAATGGGGAATTTATTGATATTCGTCATCCTATTGAAGAATTTGATTCTATATCTAAAAAAATAGAAGATGATCAAGCAGCTGCTGATCAAAAAGATATTGAAAAAATTAAAAAGAATGAAAAATTAAGAAAAGCTAAGCTTGAACAACAAGAAAAGAATAACGCAAAAGAAGAAAAGAAATTAGCTGGTAAGAATATTAATGTAGAAGATATCACTAATACTAATAAACCAACAGGATCTATGATAACTTCAATTATTATGACAGCTTTATGTGTTATTGCAATAGTAGTATTTTCTATGTATGCAAAGATTAATAACTTAATAAGCGATATTACAATAGATGACATTACATATCAAGTTAATACTAATGATTGTTATATTACTAAATATACTGGAAATGGCGTTAATGTAGTAGTACCTGATACTATTGATGGTAAACCTGTTACTCAAGTACAATCAAATGCATTTTCTTATTCTTTAATACAAAATATTACATTCCCAGCAAGTGTTATTTCCATTGGAAATAATGCATTTGATTCGGCATTTCTATTAAGTAAAGTAGAATTTAAAGGAATTAATATAACTATTAATGCTGAAGCATTTAAAAACTGTATTAAATTAAAAGAAATTGTGGCAGGAGATAATCTATCAAAGATTGGTATTTTTGGTACTGATTGTTTTTATGGTTGCGAAAGTTTAGAATCATTTAAATGGAACGGAACTATAAATGTTACAGGTAATTTCTTTTATAATTGTAAAAATTTAAAAGAAATTAGATTACCTAATGGAACTTTAAATAAATATACTTTATCTGGATGTGTAACATTAGAAAAAGTTTATTGTTCAAAAATTAATAATACTTTATATATGTATCAATTATTTGGGAGTTCGTTATCAAGTGTTCCTGCATCATTTAGCCAAATATATATAAGTACTGGAACATATCCTACTTATACAGGGTTAAATTTAAATATTGCAGCATTCTAAATATAATAAATAAATTTTTTGAAAGGAGCAAAACTGTTTATGGATCAAAATACAATTAATATTTTATTTCAACATATAGAATTTTTCTTTAATAATCTTGACTTTGTAGTTCTTGCTGTAATAGTTTTGCACATGCTAGTTGGATTCTTTAGAGGAACTAGAAAATCTACATATTATTTAATAACAACATTTATTACATTTGGTGTTGCTTTAATATTCATGGATCCGTTAGTTGATTTAATGATGAAAGTTGATTTTTCATCATTAAATCAAACAGTTGGGACTGTACCATTAACTAATGTTTATGATACAGTTTTAGCATTTGTTGGAAGTATCACTAATTTAGGTGATGGTATAAAAGACTTATTTAGTGGTGAATATACGCAAGAGTTCATTATAGGATTAGTTACTTTTTTAGTAAAAATAGTATATTTGCTTGTTACTTTTATATTAAGTATAACTTTATATAAAATAATATATGATTTTATTTGGCTTAAATTTAGACCTAAAAAGAATATTAATACTAATATTAGACCAAAACCATCTATGAAATCAAGAATAGGTGGAGCATTAATTGATGGTGCTAAGTCATTATTATTCTATGGTGTTGTATATTTCTTTTTATTCTCTGGATTATTAAGTATTGCTGATGAAGTAAAAGTTGTTGTAGATAATAATACTTCTACTAGTATAACAGTTAATAATCAATATGAATCGCCATCTCTATTTAGAGTTAGTAATAATTTATCAGATTATAATTATGTTATTCAAATAGATAATAATGAATTACCAGATAATATTAAAAACTTCTTTGTATCGCTAGAACCATATATGGAATATGTGGAACTTGCTGATAAATATCATGGTACAGTTATAGAATCTATTTATAATACTATTCAAATTGATAATAAACCACTTACAAATGCGGTATTCGATGATGTATTCTCTATTGATACAAAAAATACTAAAGTTATATTAAGAGAAGAAATAATTAACTCAATAGATCTAGTTCAAAAAGAAGAAGTTATTGATTTAATTAATGAATTAAATACTAATCCTATATCAACAAGTAATTTATCTAATTATTGTTCTTATATAAAAGATGTATTACCACTAGCATCAACTTCTAATTTATTAAAATCAGTTCTTCAAGTAGGTGTAGAACTCGGTACTAATTATATTGATTTCTTAGGATCTAGTCAAAGTAGTGACTATCAAAAGATATTTACAAATAATAAATCATTAGACCAAGTTGATATAATTGCTAATCTTACTGGTTGTATAGATTTAGCTGTTGGTTTTATGAGTGATTATGGAATTAGTGATTTTTCTAATTTTGATGTAAATATTTTATTTACAGCAGAAAATGCTACTAAGACACAAAACCTAATAAATAAAATACAACAATTATCTGTTATTGATTATGTATCTCCAAGTTTAATTAATTTATTATTAAATTCTAGTGCGTTAGATACAACACTTTCTTCTATTGGATTAACTAAAGATGCATTAAAAACAGCATATTCAAGTAGTAGTATTAGTTTTTCTAAAGAATTATCTAATATTCCTTCTTTAGTTGCATTATATTCTGCTAATAAAGATCAATTAGATAAAGTACTTTCTCTAGATTTTAGTAGTTTTGATTCTAATACAATTACTGCTTTAAGAAGTTTAATTAATCAATCAAAAGAATCAGAGTTATTAAAAACAACTTTAAATAATGCTTTAAAAGAAGTAATTAAAAATTTATTAAAAACAACTTTTGGTGATAAAGTTGATTTATCACCACTAGATGATATTAAAGATTGGATAACTGAACTTGAAGTATTGCTTGATGCAGTAAATATTTTAATAAATTCTAATATTTTTATTAAATCTAATCCACTTGATGATCAATATATTATTACTAATTTATTAACATTTATTTCTACTCAAGAAGTAATTAATACTAATGTAATTAATGATAATGATACATCTTATGCAAAATTTATTAAAACTATTTCTAATTCTAATTTATTTAGTGCTTTATTTAATTTGGTATTCATGAATGCAGGTACTGTATTTAATACATTAGGTGTATTACCTGATATTGAATTCCCTAATTTTGCTAAAACAAATTTTGATGTTAATGAGTATAGTGCATTATTTGGTACTATTAGTTCATTAATACCATTAATAAATGGATTAACTAATCAAACAATAGATATTAATACTTTATTTACTACATATTTTGTATCTAATGATGGAGATTTATTGTTAACTAATTTATCTAAATCTAAATTAATTACTAATAATTTAGATTCCTTAATAAAAGATGTTATAGGATCATTTATTGCTACTTATTTAGTGCAAGCTGGTTTAATAGAAGATAGTGATGATATTAAGTTTTATGGATTAACAAATAGTTCTAATTGGACTAATACTGAATGGAAACAAGAATTCTCATCTACTATTACAGCGGCAGGATCTATTATGGGATTAGTTAATGGTATGAGTGCTCCTGGTGGTATTAGTAGTATATTTGAAAATATGGATACTAATGATTTATCAACAAAACTAAGTAATTCATATTTTATTACTAATAATAGTTCTACTATTACAGAATTTATTGCGACATTCTTAAATACTTCATTAAATGCTACATTATCTGATTCTAATAAATTAGAATTAACTGGATTAAAACGATCTAAAACATTAGAATGGACAAAAAATGATTGGAAGAATGAATATAAAGCATTATTTGATGCGGCATCTAGTTTCTTAACAATAAGCTCTAATCCATCTGGATTTATGACTTTATTATCTGCTAGTGCTCCTATTGGTGATGAAGAAGAATCTGATGAATATAAATCATTAAAATCATTAATATCTGGATTATCTTCTTCAGCATTTATTAGATCAAATTTTGTACCACTAATCAAATATGCATTTGGTTTAATTCAATTAGGAGATATTGAATTATCACTTACTATAACTGCAAAAGAATTTAGTAATTATTCTGATTATAAACAAACAAAAGAAATATCTAATTTACTATGGTTTGTTAATGCAATAATAAATAAAAATATATTATCCAGTGCAAACCCTATAGAAATATTAGCTACATTTACTGAAAGTGATATTGAAAGTATTACTAAATATATTGAAAAAGAAGCTATAACTGAAGGTAATGTAGCTAAATATGTTGATAATTCAACATTATTAAAAGATATATTAGCTTCAATTCTAAATTATATTTCATCACTTGATGGAATTAAAAGCTTTAATATTTCATTTAATATTAAAGATGTAACTTCTTGGAAAACAGAATTCACTACATTAATTAATCTAATAGGTAGCTTAGATGATATATCATCTACTGTTACTAATGCGTTATCAACAATAGATTCACCTGAAAGAACATCTGCAAGAACTACTCTTGCAACACTAATAACTGAAATTACTAATAGTAAGTTATTAGAACCTTCAATAAAAGGACTTATTGATTATGCATTTAGTAATATTCCAGGTATAAGTATTACTCTTACTAAGGATGATTTAACTACTATTAAGAATAAAACATATACAAGTAATAAAACAGGTTGGGTGGGTGAACTTGATATAGTATTTTATCTATATGATAATATGGATCAAATTACATCAATTGATCCATCTAATGCGCTTACTATGATGACACTTACACCTATTATTAATAAAGCATTTGAAGGTGTATTAACTAAAAATATTATAGTTAATCTACTAAGAACATATTTAAGTAATAGTTCATTAAATATTGTATTAACTGATAATGATGTTAAACAAATAGATAATGAAGGATGGATTAATAATCTAACCTCTGTATTAAATCTATTAACAACATTTACTGATGGTTCTGGATTTAACTTTACATTTAATGAAACACAAGAAAATGCATTAAAAGCATCTGTTCAATACACAATAGGTAAAAAAGCTATTGTTGCGTTAGTTAATTCGATAATTAGTTCTATGAATGCATCAACATCTATTACGCAATCTGATATAAACAAGATTGAAAAGATAAATAATGGATGGAATATAGAAATAGAAACATTATTTGATATTGTTAATGATTGTCCTTCTTTAATTAATGGTACATTTAATCAAGATAGTTTAGATCCTGATACATTATCAACATTAATGGTTACAGCTTCTAATGGTATAATAACTACTAAAATATTAGGAACTATAATGAATTCATTTAATTTAGGACCTGATTTTACAAATCAAGATACATTAAAAACTCTTGCTCCTAGTATAAAGACATTATTTACTTTATATAAATCAACAGATCCTACAAGTTCACTTGATATTCAAAATATTACTCCAGAGAATATTGCTGATGTATTAGATGTAGTATCTACATTATTTACAGAATCAACTATTGATTTAAGTGATTCAAGTATAATTAAATCTACTTTAGAAGATGTTTTAGGTATTGATTTATCTGATTCTTCTAAATTATCACAATTTGAAGAAATATTAGATAATACAGATCTTATAAAGAATGTACTAGAACAATATAATTCATCAGTTGATCCATCTAATTTTGATGTAAATGATATAGATTTATCAAGTCTTACTCAAGAACAAAAAGATTTAATTCAAAACAATGATCAAATTGCAGCTTTACTTGAAGCATACAAAAATATGAATAAATAAAATTAAGCCTGTATAAATACAGGCTTAATTATTGGTATATATATGAAAATAAAAAATATTGAATTTTCTAATAACGTTTTTTTAGCTCCTATGGCCGGAGTTACATCTTATGCATTTAGATCTATATGTAAAGAAATGGGTGCAGGAGCTGTATATTGTGAAATGGTTTCAGATAAAGGTTTAACTTATCATAATGCTAAAACTCTTAATATGATAAATGTATTGGAAAATGAACATCCAGTTGTAATGCAACTATTTGGTAGTGATAAAAATTCTTTACTTGAAGCAGCTAAAATAGTAGAAGCTAATTCTAATGTAGATATTATTGATATTAATATGGGGTGTCCTGTAAAAAAAGTTACAAGTAATGGTTCAGGGTCTGCTTTATTAAAAGATCCTAATAAAATATATGATATTATAAAAACATTAGTAGATAATATTAATCTACCTATTACTTGTAAAATAAGAACTGGTTGGGACCATGATTCTATTAATTGTGTAGAAGTTGCTAAAATAATCGAAAAAGCAGGTGCTTCCGCAATCACTATTCATGGTAGAACTAGATCAGACTTATATAATGGACATTCTGATTGGTCATTAATTAAAAAAGTAAAAGAAGCAGTATCTATTCCAGTAATTGGTAATGGAGATATTATAGATGAATTTACCGCAAAAAGAATGATTGATGAAACTGGTGTTGATGGTATAATGATTGCAAGAGCAGCCTGTGGAAATCCTTGGATATTTAAAAGAATTACTTCTTATTTAAAAGATGGAACAATTATTGATAAACCATCAAAAAAAGAAGTATTAGATATTATGATAGAACATGCTAATAGATTAGTAAAAGAACATGGTGAATATGCAGCAATAGTTGAAATGCGTACACATGCTGCATTCTATTTAAAAAACTTGATAGGTACTAAAAATTATAAGGTTAGAATTGTTAATGTATCAACTATAAATGAACTAATTGATATTAAAAATGAAATATTAAATGATGAACATGTCTATTCAAAATAATATATATAATAAGGAAGGAGGAGTAATTACATTACTCCTCCTTTATATATTCCTTATATATATTATATAAATGTTCACTTAGTATAACTTTACACTTTATACCGTTTTCTAAATATTCAGTATTTTCTACATTTGCTTTTTCTTTTAAGATATTATAAATGTTACCTTTATCATATGGAATAAGCAAAGTTACAGAATATGATTTAGTAAACAATGTATTATCAATATAATTAATTAATTCATTTATACCGTCATTATTTTGATTTGATATTTTAATCATTGGAGAATATGATGTTGGTATAAAAATTTCATTTTTTACTAAATCTATTTTATTAAAACAATATAATACTGGGATATTAGAACAACCTAATTTATTTAATACATCGATAGTAGTTTTAATTTGTTCTTCAACAAATGGACTAGAAGCGTCAATTACATGTATAATTAAAGATGCTTCCGTTACTTCTTCTAGAGTTGATTTAAAAGCTTCTATTAAATGATGTGGAAGTTTATTAACAAAACCTACGGTATCTGTTAATAAAAACTCATGATTATTTTCTAGTTTTATTCTTCTAGTTGAAGTTTCTAATGTTGCAAATAGCATATCTTTTACAAAAACTTCTTTATTATCTATTTGATCTTTAGAATATTTTAATAATGAATTAATTGTTGTTGATTTACCAGCATTAGTATAACCTGCAAGCGCAACACTAGGTGTATTATTTTTCTTTCTTAAAGATCTTGTAATATATCTTGATTTAACAACTTCAGCTAATTCTTCTCTAATATGAGATATTCTATTTTCAATAATTCTTCTATCAAGTTCAAGAGCAGTTTCACCACTTCCACGTCTTGCGCCTGTTCCACCAGATCCTCCGCCACCTGTTCTAGATAAGTTTTTTCTAGCTCCTATAAGACGAGGAAGCATATATTTTAGATTTGCAAGTTCTACTTGTAGACATGCTTCTTTAGTCTTTGCGCGTGTTTTAAATATCTCTAGAATAAGCATAGTTCTATCTAAAATTTCACAAGATAAAATTTCCGCTATATTATTTAATACCGCAGGACTTAATTCATCATTAAAGATAACACAATCTGCTTCAAATAACTCTACTTTTTCTTGTAATTCTATTAATTTTCCACTTCCAATATAGGTAGAATTATTTGGATGATCTAGAGTTTGTGTTAATTGATATACAGGATCAATACAACAAGCTTCTGCTAATCCTTTTAATTCTTCCATTTCATAGTAGAATTCTTTATCATTATGAGTATATACACCTACTAAAATTGCAGTAGATTTAATTAATTCATCCATAATTTTATCCTCAATAATCATTATAACATATATATATTCTATATTGATATTTAACCGATTTAAATGTTAATAAAATAATGTGTTATGTGATATAATAATCATAAATAAATAACAATAAAAAGGTATTAAATTATGAATAATTTATGGCTAAGAAAACACCGGTTAGCCTTAAATAATCCTCATTTAATAGATTTATTAAATAAAGATTATTATATCGAATTAGGAAATATAAAAATTGATATATTCGATGAACTACTATCTGGTGTAGATATCTCTATTAATAATATACTTGATATTAATCAAGTAAATAATGGTTTAGGTAAACTTACAGATAATAGAAATGATTATTTAAATCAATTAGAATTTTTAAAATCTATTAAGAATAATAATTTAATATGTTCATATATCTTAACAGCCGGTGTTGTAAGATATTATACCTCAAAGCATAAAGAAAAATTAGCACCATTAGTTATTATTCCTATTCAAATAGATTTTGAAAAAGAATTAGTTTCTAAAATAGGTGATGCGGAAATCAATAATATTCTTTTAAATCATTTTATTGATCAACATATTGTATCAGAAGAAGAAATATCTAAAATTAAATATATATATGGAACTACATTTAATAGTGTATATGATATAGATATGTTTACTGTTAGTTTTAGAAATCATATCAATTTAAATATATCAACAGAATCGTATTTAAGTTTTGCGGAATTTAGATTTAATACTTATTCCACATCTAAACAAATATTTAATAATGTTTTATCAACTGAAGAAAATGATTATTATGAAATTAATAAATATTTCTTTGATAATATTAAATATATTTCAAATCTTAATGGTGATCAAAAATATGCATGTAATTTAGCTCATCAAGGAAAAAGTTTTGTAATTGAAGGTAAAAGCTTAAGTGGTAAAACCACTACTTTATTAAATATTGTAAGTGATGCAGTTATTAATAATAAAAATATTTTATATGTAAATAATAACTTTAATAAACTACTTGAATTTAATAATTTACTTTCAAAATACAATTTATATAAATATGTTTATTCTTTTTATCCGGGAATTAATAATAATACTTCCAACACTACTTTACTTGATGTAAAGTATGATAAAGTAAATAATATTGATACATTACTTAATTTCCAAGATTTGTATGATAAAAAATATTTAGGATATAAATATAGCTATATTTTAGAGAAATTAGCTATATATAAAAAGTTAAATATCATCCCAAGATTTAAAGGATTATTAAAACTTGAGCCTAATGAAAATGAACAAGTATCCGAATGTTTAAAAAAGATATCTTTTAATATTAAAGGATATAACTTTTCTAAATCAGTATGGAATACTTTATTAGCAGATCCTAAACTTGATAAATCTAATGATATTAAAGATATTTTATATAATCTTATTGATGTTAATAATAATTTGAATACAGAATTAAAAGATTTTTGTGAGTTTTTCAAATTAAAAAATATTAAAAATATTAATACATTAAGAAGAATAGTTAAGAATATTCAAGACTTTGAATCATTTAGACCTGCCAAAGTATGGCTAGATGATTCAACACATGAATTAGTTAATAAAAATATTTTATTATTAGGTTCTATAATAAAACGTCATACTAGACTTAAAAATATTGAATCATTATCTTTAAATGATGGTTATACTTTAAAAGATGTAAACAATTATTATAATTCGTTAGCTAATAATAAAGATGAAACATTAATCAAAAAGATTATTGCAAATAATTTAAATTTAGAATCATTGCAACAATCAATGATTAATATTCATGATGCACATCAAACAATTGATTATTTTAAAAGTTATTTTAAAATTAATACATTATCAATAGATTATGCTAATTTCTTTGATAAAGTTAAAAATATTGTATTTAATAAAGAACTAAATATTGAAGTATTACTATCCTTTTTAAGTAATCCGAATTTATTTATTGAAAATAATATCTCATTTATAGATGAATATAATAACTATAATCAAATATTAAATGAATATAATAAACTTAATTTAAAACAAATTGATTATAATTTTTTAAAAGATTTAAATAAAGATAGTTTAATTAAAATATATGCGGTAACTCTTGGAGCTTCTAAAAATAATATTATAGATACATGCCATATATTAAAAGATTTAAGATTATCGATTATAGAACTTGATAAATATATAAAATATGATCTTAATAATAACGATAAATATACTAATTTTTATAGTTTTATTACAGCATGTAATTCTTTAAATAAATTTGATATAAATATTATTTTATCTTTATCTAAAGAATATTCTACACTTGATAATTTTTATAATTCAAAATTTTATCAAGAATTAATATTACTAGAAAAGTACGCAAGACAAATAAATATTATTAGAGAAAAGCTAGATTATTATAATTTTAATAATAAAAAGGATTTAATTGAAAAAGAATTAAATAATATAGAAAATCTAATTATTGATGTTAATACCGTTATTAAAAATAGAACATCATTATTTAATTGTTTTAAAGAACAATCTGCAATTACATATGATTCAATATTAGAATATTTAAAATGTTATAAAGAATATTTAGGATTAGAAGAAGAATTAAAATCAAATAGTGATGATTTTAAACATATATTTGGTGTATCTTATAATAGTTTTGATACCAATATTTTAGATATTCAAAATTCTTACTACTCATTTAATTTCTTTAAAACACAATTTATAGATTATTCTGTATTTGAAGATATCTTTAATAATGATTCTGAATACAAAAAATTTATATCATATGGTATAAAACTAGATAACTACTATAATAGTTGGTTAAAATTAGTAAGAGAATTTTCTTCTTTCTTTAGAAAATCACTTGTATATTTACAAAATGTATCATTAAGTGAAGTATCTAATATCTTAAATAAATATGTTCTTGAACTTGATAATCTTAATAAAGCATATAATATTATTTCTTGTATACAAGTATTAGATTATTTTAATTTAAAAGAAGTTATATCATATATATACACTGAATCAAATTTTGATGATTTAGAAAAAGAATATATGTATTCTGTATTATTAGAAAGATTTAATGAAGCTAGTGATTTAATTAAATTTGATAAGAATAAATGGATTAATGAAATTAAATCATATAATGATTTTATTAATCAAGAATGTATTAAAAATACTGCAAAGCTTACTATATATAATCCATTGAAACATAAAAAGAGCATAAAAGATTATGCTCAAATAATAGGTAATATATTAGATGATGATGCTAATATGATATTTTCTATGCCAAATGATAAGAAAATATTCTTATGTGATACATTAACATTTAATACATTTACAAATTTATTTAATTATGATTTAGTATTAATAGATAATGCAGAATTATCTGATGCAGATACTTATGCATTAATTGATACTGCAAAACAAGTAATAGTATCTGGTGATTTATCATATAAATTATCTGTATCCAATGGTTTATTACAACGTATTAATATTCATTCAATGATTCATATGTCTAATAGATATCTTGCATTAAATGAAATGCAATCGATTGATCTTTCTCAAAAGAATATATTTCTTCCATATACTGGTAAAGTAATAGTTACATATGAACAAAATATTAAAGATTTGATTAAGAATATAATTTTAAATGCGTATAATAATAAAATAATTACTGGAATATATGTTTCTACAATAAGTGATAATAGATTGGTTAATAAAATATTGTTTGAATTATTTAATAATAATTTAATAGACAAATCTATTTATGAATATATTTATATTACAAATCCATTAACTGACGTTGTAAAAACTGTAAAAGAAGGTTATGTTATAGTTAATAAACATCATAATGCAGAAAATTCCATTGTTAAATTGTTCTATCAAAATATTGTAACAACAAATAATTTGACACTTATATTTAATAGTTTTGATAATTATGATGAATATGCTTATCTATCAGGTATTAAAGAACATCAATTGTTAAGAGATAACGAAATAGGCTTTTATATTAAAAAAGATTTAATGGATAAGGGATTATTTGTATATTCTTTTGAAGGATTAGTAAATTTAATTATTAAATTTAAAGAAAAAATGTTTGGTATAGTTATTTATGGTAGAAGAACTATGTTTAATTATTCTTTAATAGATGATTATATGTATATAAACAGCATATCAAAATTATTTAATTATCATATATTAGAATATAGTGTTGATGAATTATATAATAATTATGAATATGTATTAAATGATATATATAAAAAGGTTACTTCTCATGATAAATAAAAAAGATGTTTTTAAAGAATTAATAAAAATGTTTCAAGATACTAATTTTAGTATTATTAAATTTAAAAATGATCTAAATAATTATATAAATGATGGATTTAATATTAATTCTAAATATAATAATGGAAAGACTATAGCTCATTTAATAGTTAAATATTCTAAATCAGGATTATTTAATTATTTAGTCCAACTTGGATTAAATATTGATATATGTGATGATTCTTATGATGCGCCTATCCATGAGGCTGTAAAGTTACATAATATTATGATGGTTCAAGAATTATTGATGTGTGGAGCAGATATTAATGCTCCATCAGAATTTGAAGCAACACCACTTCATTTAGCTGTTGCTGAAAAAGATGATACAATGGTTGAATTTTTAATAAAGATGCATGCTGATACATCTTTAGTAGATGAAAAGAATAATTCAGCCTATGATTATGCAAAAGATGATAATAATATAGATATTATTAATATCTTTGAAAAATATTGTTGAGGTAATTTTTATGTTTGAAGTATTAATTAATTATGTAATAAATGATCCTATAAGTTTTACTGTTGATATTTTATTAACTGGTTTTCTTGGATATCTATTATGTATTACTTTTTTAAAGAAGATAAAAACAATATATAAAGTCTTAATAACTTTTGCTTTTGTTATTTTATGTGTAGTACTATTTAATTTAGAATTAAAGGTTGTATTTTATGCATTTGTTATATTAATGTGTATAGTATGTTTTTATTTAGTTTTTTTTGCGAACCTAGAAAAAGTAAAATCATCTTCTAGAAAGAAAAATAATGATGTAACTAATCTTGTAACAAGAATTCCAAAAGATGTTTTAGTAAATAGTTTAGTTGAAACTATTACTTCATTTTCTTATAGAAAAATGGGAGCAATTATTACATTTGAAAAACATGATTCATTAAATAACTATAAAAGAAGAGCTGTTAAAATAGATGCTGATTTTTCTAAAGAATTATTAAGAACAATCTTTTTCCCTAATACTGCATTACATGATGGTGCTGTTATTATAAAAGGATCTGTTATAGAATGTGCTGCAGCATATTATCCATTAAGCGATAATCCTGATTTACCATCATCTCTTGGTACTCGTCATAGAGCAGCACTTGGTATAAGTGAGGAAACAGATGCATTTAGTATTATTGTATCGGAAGAAACTGGTTCTATAAGTTATACTGTTGATGGTACAATAACAACAAATATATCAGAGGAAGTATTAAGAGATGTTCTAAATGAACATATCTTATATGAATAATTATGTTATTCTTAAGTTTTGATATATATACTTTAATTCTACTTTCTATATCTTTATTATTAACTACTTTGTTATTTATTAATGATTTAATTATTATAAAAACTTTTAGAATAGATTATATTCTTATATTTGGATTAATTATATCTTTATCAATTACTAATTATGGATTAGATTTATCTAATTATTATATATATATATTTGGATTATTTACTGTTTATATAATCATTATGTATATTTTATCTATAATAAAAACTAATAGATTATATGTTATATCTAAGGTTATTAAAGATACTATTAAATCTGATACTTCTGATTTTTGTTTTGTTGTAAATAAAAAGAAAAGAATTATCGATTGTTCAGAATCTCTATTAAAACTTGCTAATAAAGATTTTAAAGATATTAAAAAGATAAATAGTTATTCTTTATTATCTAAAGTATTAAAAATAGTAAAAATAAATGATACTGATTATTCAGATGGATTATTAGTTAATTTTATAAAAGAAGTAGATAATTCTATAAATAATAAAGTTACATATTGTTTTACATGTGATATATTTATAAAAGGTGAAATAAACCATTATACTGGATTAATTGATCCTATATATATATCTAGTAATTATATAGCATCTATGATAAATCTATATCAAGATAAGATGGCTTTAATAAAAAAATTAAATCAAAATAATCAATTATTATCTAAAGAAATAGTTGATTCTAAAAATGTATTACATTTACTTATGTCTTTATCTGAAGGTGTTGTATTATATTATGATTTTACAGAAAAAGCCTATTTTACAACAGATGCATTTAAAGATCATGTAGGACTTAATAAGGATTCATATACTTTTGAAGAGTTTTATTATATGATTGATGAACAATCACGTAATAGATATGCTGAAGAAAGTAAAAATGTTAATAGTAATTATGTTAATAGAATTAAATTTATTATTAATATAAATGATTGCTTATATCATGCTGTTGAAGATTCTATTTATTTAACAGATAAAGGTAAGGAATTAGTATCAATAATACATGTTACATCAAGAGTTAATGATGATTTTGATGATGGAATTACATCTTCTATTGAAACTAGTGATTTACTTAAAAAATTATCTGAATTAAAATTTAATACATCTATTAATAAAGCATTAAGAAATCTAGAAAAAGCAATAGAGGAGGCAAACAATGACCTCTAGTGTAATTGTTCTTGCATCAGGTAGTGCTAGTAGATTTAATGGTAATAAAAATAAAGTTTTAGAAAGAATTAATAATATTCCATTATTTTATTTTTCTTTAAAGAAATTTATTGATTTAGATTTTAATAAAATAATATTAGTCGTTAAAAAAGAAGAAGAAAATTTCTTTAAAGAATACTTAGATAGTACTAATGAATTAGATAAAGTTGTATTTGCTTATGGAAAAGAAGAAAGATTTTTATCTGTTAAAGAAGGATTAAAAATAGTAGATACTAATACATGCTTAATTCATGATGCCGCAAGACCTCTTGTAAGTAAAGATGATATATTAAATGTATTAAATTCATTAAATGAATATGATGTATCTTTTTTAGGAAAACACTGTATTGATACATTAAGATATATTGATTCATTTAATACTTTAGATAGATCAAATATTATAAATGTATCTACTCCTCAAGGGTTTACAAATAAATGCTATGATGTTATTTTAAATAATACTAATAATATTACAGATGAAGTATCATTATTTGATAATTCATATAAAATTAAATATATTGAAGAATCTTTTCCTAATATTAAAGTAACATATTCATCTGATTTAAATTTATGTGAATATTATTTATATAATAATAAACATTCATATATTGGTCATTCTCTTGATTATCATCCATATTCAAACGATGGAGTATTAAAACTTGGTGGTATAGAGTTTTTAGAATATAAAAAACTTATTGCCCATAGTGATGGAGATGTATTATACCATAGTATTGCAGAAGCAATACTAGGTGCTAGTTCATTAGGTGATCTTGGAACATTCTATCCTGATACTGATAATTTATATAAAGATATTGATTCATCAATTATTTTAAAAGATGTTGTAGATAAAGTTAATTCATTAGGGTATGAAATTTCTAATATTGATGTAATGTTATATTTAATTAAACCTAATCTAAAAGATTATAAAAGATTAATGATAGATAATATTAAAAATATTACAAAATGTGATTATGTATGCGTAAAAGCAGCAACTTTAAATAAAAGAGGTTTAATTTCTTTAGAAGAAGGGATTGGATCTGAAACAGTTGTATTATTAAGAAAATAATTTATAAAAGTCTAGTAGGAGTCTACTAGACTTTTTAAAAACTATTTTATTTAAAAATATAGATATATAATGTATAATATATTTAAGAAAAGAGTTATATATATGGAAAATAACGATATTGTTAAAGGAATTAAAAAAGTTATTAAAAAATTAAGACCATATCTTAATGGTGATGGTGGAGATTTAGAGTTCGTTAAATTTGAAGAAGGAATTGTATATATCAAATTACTTGGTGCTTGTATGGGGTGTGCATCTAGTTCAGATACTATGAAGAACGCTATTGAAGCAATGATGTTAGAAGAAGTACCTGGTGTAATTGGTGTAGAACAAATTTTAGAAGAAGAATCTTTATGATACCCGGAGATATAGTTAATGTTAAAATTACCGGAATTGTTGGATATGGAGCATTCGTTGAGGTTGATGACTATATTGGATTAATCCATATATCTGAATTTTCTGATAATTATGTAAAAAACATTCATGAATTTGTTCATGTTGGTGATGAAATAAGAGCTAGAGTCTTATCAATTGATGAAGAAAATAAAAAGATAAATTTATCGTATAAGCAATTACATAAGACTAAAGGTGTTAAATGTAAGGTTCCAACATATGAAGTTGGTTTTAAACCTTTATCTAGTAATCTATCTAAATGGATTGAAGATTATAAAAAAAGATAAAAGTTAAAAACTAATATTTAGTTTTTAACTTTTTGTTTTGGAGTGATTTTATGAAATCTTTTAAATTAATAGTATCATCTAGTGATGATATGACTACTTTAGGATATTTATTAACTAAATATATGAAACCTAATCTTGTTATTACATTAAATGGTGATTTAGGAGCTGGTAAAACTACTTTTACTAAAGGTATTGGTAAAGCATTAGGTGTTGAACGTGTAATTAATTCCCCTACTTTTACTATTATGAAAATACATGATGCAACAAATAAAATAAATGGAATTGATAAATTATATCATTTAGATGTATATAGATTAACTTCATCTGAAAGTGATTTTGAATTAGAAGAATATTTTTATTTAAATGGTGTAACTGTTATAGAGTGGGCAAATATTATTAATGATTTAATACCTCATGATAGATGGGATATAACTATTAATGATATTGGAGATAATAAAAGAATTGTATCTATAATAGATTATTTAGATTTAATAAGTATAGAAGAAATAAAAGAGGCATCATATGAAATTATTGATTGATTCATCTACTAATTATTTAATTCTATCAATTATAGATAATTCTTTAATAAATGTTTTTTATAGAGAAGGCAAATGTGATCATTCTGAAACATTAATGGATTATTTAACTAAATTTATTAATGACAATAACTATACTTTTGATTCAACAGAAGAAGTGTATATTGGAAGAGGTCCTGGATCTTATACTGGTTTAAGAATAGCTGGAACTGTTGGTAAAACAATTTCTTATTTAAAAAATATAAAATTATATAGTTTTTCATCATTAGATTTAATATTATCAAGTATATATTTACAAGATGGTTCTTTTTTAGCAAGTATACCTGCTAAAAAGAATTCTTCATATGTAAAAGGTATATCAATAAAAGAAGGTATTATAAAAGATTCTATAAAAGAATCTTTTATAGAATCTTTTAATGTTGAAGATTTTAAAGAATATAAATTATTAGAATTAAATGTCGATTTTTTTAAATATTCTAAAGAGGCTATTAACAACCTTCTAAATAATAAACTATATAAAGAAGAATCATTCTTTGATTATTCACCTAATTATATTAGGAGTGTATTATAGTGATTATATACAGAAAAGCTAGTATTTTAGATATTGAACAAATTATTTTATTAGAAGAAAAAATGTTAAAAGATAATTTAGGTAAATCTATATTAACTGAAGTTATTACTTCTGATAACGGATATGTTAGCGTTGCGTTAGACGGTAATACAATAGTTGGATATGTTAGTATTATGATTGCAGTAGATTATGCTGAAATTCTTAATATTTGTGTTGATGATAATTATCAATTGTTAGGTATTGGTACTCATCTTTTAAATGATTTCTTTAATAAATATAATGAAATAATTAAATCTTGTTCATTAGAAGTTAGAGTTAATAATGATAAAGCTATTAATTTTTATCATAATAAATTTAATTTTAATATTGTAAATACAAGAAAAAAATATTATCAAGATAATACTGATGCATATATAATGGAGAAAATATTATGATTATCTTAGCTATAGAATCAAGTTGTGATGAAACAGCAATGGCTGTTGTAAAAGATGGTAGAACTATTTTATCAAATGTAGTATATACTCAAATTGATATTCATACTTTATATGGTGGAGTAGTACCTGAAGTTGCCAGTAGAGAACATATTAAAAAGATTACAGTTGTATTAGATCAAGCATTAAAAGAAGCTTCTATTACCCCAAATGATTTAGATTATATTGCGGTAACATCTAATCCAGGATTAATTGGCTCATTAATGGTTGGTATTAATTGTGCTAAAGTTATAGCTTGTTTATATAATAAACCACTTATAATGGTTAATCATATATATGGTCATATATATGCTAATTATTTAGAAAGTGATTTTTTATTCCCTATGATTGCTTTAGTAGTATCTGGTGGACATACTGAACTTGTATTAATGGAAGATCATTTTAAATTTAAAGTTTTAGGTGAAACCTTAGATGATGCAGTTGGGGAAGCGTATGATAAAGTTGCACGCGTGGTTAATGTTGGTTATCCAGGTGGTCCTATTTTAGATAAAATGGCTCATGAAGGGATAGCTTCATATGAATTGCCTCATATAAAATTAGGTAAAGATTCTTATGATTTTAGCTTTAGTGGATTAAAAAGTGCTGTAATAAATTTATATAATAAAGCAACTTCTAAAGGTGAAACATTAGATTACAATAATCTTGCAGCATCTTTCCAAAATGCCGTTGTTGATGTATTAGTATCTAAAACAGCTAAAGCTGCTTTAGAGTTTAATGCAAAACATGTAATTATTGCTGGTGGTGTATCTGCTAATAAAGGGCTACGTGAAGCTATGGAATCCAAAATGAATGATTTAGATATAAAATTCACTTGTCCTAAAATGAAATATTGTACAGATAATGCGGCAATGATTGGCGCTGCAGCTTATTTTCAAATACTAACTAATAAGTAAAGAGGTCACAAAAATGTGACCTCTTTCTATTTGTTATCAATTCCTAATTCTAATCCTTCATATAAATAATCATATTGTTTAAAGTTTTTATAGTAATTTATATGATATCTATGCATTTCTTCTATAAGAATAATAAATTTACCTGTTGTTTTGTTAGAAGGGAATATATCGAATAATTCACCTTTAACATAAAAACTAAAATATTTAGCATCATTAAATGTAATTGTAGTATATATTTCGGTATATGGTACGTGAAATTCAAATGGTTCATTATTTCGTGTTCCAATATAATGTACTCCATTATGATCAACTATAAACTTTCCTTTTCCTACTTTATATGTAGTATCAAGTTTTGTTTTAATATATCTAGTTGGATCTAGGTTGCCTATTTCACACTCATCAGAGAATGAATAATTTTTATCAGATCTTATTTCCTTAATTAAATCGCCACGTTCTTGGACAACCCATTCAACGGGATTTTCTGGAATAACAGATTTTTCATATGGATGGAATAAATAATAATCATCAATTGATGTACCATTTCCACATTTTGTACAATATAAATCGTTACCTTTAGATTCCATTGTATATTCAGTATGACATTTTGGACATTTATATAAGAAATACTCTAAGTTTTTAGCAGCTTCATTTTTTAATTCGTATTTATGCATTTCTTTTTTATTCCATTCGTATGCATTAAAATGAATTGCTTCGTTTACTTTGTCATCCATCTCTTCAACTGATAACTTTTGAGTATCTTCTGGGGTAAAAAGTTTAAATAATGTTGCGTATGTATCGCCATAGCGTTCTTTTTGAACCGCTTTAGTACTTACTAAAAATGTGCCATCTAATCTGCACACATAAACCGGTATATTAAAATGTTTAAACATTTTTGATGTTTCAGGAACAATAGGTTTATTTGTTCCAAAGTTAGATGCTAATCCTTCAGGTGCAAAAATAACTGATCCGCCCGATTTAATACATGTAGAAACAGCTTTAATTGTTTGAACATCTGGTGTATAGTTTTTCTTTGGTATTTGGTTAGATAAACCAAATACTAATTTAAATTTTTGGCGATAAAATTCATTTCTACCTACAATATTAACACATGGTTTTGGGTATGTTACACCATGTAAAAAGAAATGATCTGCTCTAGATGAGTGATTAAATATAATAAAACAAGGTCCTTTTTCTTTTTTAATATCATCTTTTATTATGTAATGAATTTTATATTTTGGTGTTTCAAATAAGTAGATCAGATGATATACAAAACTAATAAACCAATGAGGTTTTACATATTTTTTATTTTTTAAATATAGGTCAATATTTGTTTTTTTCATAATGTTCTCCTTTACACTAATATTCTACAAAAGTATTTTTTTTTATTTTTGATCAATTTCTTGGAAACATTGCTTTTTGCAAGTTACCAAAGTCTCTCATTGATTGATGCTGCATAATAATTAAAGATGGTTCTTTAAAATCTTCAAATCCATTTTTAACTATTTTAGTTTTAGTTGAATCAAATATTGGTGTCATTAACCACATGACAAGTTTACTAATAAATGGTGGTTTAATAGGTTTTTTATTTAAATCAAATCTTTTATATTTTGTATAATCCATAAAATAATTCCTTTCTATTATTACATTTAGATTATAAAAAATATAAAATATTAAAAAAATAATAATCAAAATATTTAGTGCTAAATGTTTAAATATAATTTATATTTCATTTCTTTTAAAAAAATCATTAAATACTCTTGATATTATTTTCAATAATGATATAATATAAATAGAGTATTCTCGGATACTCTAGAAATTTTTAATAAGGAGAAAAAACAAAAATGGATGAAATTATGCAAATTCTATTAAACTTACCTATAAGTTTAGTCGATTTGTTTATAATTGTGTGTGCTGTAATAGGCCTATTCTTTGGTTTATTTGGTAAAGCACCACGAAAATTGTGGAGATTAATTTTAGTAATTGGTTCAATAGTTACCGCTTACTTTACTTATAATAAGATAATCGATGCAGTTCTAGCAGTTGATGTAAATGCGCTTGCTGAATATATTGACGGATTTACTGTTCCTGCTGGAGTTACTTCGGTAGAAGGGTTAGTGGCTAGCTACTTAAATGTAAATGGTATAGACTTATCAAGTCTATTACCACTTGCAAAGAGTGTTGTTGGACTAGTTGTATTCTGGGTTGAAGCATTAGTATTAATGCTAGTAACTAGAGTATTATTTGGTTGGATTGCATTTGCTATTTGCGGTAAAAAACGTAAAAAACATACTGCTGTTAAAACACTTGGTTTAATTGGTGCTGCAAAAGGTGCTATTGTAGGTGTAATGATTATCATTCCTCTACTTGTATTATCACCACTTGTAGGACAAGCCGATGTATTACTTGATACAGCTGATAAGATTATGGCTGCATTCCCTGCTGATAGTGGAGCATCTACTACATCTGCAAAAGATGATGATGCTTATGTAATGGTTGTTGATGCAACAAATCCAACTACAGCTTCAAGAGAAACTATCTATGATAAATTAGGTATTGATAAAACAACTATTCAAGTTGTTGCAAAATCATTTAAAGCTGATGGAGAAAGTGGATCATCATTTATTTGTTCATCTACTTCAACATTAATGGATAAAGGTAATCTTGCCTTTGTTACATATAAAGCTTCTGATGATGCAAATGCTACAACTTGTAACTTTGTTACAGATTTAACTGGACTTGCTGATGCTGTAAAATCCGTTGCAGAAGTATTACCTGAAGTAACTGATGATAATGGTGTATTTGATATGGCAAAACTTACTGCCGTATTATCTGTTGAAACACCAACTGATACTACTACTCCAGTTCCTGAAGCAACTCAAAAATTATTAAATGCTAAATCTAAATTAACTACAGCTGTACAAAAAACTGTAAGTGTTGGTATCGTTTCTGAAGTATTACCTTCTATTGCAGAAAGTGCTCTTGAAAGTGATGCAGTTAAAGAAATGTTAAATGAATCACTTGGTGATTTAGCTCCAGTTGTAACTAACTCTATTAAAGCAGTTGTAAATACTGAACCTGAAAAGATGGCAGAATCTATTGTATCTATTGGTGGATCTGCTGTTCAAACAGTTGTATTAATGAATGAAATTAATCCAGATGGTGGTGATTTATCATTAGAAGCAATTATTGCTTTAATTGAAAGTGATGACTTTGATGTTGATACTCAATTAAAACCTGTTTTAAAAGGTATGTTACAAAACCCTCTAATTGTTTCAACATTAACTGCTGCCAAAGATTCATTTGATTGTGGTGATCCATTAATCAATGCTGTTGTTCATAATGTTAGTCTTGCAAATATGGTTGATGATTTATGGCCAGTTATTGCTGCTGCATGTGATTTATTACCAATATTTGCTCCAAATGGTGAATTTGTTCAAGATGTAACAACTGTTCTTCCTACAGCTTATACTGGAATTTGTACTTTAATTAATGCTGCATTATCATGTAATTTAGTAAAAGATACTGCACTAGTTGTTGTAAATAATTATTTAACATCAACTAAAGTTGAAGATGCTGAAGTAAAAGCATATTTATCAATGGCAGGTTTTGGAACTAATGAAACTACAAATAAAGCAATATACGATGCTGCAAAAACTGATATCATGTCTGTTGTTGCTGCTGTTGGTCCATTACTTCCAGTTGTTCTTGCTTTATCTTCAGGTGATGAAGTTAACTATGCTACATTATTAACTAATGATAATGTAACTAAAGCACTTAATGTTGTTGATGTTTTATTATCAACTAATGTTGTAACTACTATTGCATGTAAGATGGCTAATAAAGCAGTTGTTGCTTATGCTGCTGAAACTGACCCTGCAAAGAAGGCTGCTGATGTTACTGGAATGCTAGCTGCATTAGCTGGTTTCGGAAATGCAGAAACTGATGAAACAGTTTATGGCGCTATTGTTGATGATGTAATTACTATATTAGCTGCTGGTTGTGGTGTATTACCATATGCATTTGATACTACTGGTAAATTTGATGTTATAAATATTTTAACAGCAAACGATAATGCAGGTGTTACAGCTGCCCTAACTGCTGTTAATACAGTACTTGATACTGCAACTGTTAAACGTATTGCAAAAGGATTCATTAATGGTACAGTTACTGCTTATGCAGCAAAAGATGCTGATGCTAAAGCTGCTGATATGATTGGTACATTATTATGTGTAGCAACAAGTGCTGCAACATTAGATGATGACGGAATAACTTCTTTATTAACTGATGTTAAAGGTGTTATTTCTAATGCAGCTGGATTATTACCATATGTATTTGATGCTGATGGTAAATTTAATATAGCTGTATTAGGCGGATATTTAGAAATGGTTGATTCAACAACTCCTAAACATCCAACAGAATTTAATGCTATTTGTACTGTAATTGGTAATTTAATTGCTAATACAACAGTAGCTAAATTCTTAAATGCTCAAGTTTTAGGAAGTCTATTACCAGATATGCCTGCTGAAGCATTTACTGGATTTAATGGTTCTGAAACAGAAGTTTCAACAGTTTTACAATTTATTGGAAATATGTTATCTTCAATGAACCAAGAACCAGCTGAATAGCATATTTATTAATTAAAAATAAATCGGATTTATAATTAAATCCGATTTTTTATTTGGCTGAAACATTGAAAAAAATAAATAATGTGATAAAATGTTTTTGAAGTATTTGGATATTTTTGCTATATCCACTTTAGGAGACAATAAAATGGGAGTACAAGTAGTAGAAACATCTCTAAGAGATGGTCATCAATCCTTAATGGCAACTCGTTTAAAAACAGATGAAATAGTACCTGTTGCGGAAATATTAGATAAAGCAGGATATTATGCATTAGAAGTATGGGGTGGTGCAACATTTGATGCATGCATACGTTTTTTAAACGAAGATCCTTGGGAAAGATTAGATAAAATTAAAGCTGTTTGTAAAAATACAAAATTACAAATGTTATTTAGAGGACAAAATATTTTAGGGTATCATCATTATGCAGATGATATAGTAGAAAAGTTTGTTGAAAAATCTCTAGAACATGGTATTAATGTAATAAGAGTTTTTGATGCATTAAATGATGTTAGGAATTTAAAAAGTGCAGTAGATGCAGTTAATAAATATAAGTCTAAATATAATGCAGAATGCCAAATAGCTGTATCTTATACTACATCTCCAGTACATACTATAGATTATTTTGTAGAATTAGCTAAAAAAATAGATAAAATGGGAGCTGATTCTATATGTATTAAAGATATGGCAGGGGTATTACTTCCTGATTCTGCTTATGAACTTGTTAAAAGATTAAAAGAAGTAACAAAACTTCCTATTGAAATGCATAGTCATTGTACAGGTGGTATAGCAGAAATGATGTATCGTAAAGCAATAGAAGCTGGTGTTGATAGAATTGATACAGCGTTATCTCCACTTGGTGGTGGTACATCACAACCATGTACAGAATCTTTTGCATATTCATTAGAAAATACAAAATATGATACAGGATTAAATATTGATTTGTTAAATAAAGCAGCTGATTTATTAAATAAGTCTAAAAATAAATATGTAACTGATGGTACATTTAATACTAAAGCTCTTAATTTAAATCCTAATATATTAAAATATCAAGTTCCTGGTGGAATGTTATCAAATCTTATGAGTCAATTAAAAGCACAAAATGCTATGGATAAATTTGATGATGTATTAAAAGAAATCCCAAATGTTAGAAAAGATTTAGGATATCCACCACTTGTTACTCCGTTATCTCAAATGGTTGGTACTCAAGCAGTTATGAATATCTTATTTGGTGAAAGATATAAAAGTTGTCCAAAAGAAATAGTTGAATACTTAAAAGGTAATTATGGACAAGCACCTTCAAAAGTAAATTTAGATGTTCAAAAGAAAATAATTGGTGATATAGAACCAATTACATATAGACCTGCTGATAAAATTGAACCTGAATTTAATAAAATTAAAGAAAAATATAAAGATATTTGTAAAACAGATGAAGATGTTTTAACTTGTGCTCAATTTGAAAATGTTGCAGTTAAATTCTTAACTGAAAAATATAACCCTACTATTAAAGAAGATAATGAAGTTATTGAATTTAATATGGAGATAGGAAAATAATATGATTGATGTAAATAATTTATCATTTGGAGGAGCATGCTTATTATCTTTAATATGTATGCTTATAGTATTTGGAGTATTATTCTTACTTTGGGGACTTGTTGCGTTAATGAATACATTAACATCAAAAAGTAAAAAAAGTATTAAAGTTCTAGATAATTCTAATACTACTTATCAAAATATAGAAGATATTACTGATCCTGATATGATGGTAGCTGCTTTGGTTGCATCTATAGATTATCATGATGAAGTAAAAAAAGATGTTCGTGTTAAATCAATTAAAGAATTATAGAAGGATTAGGTATATATATGAAAGTTTATAAAATTAAAGTAAATGGTAAAACATACGAAGTAGAAGTAGAAAGTGTAACTGAATCAAATAATAAAATTGAAGAACCAGTTAAATCTTTAGAAGGAACAAAAGTTGTTAAAGCACCAATGGCTGGAGCTATTATTGATGTAAAGGTAAGTGTTGGTTCTAAGGTTAAAGTTGGTGATACTTTAGTTATTCTAGAAGCAATGAAGTTAGAAAATGAAGTAAAATCACAAGTATCAGGAACTGTTACTGAAATTAAAGTATCAAAAGGTACTCAAGTTAAAAACGGTGACGTTATTATAATTGTAGGTTAATTAAATGGAAGATTTATTAAAAAATTTCATTGAACAAATGGGATTCTTTAGTAATGGTCAATTTGATATTACAGCTTTTTTATTAAGAATTGTAATGATTATTGTAGCTTTAGTATTAATATATTTAGCTATTGCAAAAGGATTTGAACCATACTTATTAATCCCTATTGGTATAGGTATGTTATTAGTAAATCTTGCTCCATCACTATATTCATCAGGAGTAAATGGTGAAGCACCAGGTTTATTATATACATTACATCAAGGTATATCATATGAGTTGTTTCCACCACTAATATTTTTAGGAATAGGTGCAACAACAGATTTTGGACCACTTATCTCTAGACCATCTAGTTTAATACTAGGAGCTGCAGCACAACTTGGTATATTTATTACCTTTATTGGTGCAGTATCATTGTTTGGATTTACTCCAAAACAAGCAGCATCAATAGGTATTATTGGTGGTGCTGATGGACCAACCGCAATATTTTTATCAAATAAATTAATTGGCCAAACTGATCCAATGCTTTGTGCTTCAATTGCTGTTGTAGCATATTCATACATGGCACTTGTTCCAGTAATTCAACCTCCTATTATTAAGTTATTAACAACTAAAAAAGAACGTATGATTCATATGGAACAAACAAGAGATGTTACTAAACTTGAAAGAGTAATGTTCCCTATCTTAGTTATGATAGTAGTAATTCTATTATTACCATCATGTGCTTCATTAATTGGAATGCTTATGCTTGGTAACTTAATAAAAGAATCTGGTGTTGTTCCAAATTTAGTTGATGCATCTTGTAAAACTATTATGTATATGGTAACAATATTTTTGGGTTTATCAGTTGGATCAACTGCCATACTTACTAATTTAGACCAAGCATTAAGTTTCTTAAAAATATTAATTCTAGGAGCTGTTGCGTTTTCGTTTGCTACAGCAGGTGGTGTATTAATTGGAAAACTTATGTGTAAGATTTCTAAAGGCAAAATTAATCCTATGATTGGAGCTGCAGGAGTATCTGCAGTACCAATGGCAGCAAGAGTAGTTCATAAATTAGGTCAAGAAGAAGATTCTTCTAATTATCTTCTAATGCATGCTATGGGACCTAATGTTGCAGGTGTTATTGGTAGTGCTGTTGCAGCTGGATTATTACTTAGTTTCTTTGGATAATATAAATGCTAGTATCTTTACTAGCATTTATTTATTAATGAGGTAGTTATGAATATTATTAAATTAAATGAAGTATCTTCAACAAATGATTATATTAAAGAAAATATAAATGTTTTAAAATCTAATACACTAGTATATGCTTCATCACAAACAAATGGTAAAGGTAGACTTGGTAGAACTTGGTATAGTAATAAAGATGAAAACATTTTAGCTTCTATATATATTGATAATTTAGATGAAAATACAATATATTTATCTAGTATTATTGTTGGATGTGCTATTCACAAAATATTATTAAAATATTTAGATAATTTATTTATAAAATGGCCAAATGATTTAATTGTTAATGATAAAAAAATATGTGGTGTTTTATGTGAATTAATAAATAATAAATTAATAATTGGATTTGGAATTAACGTTAATCAAAAAGAATTCATTGGTGAATATCATTTTAAACCAACTTCATTAATTAATGAAATAAAAAAAGAAACAGATATTAATGAATTATTAAAAGATATATATAATTCTATTATTAATGAATTTAATATTTTTAAAAATAATTCATTAGATATTATTAATTATTTTAATGATAATCTTTATGGCAAAGGAAAAACTGTTAGTTTTAAGATTAATAATCTTCAAGCAAAAGGAGTTATCTCTAAAGTAGATAATAATGGTCATTTAGTATTAAAAATGAATAATAATTATATAACTATTGATAGCGGTGAAATTATATTTTAAAATAGCATTTATAAAAATGCTATTTTTATTTTACTTATCCTATTAAATTAAATTTAAAATTTGATATAATATTAATGTATAAGAATCTTTTTAGATTATTTACATAAAACAATTTAATACTATAAAAGGAGAACAAAATGAAAGTTGTTTTAGCTGGAGCTTTCGGTAACCTTGGTGCCGAAATTCTAAAATCTCTTGTTAAAGCTGGACATGATGTTGTTGCAGCTGATTTAAAAGAAAGAGATGTTGAAGGAACAAATAAAAAATATAAATTTGTTTCTATTGATGCAACTAATCCTGAAACATTAAAAGGATTATGCGATGGTGCTGATGTTGTTATTACTACTATGGGTTTAACAAGCGCATCAACTAAAGTTACTTCATATGATATTGATTATCAAGGTAACTTAAATTTACTTAATGAAGCAAAAGCTGCTAAAGTAAAACATTTCACTTATATTTCTGTTATTTCATGTGATTTACCAGGAGCAGAAAAAGTTCCTATGTTACATGCTAAATTCTTATTTGAAAAAGAATTAGAAGCAAGTGGAATTAGTTATGTAATTCATAGACCAACTGGTTATTTCTATGATATTGCAAAAGTATTTAAACCATATGTTGATAATGGTGAAATGAAATTATTAAAAGGTTATGGATATGTTAAAGCAAATGTTGTTGACTGCCCTGATTTTGCAGAATTCATTGTAAAGAGTATGTTAGATGATAACAAACTATATAATGTAGGTGGTAAAGAAACATATTCATATATGCAAATGGCTAAAATGTGTTTTGATGCTGCTGATAAAGCATTACTTGTATCATGGAGTCCTAAATGGATGTTTGGATTACTTGCTAATATGCTTAAAAAACAAGGCAAACATGACATTATCCTATTTAGCCAATGGTCTTTAAGCCATGATTTAGTTGGTGATACTATTGTTGGAAAAGGCTCTTTTAAAGAATATGTATCAAAATATTTTGCTAAAGACGGAGGTAACAAATAATGCCATTTAATGCAGCTTGGTTAGTATTAGTTGGAGCAGCAATGCTTGGTTGCTGTATTGGATTTAAAAAATTTATTTGGTTCTTATCTATAGGATATGGATTAGGTATTTTATGTATAGGTGTTGCTATGTTTATACTTGCACTTTGTGCTGGTGTTAATTTAATTAGCGCATTACCATTCTATTTAATGTGTTTAGTATTAGTAGTTTATGGTGCAAGACTTGGATTATTCTTATTATTTAGAGAAATGAAGAATGCTTCATATAAAAAGACTTTAGATACTGTTGCAAAAACAGATAAGAAAACTCCTATATTTGTAAGCATTTCTATGTGGATTATGAATTCATTTTTATTCTTTGCTCAAGCATCTGGATTATATTACCGTGCTTTTAATGGTAAAGCAGTAGATTGTATTAAGGATCCAGTTATGTGGGTAGGCCTTGTAATTAGTGTTATTGGTGTAGTATTAGAAGCAGTAGCTGATGCACAAAAATCTAAAGAAAAGAAAGAAAATCCTCATATGGCAGCTACAAAAGGTGTATTTAAATTATGTCGTTGCCCTAACTATTTCGGTGAAATGTTAGTATGGACTGGTGTATTAGTTTCTGCAGTTAATGTATTAAATACATTTGGTGAATGGTTTGTAGTATTACTTGGATGGGTATTAATTTGCTATATTATGATTAATGGTGCTCAACGTTTAGAAAAACGTCATGTTAAAAACTATGGTACTAACCCAGAATACGTTGCATATGCTCGTAAAACACCAATTATTATTCCATTCATTCCTCTATATAATTTAAATACTGTAGTATATAGAGACGAAACAATTGATAAATAATGGATCAAACAATAATCTCTTTTATTAATGAATTATACCCACTTACAAAGTGTGATATAAAAGAATTTAATAAAATAGAATTTAATGGTATGTCTTTTACTAATACTCATTATGAAGCCGAAGGCTTAGGTAGCGTTTCTATAATGGAAATGGTTGCTGCAGGCGGAGCTATGACGATGGATTCTATAATAATAAATCCATTCAATATAGATGCACCACTTGTTTCATATGATAGAGTTAAAGCATTTGGTAAAGACACACTATTACTTGAGTCATATAATACTTGTTTAAATAACGATTTTGATCAATCTAATTTACTATTATTAAAATCAAAGTATTCTAATTTTATAGATCATGTATCTAAACCATGTTGGTATGATGATATAACTATGCCTTTTTCACTATGTAAAGATGGTGAAAAATCAAATGAATCAGATTTTGATAATATTGCTAAAGAATTTATATTATTATATTTAGAAGCTACTAAAATTGCTCCTAAATGTGATGAAAAATTAAAAAGATTAGCTGCAAAGAAATATTCTGATGGCTTATTAGAACATGGTGGACCTGCTACAGATCCATTTAAAGCAGCAGTTGGAATTGAAAAGACAACAGAATTCTTTAATAAAGTATTATTTGCAGTAGAAAAATAGGACATATATATGGTAAAAGAAGACGTAAATATTAAATATTTTCAATCATTTTGGATTGAACAACAAAAAAATGCAAAACACATGGATCAAGATAAAGTTTTAGAACATATTACTAACTTTATTAATAATCATAATACATGTGCTCTTGCAACAGGAGTTGATTCGTATATTAGAAATACTCCTATTGAATATACATTTATGGATGGAGATTTCTATTTCTATTCAGAAGGTGGAAATAAATTTATTGGTTTAGAAAAAAATGATAATGTTAGTATAGCAATATTTGAATACTATGGTGACCGTTTTAATTCTCATGGATTACAAGTTATGGGAAAAGCTGAAGTTTATCCACCTAGATGTGAATTATTTAAAAAAGTATTAGAATTCAAAGGAATTCCATATGACGTAATGAAAGCAGCTAAAGTAGATGTTGCATTAATAAAAGTAACACCCGTAGAATATGAAATGTATGATACAGATTTTGTAAAAGCTGGCTATGATGTACGTCAAATTATAAAGTTTTAATTAAAGAAAGTAGCAGAAGTATAAATACTTCTGCTATTATTTGAAGGTGATTTATGGCATATAAAATTTTAAGAAAAGAAATTTTAAATCCTACTGTTACTTTAATGGAAATAAATGCTCCATATGTAGCTAGAAAAGCACATGCTGGAGAATTTATTATATTAAGAGTAGACGAAAAAGGAGAAAGAATTCCATTAACTATTGCTGATTATGATATTGATAAAGGAAGTGTAACTATTATATTTCAAATAGTAGGACTTTCTACTTATAAATTAAATCAGTTAAATGAAGGTGATGAAGTTTTAGATTTTGTTGGACCACTTGGTAAACCTACTGATATTTTGAATGTTAAAAAAGCATTAGTTATAGGTGGAGGAGTAGGTGCAGCAATAGCGTATCCTATATGTAAAGCATTAAAACTTCAAGGATCTTATGTAGATGCAATAGTTGGGTTTAGATCTAAAGATATAGTTATATTAGAAGATGAATTTAAAAATTCTTCAGATAATTTATATATTTATACAGATGATGGATCATATGGTAAAAAGGGTTTTGTTACAAGTGATTTAAATGAACTATTAAAAAATAATTATGATGAAGTATTCGTAATAGGTTCATTAATGATGATGAAAAACGTTGTTAATGTAACTAAAGAATATGGAACTAAAACTACAGTATCAATGAATTCTATTATGATAGATGGAACTGGTATGTGTGGTGGATGTAAATTATATATTGATGGTAAGATGAAATTTGCTTGTGTAGATGGTCCTGATTTTGATGGATTTAAAGTTGATTTTGATTCAATGATATTAAAATCAAAGATGTATAAAGAAGTTGAACATCATAAATATGAAACATATTGTAATTTAATGAAGGAGAAAGTAAATGGTTAATATTAATCGTGTAGAAATGCCTTCATTAGATGCAAAGGTTAGACAAACTAATTTTAATGAAGTTGCAACTGGTTATACAAAAGAGGATGCTTTACTTGAAGCATCAAGATGTTTAAATTGTAAAAATCCATTATGTGTAAAAGGGTGTCCTGTAAATATTGATATTCCTGGATTCATTTCATTATTAAAAGAAGATAATGTTAATGCAGCCTTAGCAAAAATTAAAGAACAATCTGCATTTCCTGGTATTTGTGGAAGAGTTTGTCCACAAGAAAAACAATGTGAAGGTAAATGTGTAAGAGGAATTAAAGGTGAAAGTGTTGCAATAGGAAGACTTGAAAGATATGTTGCAGATAATGGAACTATCTTAGAAGAACCTCTTATTACAAAGAATAATAAGAGTGTTGCTGTTGTAGGTAGTGGACCAGCAGGTCTTGCATTTGCCGGTGAAGCATTAAATAAGGGATATGATGTTACTATTTATGAAGCACTACATTGTAGTGGTGGTGTTTTAGTATATGGTATTCCAGAATTTAGATTACCTAAATCTATTGTTAAAAAAGAAATTGATTCTTTAGTTAAAAAAGGTGCTAAAATTATTAATAATGTACTTGTTGGTAAATCTATTTCATTAGAAGAATTAAAGAAAAATAATGATTATGTATTCTTAGGACTAGGAGCTGGTGTTCCTAGATTTATGAATATACCTGGTGAAAACTTAAATGGTGTACAATCAGCTAATGAATTCTTAACAAGAGTTAATCTAATGAAAGCATATATTGAAGAATATGATACACCAATTAAACATATGAATAATGTAGTTGTAGTTGGTGGAGGGAATGTTGCTATGGACGCAGCACGTTGTGCTAAACGTCTAGGAGCCAATGTTTCTTTAGTATATAGAAGAAGTTTAGATGAAATGCCAGCACGTCTTGAAGAAGTTCATCATGCTATGGAAGAAGATATTAATTTCTTAACATTAACTAACCCTATTTGTATTAATGGTAATGAAGAAGGCAATGTTGTAAGCGTTACTTGTAATACAATGGAATTAGGAGAACCTGATGCATCAGGTAGAAGAAGCCCAATTGTTAAAGAAGGTTGTGATGTAACTATTAACTGTGATACAGTTATTATGGCTATAGGAAATTATCCTAACCCTGTTATTAGAAACTCAACAGATATGATTAATTTCTCAGATAAAGGATTAATTATCGTAAATGAAGATAATGAAACTTCATATGAAGGAATATTTGCGGGTGGAGATATTACAACAGGAGCTGCAACTGTTATTCTTGCAATGGGAGCAGGTAAGAAAGCCGCATCTAAAATTTAAATGAATAAAAGCATAAATCCATCTGATTTATGCTTTTTATTTTGTTAATACGCTTTTAATATCTACAAAAATATGATATTATAATAATATATTATAGAAAGTATTATATATATGAATATTAATAAACGAAATTTATTAACACAAATTAAAAATTTTGGTCTTATTCTAATAGGAACATTCATTCTTGCTTTTGGAACCGAAGTATTTATTAATCAATCTAGTTTAATAATGGGAGGAATGAGTGGTGTTGCTATTATATTAGATTATATAATTCCGTCTCAAGAATCTAATTTTGAATTATATATTACTATATTAACTTGGTTTTTCTTTTTACTTAGTTTAATAGTAATAGGATGGGATTTTACAGTTAAAACACTTATTTCTGCAATATTCTACCCTATATTTATATATTTATGTTCATTTATTATAGATAAAGATATCAACTTTTTAAATGGATTCTTTATTATAGAATCAGAATATAAAGAAATATTATCTTGTATATTTGGTGGAGCAATGGTTGGAGCAGGTTGTGCTATTGCACTTCTTGGAGGCGGATCTACTGGTGGAGTAGATGTTATTGCAACTATTTGCTGTAAATATAATAAAAAGTTAGTTGAAGCAAAAATTATATTTTTACTTGATGCAACTATTGATTTAATAGGTATGTTTGTAATAAAAGATTTTGCATTATCACTTCTTGGTATTGCAGCTGCATTTATTTCATCAACAGTTATAGAAAAATTATTCTTAGGACCTAATACCTCTTTTATTGCAGAAGTAATTACTGAATACCCTGATGAAATTAATGCTGCTATTATTAATAAGTTAGATAGAACTACAACTATTATTCAAGTAGTTGGTGGATATTCTAAGAAGAATAAGACTATGTTATTAATTTCATTTACTATGAAAAATTATGAGAATTTTAGATATATATTAAAAGAAACTGATCCAAGAGCATTTGTTTTAATACATAAAGCTTATGAAATTACTGGAGAAGGTTGGACATACGAGTTAGCTCGTAAGAAAGAGGAAAAATAATGAAACAGATAACAATTAAAAATGATCGTAAAACATTACTTAGATCTAAATTAATGGTATTTTTATTAGTTGGATTTTGTTTATATTTATTTGTAAATCAAATTGTAACTTGTGTTAAAGGAAACATTGATGGATTAGAAGATGAGACAGTCACTATTAAAGAAACTAAATATGATGAATCTGCAACTTATTTTTATTTTACTGTTAATGAAAACAATAGTACATATTATTGTACAAATTTAAATGTAATGAAATATTTTGCAGATAATATATCATTAAATCTAACTACTGATGTTTTAGATAATCCTGTAGGTAAACTTATTTATAAGATAGATTGTGTGTCATCACCTGATATGAATTATGATAATACTGAAGAATTCTTTGCTACAAACACAAGAACTATCATTATTGCATCAGTAATTATTGCTGGAATGATAGGATATCTTGCTTATGTATTAATTACAATATTTAAAAAACCACTTGAAGAAACATTTGATGCAATTGAATATCAATTAACTGCTAATCCTATTATTACTAATAAGATGTTACCAAAATCATGTAAAACCAGAAAAAAAGTTCAATTATATAATGTTGTATGTGGAATATTATTAGGATCTATTATGTTAATCCTATTATTTAGTAATGCATTACAAACATATTTAGGTGAAAATTTTGCATTATTAGTATATATATATTTTGGAATATCACTTGTAGTAGGTGGATTACTAGTTATATTTAGACCTCAATTTGATTCAAAAGATTCATATCAATTTTCAAATGATTATTTAAATTATTTAAATAATGGTGGAGGAGAATCATTTAATTTAGCTTATACGTTTACTAATGAAGGAATTAAATATTCATCTAATGGTGAAGATAAAATATATCCATATGACAAACTAAATCTATATGTAACAGCATTATATGGAAAAGGATTCTTTGCGACAAACTTATTTATAGTATCTGACATTGAAGATTTAGGTGAAAAAGATTTAGATATAATTATTCCTTTAACTTATGAAGTATATACATCATTAAAAGATAATAATGTTAAAGTAAAAGGATTAGATGAATTATTACATAATTTACAAAAAGAAATAACTAAATATTCTCCTTTTGCTAAAAAGGGTAAAGTTGTAAAATATAATAATTAAAAAGGAAAATATAATATGAAAGAAACTCAAAAAAACATTGATTATTTAGCATATGGAGTACTTTTAGTATTCTTAAATATCACATTAACTGATTATCAAATATTAGTATCTACTATTGCTGGTGGAGTTCTTGTATACTTAGCTTGTACTAGCTTAGCAAAGCAATATAAAACAGATGGATTTAATAAAACAAAGATTGCATCAATTATTGTTATTGCATTTGGTGCTTTTATTAGTGCGTTAAATAACATTGTAGATTTATCGAATACAACAGCTGCTGCTAATGATTTAATTACTACTTTAGATAGTATTACTGAAGATAATGTAGATTTATTATTTAGTTCATTAACTACATTTATGAATACATATGCATCATTCAAAAAAGAAATCATAATAAGTACAGTATTAGATATTTTACCTGATTTAGTAATATGTATACTAATTTATTCATTAGGTAAATCAATAGTAATAGTTAAATGTAATGAAAAGAAAATTATTACTGAAGCAGTTGAATCATCTAAAAAAACATTTACTGCTGGAATTATTACTGCTTGTTTAACTTTAGTTATTTCTTTAGTTGTAATTGAATTTATGGCTAAATTTAATATTGTATATTCAGGCGGTGAAATAACAGGACTTGATGCAAGTGCTATTACACTTGGTGGAATTTTAGGTATATTAGGTCTTGCTATAGGTATTACTGGTATTATTTGTTTTGTTAATATGGTCAAATTTATGGTTAGACTATTTAGATTAAGAAAGAATTATTTATCATTTGCAGATAGATATGATGATGAATTAAACAAAAGTGAAGAACCATCATCTGATTCAAATGATGATCAAGTATATTACAAATAGTGAAAAAAATTAAAATAAATGAAATAACAGAAGGGGCAATATATATTGCCCTTTATGGTATTTTAGCCTTACTTACTAGATATATATTTGTATCATTTGATTCCATTATTTATTATTTCTTCCCTTTACCAATGGCAATATATTCTATTAGAAAAGATTATAAACTAGGATTATTAGTATTATTTGGTTCTGTATTAATTTCTTTTTTATTTGGAAATGTATTATATGTTATTGGATTAATACTTCCAAATATATTTGTAGGATATATATTTGGTTTAATGGAAAAGAAGTCTTCATTAAAAATAATAAATTATATTATTTGTTTTATATTATTACTTTTAAGTGATTTTTTATCTATATATCTATTTACTAATGGTACTTATTTTGATGAAGCATTAATCATATTAAATAAAATATCATCAAGTATATCATCATTAAGTGAAGAAATGATAAATCAAATATTAACTATTTGTTCAACAATAGTTTTAATAATAGATTCAATCGTTAAAGAAATACTATTAATAATTCTATTTAATATCTTAATTATTAGATTAAAATTAAAAGATGATTTTGAATCTAAAATGAATCTTAAAATAATATATAATCCTATAATTAGTATTGTTTATATAATATTAACTATTCTTTGTATATATTTAACAGGATTATTAATAACAGCTAATGCAACATTAATTAATATTTTGTTTACAATAATATTTACTATATGGTTTATAATGGGATTTTATATATTTTATCAATATTGTTTTATGTTAAGATTAGAACTTAATCATTCGAAAGTATATATATTCTTAATTCTATTTATTATATCCATAGTATTATTTCCAATAGGTATTTTGATTGGACTAATATTAAATGTAATATCATATAACTATGTTTTAAGAAGTTTAAAGTAGTGTATTTATAAAATACACTACTTTTTTATCGAGTCATATAATAATAAATCATTAATTTATTTTGATATAATATATATATAAAGAAGGTAAACTTGTATGAATGAAGTACTTGATTATTTTAAATCATTAGATTCTAATCCTTTTTACAAAAATAAAGTAAAACTTATCCCATCTAAAGAAGAAATAAGAATTATTAGTAGTATTACTCCTTATTTATTTGAAGATTTAGATATCGATTTAATAAATGGTGATTATGTATTAGTATCAGAATCTATATCTGATGTTGATGCGGATTACATTATTAAAGATGGTAAAGTAAATAAAGTCAATAATCATATATATGAAACAGGTAATTGTTTTATTAATAGTGGATTAAAAGTTGATGAATTAGTTAATGGTATTATAACTATTGAAGATGGTATATATTTAATTGATGGTAAAAAAACATGTGTAAGTGTACCATTTATTAAAAATGATGAATATTGTAATAATGATTCATTAAATAAAGAAGGATTTAGTGTTACTGTTTTTGGTGATGATGTATATTTATCTAAAACATTTTATGATAAAAAATCTAAAATGATTTGTAATGAAGGATATAATAGTGCAGTAAAAATAAAAATTGTATTTGATATGAATACTAATTTCTTTTATCAAATGCAACTAGCAGCAAAACTAGCATTAAAATTAGTTAATTTTAATGGTTTATCTTGTGATGATGTAAAATCAAATTTATTCTTTAATGGATTGGTTGATCCAGTTAATTTACATAAGAATGATTTATGGTATTATTTTAAAGCTTTAGTTCAGGTTGAAGATGATATTACATATTATAAATCACTAGGATATGAAGTAGAACTTGAAACATCAAATAAATATATTAATAAAAATGGAACTATTGATAAGACCCCTCCAGTAAAGGGACTTGATTATACTATTAAAACATATATTAATGGTATTGATGATTCATTATCATTTTTAAAATTAATTTAAGGGGAAATTATGTTAGATATTAAATTTATAAGAGACAATAAGGATATAGTAATACAAAATATTAAAAATAAATTTCAAGATCATAAATTACATCTTGTAGATGAAGTATTAGATTTAGATGAAAAGATAAGAGCATTAAAACAAACTGGTGATGCACTACGTCAAGAAAGAAATGAATCTAGTCAAAAGATTGGCGCATTAATGCGTGATAAAAACATCGATGAGGCAAATCTTTTAAAAGTAAATGTATCAGCTATTAATACAAAACTTGTAGATATAGAAGCAGAAGAACAAAAATTATCTGAAGAATTACGTTCTAAGATGCTTATAATTCCTAATATTATAGATAAAACTGTTCCTATTGGAAAAGATGATTCTGAAAATGTTGAAATTGAAAAATTTGGAGAACCAGTTGTTCCTGAATATGAAATACCTTATCATGCAGATATCTTAGATAAGATAATGGGTTTAGATAAAGAATCTGCTGGTAGAACATCTGGTAATGGATTCTATTATTTAATGGGTGATGCAGCTAGACTTCATTCTGCAATGTTATCTTATGCAAGAGATTTTATGATATCTAAAGGATTTACATATTGCATTCCTCCGTTTATGATTCATTCTGATGTAGTAAATGGTGTTATGAGCTTTGAAGAAATGGGTGCTATGATGTATAAAATAGAAGGTGAAGACCTTTATTTAATAGGTACATCAGAACATTCTATGATTGGTAAATTCAAAGGACAAATCATTAAAGAAGATAAATTACCATTAACTCTTACATCATATTCTCCTTGTTTTAGAAAAGAAGTAGGTTCTCACGGATTAGAAGAACGTGGATTATATAGAGTTCATCAATTTGAAAAACAAGAAATGGTTGTAATATGTAAACCAGAAGATTCATTTGAATGGTATAACAAAATGTGGAGTTATACAGTAGAATTCTTTAGAAATCTAGATGTACCTGTTAGAACACTTGAATGTTGCTCAGGAGATTTAGCTGATTTAAAAGTTAAATCATGTGATGTAGAAGCATGGAGTCCTCGTCAAAAGAAATATTTTGAAGTAGGATCTTGTTCAACACTTGGTGATGCACAAGCTAGAAGACTTGGTATTAAAGCAAAAGGTGAAAATGGAAATTATTTATGTCATACATTAAATAATACTGTTGTAGCTACACCTCGTGGATTAATAGCTGTTATTGAAAATAACTATCTTCCAGAAGGCTCTATAAAAATACCTGTAGCACTTAGACCTTATATGGCTGGACAAGAAATTATCAAGCCTGCAAAATAAAATATAAGCATACACTCCTCCAAAAGGATAAGTGTATGCTCTTTTATTTTGAAGAAATACCCTAAATATTGTATAATAACATATATATATAATAGGTATAAATATGGCTGGAAAAGAAGAATTTAAATACCGAAAAGAAGAATATAAAAGACATTTAGAATCTAAATCTAAAAAGAAAGATTCTTATATAAATAAAAATATTAAAGTATATAATGTATCAAAAGAATCTATCTTATTTGATTTTTTATTAAATATATTAAAAGATCAATCTAAAAATAATATCAAGATGCTGCTTACAAAACATTTTGTTGCGGTAAATGGATTATGTGTAACCCAATATAATTATGAATTATATAAAGGCGATAGTGTTCAAATATCAAAAGTTGCTTTTACTAAAATGAATGATACTCCTATTAAAAAAGAAAACAATAAAGTCAAAGAATCTATTTTTAATACTATTGATATTATATATGAAGATGATGAATTCTTAGTTATTAATAAACCAAGTGGATTATTAAGTGTAGAATCCGATAATGAAAAATGCAATACTGCGTATAAGATGGCTTTACAATATACTCAACAAGAATATAGTAAAAATATAAGATGTTTTCAAACTCATAGAATAGATAAAGAAACTTCTGGAGTACTTTTATTTTGTAAAGATTATGAACTTAATAATACATTGAAACATGTCTGGAATAAAGTAGTAACCATTAGAAAGTATGTTGCTATAACAGATGGACACTTACCAAAAAAAGAAGATACTATAACTAATTATTTATTAAAAAATGAAAATAATTTAATGTATTCATCAAAAGATTATGTTCATGGCGAAAAAGCAATAACTCATTATGTCGTAAAAAAGACTAATTCTAGATATTCTTTGGTAGATGTATATATAGATTCTGGCAAGAAAAATCAAATAAGAGTTACGTTAAATGATCTTAATTGTCCTATTATTGGTGATGATAAATATGGTATGCCATCTAATCCAATTAATAGATTAGGACTACATGCGGAAGTATTAGAATTAAATCATCCTATAACTAATAAACATTATAAATTTGTTGCACCAATACCATCATCATTTAGAAAGATATTCAGTAAATAATGCGATTATATTCATATATTAAGAATAATGCACAGCTTACTAAAAAGGAAGTTTTTGATTATCAATCTAATGGTAGAATCAAGGTAAATGGTATAATTACTAATTTGTCTCATATCATTAAAGCAAACGAAATAGTTACACTAGATGATATAGAATTAAAAGAATTAGAGTATAATTATTATATATACAATAAACCTATTGGATATATTTGTACTAATGATTTAAATAATCCTAAATCATTATTTAATCATTTAATATTTAATAAAAAAATACATACAGTAGGAAGACTCGATAAAGATACACATGGATTAATAATCCTTACTAATGATGGTAAATTTACTAATTATATTTTAAATAAAAATAATTTAATAGAAAAAGAATATATTGTTGTTTTAAAATATGATGTAAACGATGAATTTATTAAGAAAATATCTTCAATTACCACTATCAATAATAAAAATATTGATAAACCAATTGTAAAAATAATTAATCATAACACAATAAGTATTATTATTCATGAAGGAATATATCATGAAGTAAGAGAATTAGTTAAATTATCTAATAATAAAGTGATAGACTTACAAAGAGTAAGAATAGGTAATATAAAACTAAATGATTTAGAAATAGATAAATTTATAGAAATAAAAAATATAAAAGAATTAATTTAATAGAAAAGGAATTTAAATTATGTCAAAAACATTAAAATGGATTTTAATCCCCGTATTATCACTATTAATTATTGCATGTTTAGTATTTATGGTAATACTACCAACTACATTTAATATTGATGAAACATTAATCAAAGCTAATGATAATTATTCAGTAGAATTAGTTGAAGATGAAGAGTTTACAACTTTAAAAAAGACTACTAATGAAGAATTTAAAGTAATGGCTTTTACTGATATGCATCTAGATGGTAATAAAGAAGAAGGCGAAATCACTTTAGAAATGATGATAAGAAATATCGTTAAATATAAACCTGATTTTGTTGTATTAAATGGTGACTGTATTACAGCTGCATTTACTGGTTATAGAGCTCATCAATTATGTAAGATTTTTGAAAAGTTAGGTGTTTATTGGACTTATACTTTAGGTAATCATGAACATGATAATGATTTTTGTATGACTAGAGACAAACTTATGGCTTTATTTGCGTCATATGAACATTGTGTAGCTAATGTAGAAACTAAAACTTTAAATGATGGAACAAGTGTATATGGTTATTCTAACGATGTTATCAATCTTCAAAATAAAGATGGTGATCTTGTTCAATCATTAATCTTATTTGATGGTGGTCAAGATATTGCATCTAGCGATGCAGCTAAATATGAAGCAGAATATACAGCACTATCATTAAATCCTGGTTTTGCTGAAGCTGCTCAAAGAAAAACTGCTAAATCAGCTGCTAATGATAAAAATCCAAAAACATATACAGCATTAGATATAGCAAAAAGTGTTTACGAATATGAATATATTAAAGCAACTCAAGTTACTTGGTATAAAGAAACTATTGCAAAACTAAAAGCTATTAATGCTAATGTTAAATCAACAATATTTAGCCATATACCATTTAAAGAAATGTTAGATGCATATGTAACAATAACTGGTAATGAATATATATATTATTCTTCTGACAATACTATTGAAACTCCTACTTATAACACAACTGGAGAATGTATTTTAGAAGGTAATAGAAGAGAGAATGTTTGTTGTTCAATTGTAACAGATGAAAATAATGAATTATGGAGTGCTATTAAAACTCTTGGTTCTACACAAGCAGTTTTCTGTGGTCATGATCATGTAAATGATTTTTCATTATTACACAATGGAATTATCATGGGTTATGTTCAACCATCAGGATATTCAAGTTATAACGTATTATCTAATAAACAAGGAACTGAATTAATTCAAGGATGTTCTATCTATGCATATGCAAATGATGGAACAATTACTTGTAATGATTATTTAAATAATACTCTAGAAGGCTATTCAGATTTAAAAGCTTATATTCATTCTACTGTAAGACATTAATAATAGGAGTATAAAGTTATGAAAAACTTTATGGATGACGATTTTCTGCTTGAAACAGAGACCGCTAAATCACTTTATCATAAATACGCATCAAAGATGCCTATTTATGATTACCATTGTCACTTATCAATAAAAGAAATCTATGAAAATCGTCATTTTGACTCTATCACTGATTTATGGCTTGTTGATGGACATGCGGGAGATCATTACAAATGGCGTGCAATGCGAAATAATGGAGTAGATGAATTCTATATTACTGGTAATGCTGATAAATTTGATAAATTTAAAATGTGGGCAGATACTATACCTTATTTAGTAGGTAATCCTTTATTTGCGTGGACTCATTTAGAATTAAAAAAATATTTTGGTATAAATAAAGTATTAAATTTAAATAATGCAGAAGAAATATATAATAAAATGAATGATTTTTTAAAAGATCATGGAGCAAGAGATATCATTAATATGAGTGGTGTTGATACTATTTGTACAACAGATGATCCTATTGATGATTTACATTATCATATAAATCTTGCTAAAGATGATTCTTTTAAAGTAAAAGTATATCCTGCATTTAGACCTGATAAATTAATAAATATTGATTGGAATACATTTAATCCATATATTAAATCATTAAGTGATGTAGTTGGATATGATATTAATTCCTTAGATAATTTATTAAAAGCTATTGATGAAAGAATTGAATTCTTTAATAGTGTAGGTTGCAAGATATCTGATCATGCTTTAGATGTTGTTATGTATGAAGATGCTACATTTGATGAAGTTGATAAAATATTTGAAAAAGCTTTAAATAATGAAGAATTATCTAATATAGATATAGCTAAATATAGAGGATTTATTGTATTTTATTTAGGTAAGAAATATCATGAATATAATTGGGTTCAACAATATCATATAAAAGCACAAAGAAATAATAATTCTAAATCAATGAATAATCTTGGGCCTGATACAGGATTTGATTGTATAAGTGATACTCCTATAATTAAAAATCTAGCAAGAATTTTAGATAATTTAGATTCATGTGATAGTTTACCTAAAACTATTCTATATTCATTAAATCCATCTGATTTTGAAGCACTTGCTACTTTAGGATTTTGTTATACAGAAAAAGGAATACCTGGTAAAGTTCAATTAGGATCTGCTTGGTGGTTCTTAGATCAAAAAGATGGTATGGAACATCAATTAACCTCTTTATCAAATCTTGGACTTTTATCTAGATTTGTTGGTATGTTAACTGATTCAAGAAGTTTCTTAAGTTATACAAGACATGAATATTTTAGAAGAATTCTTTGTAATAAGATAGGTCATTTTGTTGAAAATGGAGAATATCCAAATGATTTAGATTTCTTAGGTAAAGTTGTAGAAGATATTTGTTATAATAATGCTAAAAAATATTTTGATAGTAGTAGGTAATTAATATGAATGTATTAGAAGAAATAGGTAAAATTAAAGTTGTACCAGTAGTAACACTTAAAAAGATTGAAGAAACAATTCCAACAATTGATGCGTTAATAAAAGGCGATGTAAAAGTAGCTGAAGTATGTTTTAGAACTGAATGTGCACCAGAATGTATTCGTCTTGCATGTGAACATTATAAAAATGATTGTTTAATTGGTGCAGGTACTGTTATTAATGCTGAACAATGTAAGTTTGCTATTGAATGTGGAGCTAAGTTTATTGTATCTCCTGGATTAAGTTTAGATGTAGCACATGTTTGTATCGATAATAATATTCCATATTTACCAGGAGTTGTAACTCCTACAGAAATTATGCAAGCAATATCTTTAGGAATAAATGTTGTAAAGTTTTTCCCAGCTGGTATATTTGGTGGATTAAAAGCTATTAAAGCACTTGGTGCAGCTTTTCCTCAAATAAAGTTTATGCCTACTGGTGGTGTTGATAATTCTAATTTAAAAGAATTTATTGAATGCGATAAAATATTTGCTTGTGGTGGATCTTTCTTATGTAAAGGAACACCTGATGAAATAACTCAATCTTGTAGTTTAGCAAGAAGTATTATTAAAGGAGAAAAGTAATGTCTAAAGTAGTAACAATGGGAGAAATAATGTTACGTTTATCATCTCCTGGTAATACAAGATTTGTACAATGTGATAGTTTTGATGTATGTTATGGTGGTGGTGAAGCAAATGTTGCAGTAAGTCTTGCTAATTACGGACATGATGCATATTTTGTATCTAAAGTACCTTCTCATGAAATAGGTCAATGTGCTATTAATGCATTAAGAAAATTTGGAGTACATACTGATTATATTGCTCGTGGTGGTAAAAGACTTGGTATATATTATTTAGAAACTGGAGCTTCTATGAGACCTTCTAAAGTAATATATGATAGAGCTGGATCGTCTATTGCAGAAGCAAGTATTAATGATTTTAATTTTGATGAAGTATTTGAAGGTGCTGACTGGTTCCATTTTTCAGGAATAACACCAGCTATATCTGATGCATCAGCAGAAGTATTAAAAGAAGCGTTAATTACTGCTAAAAAACATAATGTTACAGTATCATGTGATTTAAATTTTAGAAAGAAATTATGGACTTCAGAAAAAGCTATATCTATAATGAAACCACTTATGAAATATGTAGATGTATGTATAGGCAATGAAGAAGATGCAGCATTATGTTTAGGATTTAAACCAGATGCCGATGTAGAAAAAGGAAATACTGATGCAAAAGGATATTTCAACATATTTAAACAAATGAAAGAAGAATTTGGTTTTAAATATGTTGTATCAACTCTTCGTGAATCATATTCAGCTACTCATAATGGGTGGAAAGCTCTAATATATGATGGTAATGAATTTTATGAATCACGTCATTATGATATTGATCCTATTATTGATAGGGTTGGTGGTGGAGATTCATTTGCTGGTGGATTAATCCATGGATTATTAAAATTTAAAGATCAAGCAAAAGCACTTGAATTTGCTGTTGCAGCAAGTGCATTAAAACATACTATACCAACTGATTTCAATATGGTATCAGAAGATGAAGTATTAGCTTTAGCTAATGGAAATGCATCTGGTAGAGTACAAAGATAATAAATCAGCATATTACATACAATGTAATATGCTGATATTTAATTTTTATAATATATTGTTATGAAATATAATTATTGTTATAATATAACTGATTAGAAGAAAGGATTCTAAAATGAAAAAAATAATTTTAAGTTTATTTTTTATATTTTTATTTACTTTTATTTTTATTAGTTGTGGTGAAAAGGAGAAATTTGAAGCACCAACTTTATTAGAAGTATACCAAGATTCAAATGGTAATGTATTAGCTAAGTATTCCGGATATTCATCATATAGTTCTCCAGAGTTTTCATTTGATGCTGAAAATTGGAATATGACTATGGTAAAAGAAAATAATACTTGTGAACTTTTAAGTTATAATTCTGTACTTAACAATGGAACATTTACATACAGAACTACAGATGGTAATTCAGTATCTTTTACACCATCTCGAGTTCAAATATATTTAAGACAATCTGCTACATCTGAAAAAGATGTTAGTGAACAATCAAATTCAATATATTATAATGTAAAAGTACCTTGTAATTCTATTACATTTAGTAGCTCAGATAATCTTGTTATTGGTACTTCACATAAAGATAATGCAATGTATTATAATCCAAATACATTATATGGTGTTGCGTATTCAGTATCTAATAAAAAATATTATTTTTCAAAACATTCCGCAAAGAATGTTATAACTAATGGTGTTGGTGATTATACATATGATGATTGCGTAGAACACTATTGCGAAAATTTAGAATATCTTATTGTTGATTCTACATTTGAAACAGCGCCAACAAATGAGTTTATTGAAAATTATGCTAAACTGCATGCCGGAGAATTCACTTCTACTTATGATGGAACAATTAATGTTACTGATGCTAATTTTTATAATTCAACTATATCATCGAATGCCAAATATTGTTCAGTTTTAGTAAGAATTAAAGAAACTTCTACTCATTTAGCATCAAGTTTTATGTGCGTTAAGTTCCAAAAATATGAGATTAACTATACTCCTATTTGCCAAATAAATGTACAAAATCTTTATATTTGGGGATCTAATAATTCAGATTATGATCTATCATTTTATATTGCAGATCAATCTGTTTCTGTAGCAAAAACTGAATTATTAAATGCTTTCTATTTAACATATAATGATACTTATAATACAACTACTGGACCCCAAACTTTAGATAATTTAACTGTAACATGTAATGAACTAGGTGAAAACTTAACTGTTAGTGATGTAGGTAATACTTATAGTATCGTTTTCAAACAAAACAACACAACAATTACTACTAAAAAAATTAAAATATTCCAAGGAAATCCTACAAATCCGCAAATTAATTAAATAATTAAAAAGCTATATTTTATAAATATAGCTTTTTTTAATACAAAGAAATAATATATATATTTTGGTATAATATACATATATTAAGGGGAATTAATATGGAAAATATAAAAGTTACTTCTGGCAATAATACTTATATTGGTATTAAGGAAGAAAAAATTAATAAATTTATCGGTCTTCCATACGCAACAACACCCAGATTTTGCATGCCAAAAAAATATGAATCTGATACTGATATTGATTGTACCAATATAGAAATAGATTGTCCTCAAGAATCTGCATATTATGATGCAGGAACTCAACCTAATCCAAATAGTTTCTATGTTAAAGAATTTGGTAAAACAAAAGAATACTATTTTGATGAAAATGTAGTTAGTTTAAATATATATGCACCACATGATGCAAAGAATGCTCCTGTAGTTGTATTTTTACATGGTGGAGCATTTGAAGTTGGATGTTTAGGTGATGTTCCTTATTCATATTCAGATGAATATGCTAAAAGGGGTATTATATTAGTAATATTAGGATATAGATTAAATATATTTTCTCAATATGATGGATTAAATCTAGGATTAAAAGATGTTTTATTTGGAATGAAGTGGATTAATGAACATATTAAAGACTTTGGTGGAGGAGGGCCTGTCACATTAATGGGTCAATCTGCTGGCGCAATGTTAAGTTTTGATTTACTTTGTAGTGATAAATTAAAAGGTTTAGTTGATCGTGCAATATTAATGAGTGGAATATATTATTTTCCTGATATAGTTCGTCCTAGATATAAAAATGAATCTCATAAATATTTTAATAAAATGGTTAAAGTATGTAGATTAAAAGAATCAAGAGAATTATTAGAATTAGATGATAAGAGTCTATATTTAGGATACATGGAGTTGAAGAAAAAATACCCATTATTAGGAACTCTTAATTTTCATCCATCTATAGATGGAATGATATTAAAAGAAACTCAAAAGAAAGCATTAAATAAAGGACATATTTTAGATATTCCAATGATTATAGGTGTATGTAATAATGATATGGTAGCTCCTTATGTATTAAGAAATAGTTATGAAATAGGTAAAAAACTATATAAACAAAATCATTCTTGCGTATATGGATATTTCTTTGATAGAAATTTACCAGGTGATAATTCGTTAGCGTTCCATGCAGCTGATTTATGGTATGCTTTTGGCAATATGGAAGAATGTTGGAGACCTTTTGAAGAGTTAGATTATAAATTAAAAGATAAAATGATTGATTATTTTTCCACATTTATAAAAACTGGAAATCCAAACAATAATACTTTATATAAATGGGATCCTATGTATGTAGATAAATCATTTATTCATTTTAAAGATAATGATAGTACATCTATTAAATTAAATAAAATGAAAAAGATATGCTGGGATAACTTTATTAATAAAAGAGGTGTATTTTAAAATGAATATAAGACTTGTAGATCTAAATGATTTAGAAGAAATATTAAATACATATAGCATCGCAAGATCTATTATGAAAGAATCAGGTAATCCTAACCAATGGGGAGATTCTTGGCCACCTAAAGATGTATTAATAGATGATATTAATAAACATCAATTATATTGTGTATTAAATGATTTAAATGAAATAGTAGGTTGTTTTGCCGCAATAGAAGGTATTGAAGAAACATATTTAGATATTGAAGATGGTAAATGGTTAAATAATTGTGAATATGTTACTATTCATAGACTTGCTAGTAATAAAAAAGGACATAATGTATTTCATGATGCTATATCTTTTATGAAAAATAAGTATAATAAAGATATTAGAATAGATACACATGAAGATAATTTGATAATGCAACACCTTATTTATAAAGAAGGATTTAAATATACAGGAATTATATATGTATATAATGGAAATGGTAGAGGAAAAAGACTTGCTTATCAGCTTGTAAAGTAATTTATGAAAACGCTTAAATATTTATTTTCACAATATTTAAGCGTTTTTTTTGATAAAATTAATTATATTTATTTTAAGGAGTATAAATAAATGACATTTGAATTAGATCAACCGATAATATTTGTTATTGTTGGTATTATATTGGCTCTAGTTATTGTGCAGTCGACACAATCTTTGATTCGTGCCAAACGACGTGCAAAAGAACTTGGAGTAAGCGGTACTGTAATTAAAAAGACAATTATTGGAGCTGCTGTTTTTTCAATTGCACCTTCTATTGCAATAGTGTTAGGTGTTATTACTTTATCTAAAGCATTAGGGTTAGCTTTCCCATGGTTTAGATTATCTGTTGTTGGATCTTTAACTTATGAATCAAGTGCTTTTGGTATGGCTATTGAAGCTCTAAATAAAGCAACTGGATCAAGTTTAACAACTAATACAACAATTACTGATGTACAAGATTTTATAACAATAGCGTTTGTTATGACATCTGGTATTTTATCTGGACCATTACTTGTTCCTTTTGTAACTGAAAAGTTTAATAAAGGTATGCTTGATATTGGTATGAAAGATAAAAAATGGGGAGAGCTATTAAATACTGCATTATTTATGGGTTTAATTTCTGCTTTCTTGGGTATGGTATTTACTCATATGTCAGATTTGTTCTCAGCTGAACAAGTGGTTAACTGGGGTACGGTTAAAGATCCGGATCTACATACTAAATTTGAATGCTTGATTGCACCACTTGCAATGCTTACATCAAGTGTTACTATTGCAGTATTAGGTTTATTAAGTAAGAAACCTAAATTAAAATGGTTATTAGATTATGCTTTACCATTTAGTATGATTGTAGGTATGGCTGTTGCTATTCCACTAACAATGTGGCTTGCAGCTTAATAGGAGGTATCGAAAATGAATAATAAAACATATCTTCAAAAGACTCATATGTGGGGTCGTTTTTGGTCAGTATTAATATTCTTATTAATTTGTTCTTTTCCTTTCCTATTATGTTTGATATATAAATCTGGTCCTAAATGGGATGGTTTATGGGAAGGTATCTTAGCTGTTTGTCCTTTATATTGTGCTGTAGGTTTGATTGAACTATTTACATATTTACCAATGCTAGGTAATGGTGCAACATATATGGCATTTATTACTGGTAATATTGCAAATTTAAAATTACCATGCGCATTAGATGCATTAGATAAAGCTGGATTAAAAGCTTCTAGTGAAGAAGGTGAATGTATATCTACAATTGCTATTGCAACATCGAATATTGTAACAACATTTGTTATTGTATTAGGTGTATTATTAATTGTTCCTCTAAAACCTATTTTAACTAATCCAATATTAGATCCTGCATTTACTAATATGCTTCCAGCATTATTTGGTGGACTTGCTGTATTCTTTATATCTAAGAATGTAAAAGTTGCTATATTCCCAATGATTCTTATGTTAATACTATTTATTGCAATACCTGGATTAAATGTTTCTATCATGGTTCCAGTAGGTGTAATATTCTCTATTGTATGTACAAGAATCATGTATAAAAAGGGAGTATTTGACGATAAGAAGGCTAAAGAATGATAATATTATATATTGTTTTAGGACTTTTAGTAGTATTTATTGGGGTTGTATTAGTTAGAACTTTAACTTTCAAACCTCATAATAATGTTAAAGTATTAGATAATGAAGAAAAATTTGATGGGGATGCTGCAGTAAAAACTTTACAGGCATTAGTTAAATTTAAAACTATATCATTTGATGATCCAGAAAAAGAAGATGCAGAAGAATTTGAAAAATTAATTAATGCATTACCGGGATTATTCCCTAATGTTCATAAAGTATGTGAATTTAAGAGATTTCCAGATCGTGGTATCTTATTTAAATGGACAGGTAAAAAACATGATAAACCTTCTGTTATGATGGCACATTTCGATGTAGTACCAGTTAATGAAGATTTATGGAAAAAAGATCCTTTTGCTGGAATAATTGAAGATGGTGTACTTTGGGGTCGTGGAACTATTGATACAAAAGCAACATTTAATGGTGTCTTAAGTGCAGCAGAAAATCTTATTAAAGATGGATTTGTTCCTGAAAATGATATTTATTTCGCATTCTCTGGTCAAGAAGAAACTGGTGGGCCAGGAGCAATTAATATTGTTAATTATTTTAAAGAAAATAATATTTTACCTGCACTTGTTGTAGATGAAGGTGGAGCAGTAGTTGAAGATATATTCCCAGGTGTTAAAGCACCTTGTGGATTAATAGGTATATCTGAAAAAGGATTAGTTAATTTTACTTACTCTACTAAATCTAATGGAGGTCATGCATCTGCACCTAAACCTCATACTCCTGTAGGTGTTCTTGCACGTGCATGTAAAAGAGTTGAAGATCATCCAATGCCAATGCATATAACTAAACCAGTTGCAGAAATGTTTGATACTTTAGGAAGACATTCTAGTTTTGTATATAAAATGATATTTGCAAATCTATGGTGTTTTAAAGGAGTATTAGATGTATTATGTAAAAAAACTGGTGGAGAATTAAATGCATTAATGCGTACTACTATCGCATTTACTCAAATGGAAGGATCATCTGCTCCTAACGTTATTCCTCCAGCAGCATCTATGGTATCTAATATCCGTATTAATCCTGCTGATACAATTGATTCGACTATCGCTTATTTAAATAAAGTAATAGATGATGAAAATGTAAAAATTTCATATGTAGCTGGAGATAATCCATCTACTATATCTGAAACAGGATGTGATGTATGGGATAAAGTAGCAACAGCTGTTGCATCTACTTGGAAAGGATGTATCGTATCACCTTATTTAATGGTACAAGGATCTGATTCAAGAAGATATAGTGGATTCTGTGATCATGTATATAGATTCTCTGCTCAAGATATGACAGCAGAAGAACGTTCAACTATTCATGGTAATAATGAACGTATTAGATTAGATGTTATTAAACGTGCTGTAGAATTCTATATTAGATTAATGAAACAATGCTAAAAAGAAAGGTAATCGAGAAATCTCGATTACCTTTTTATATTAATTTATGTTTTAAATATTTACCAGTTAGTGATTCTTTTACATTAACTATTTCTTCTGGAGTACCATATGCAACAATATTTCCTCCATTATCTCCACCACCTGGTCCTAAATCTATGATAGTATCAGCAAGTTTTATAACATCTAAGTTATGTTCAATAATAATAACTGTTGCTCCTTGATCTACTAATCTATTTAGAATATTCATAAGTTTTTGAATATCATATGAATGTAATCCTGTTGTTGGTTCATCTAGGATATAAATTGTATTACCATTAATACGTTTATATAATTCAGATGCAAGTTTTACTCTTTGTGCTTCTCCACCGGATATTGTTGTTGCACTTTGTCCTAATTTCATATATCCTAAGCCAACATCATAAAGTGTTTTTAGTTTAGATTCAATAGCTGGTATATTTTTAAAGAATTCATAAGCATCTTCAATAGTCATATCAAGTACATCTGCTATTGTTTTATCTTTATATTTACATTCTAGTGTTTCTTGATTATATCTTGCGCCATGACAAGAATCACATTCTACATATACATCTGGTAAGAAATTCATTGATATTCTTAAAACTCCATCTCCACCACATTTTTCACATCTGCCACCTTTAACATTAAAACTAAATCTAGATTTTGTATATCCTTTTAGTTTCGCTTCTTTAGTTAAAGAGAATAAATCTCTTATTGGATCAAATACTCCTGTATAGGTTGCAGGATTAGATCTAGGAGTTCTACCTATTGGTGATTGGTCAATATTAATTATTTTATTAATATTATCTATTCCATCAATTGAATCATATAATCCTTCATCTAGTTTTGAGTGGTTTATTTTATTTGCTAAAGCATTATATAATATATCATTAATTAAACTTGATTTACCAGAACCAGATACTCCAGTAACAAGTACTAATTGATGTAGTGGTATACTAACATCAATATTCTTTAAATTATGTTCTTTAGCACCGTGTATTGTAATAAAATCATCTGTTTTAGGACGTCTTGATGAAGGGACCTCTATTTTTAATCTACCAGATAAGTATGCTCCTGTTAAAGAATCTTTATTATTTTTAATATCTTCAACTGTTCCTTCAGCAATAACACTTCCACCATGAACACCTGCATATTTACCTATATCTAATATATAGTCTGCTTCTTTCATTATTTCTTCATCATGTTCAACTACTATTAAAGTATTACCTAAATCACGCATTTCTTTAAGTGAAGATATTAATTTAGCATTATCAGATTCATGTAAACCTATACTAGGTTCATCTAATACATAAAGTACACCAGTAAGACGAGATCCAATTTGTGTTGCAAGTCTTATTCTTTGAGCTTCTCCACCTGATAAACTACCTGCTTTTCTATTTAAAGTTAAATAATCAAGACCAACATTTTTTAAAAATGATAGTCTTGTTTTTATTTCTTTAAATACAAGATTACCTATTTTTTTATCAGTATCAGATAGTTTTAATGATTCAATAAAATCTAATGCTTTAGTGATAGAATTTTCTGTAAATTCATATATATTTTTATCACCAATTCTAACACTTAATATTTTATCATTTAATCTTTTTCCAAAACATGTATTACATGTTACTTCTTTCATATAAGAACTATAATATTCTTTCATAAAAGTACTTTTTGTTTCAAAGTATCTTCTCTCTATTAGATCTACAATACCTTCGATCATTTGATTTTTCTTATATGTAGCCCCACCTGATGTAGTTATTTGATAACTAATAGGTTCTGTTGATCCATGGAATATTAAATCAAGTTCATTATCTGTATATTCTTTTAATGGTTTATATATATCAATTTTATAGTAATCACATAATTTTTTAAATAATTGCCATTCAATATCTTCTGTAAATACCATATTTTTTAAATATTTGATTCCACCATCTGCAATACTTAAATTAAAATCAGGTATAAGTTCATTAATATCTAGCTTATATGTTGCACCTAATCCATGACATGTAGGACATGCTCCTAATGGAGAATTAAAACTAAACATAGTTGGTTCTAATTTAGGAATAGTAAAATCACAATAAGGACAACTATATTGTTCTGAAAATAATAATCGTTCGTTATTAATATCTACAAATATCTTACCATTAGATAAATTACAACCTGCTTCTACTGATTCATATATTCTAGATCTTGAATCTTCTTTTAATTTTAATCTATCAATCACAACTAATATATTATGTTTTTTATTTTTATCTAAAGATATTTCTTCATCTAATTCATATAATTCATCATCTATATATACTTTTGAATATCCATCTTTTCTTAATATTTCTAAAGTTTTTTCAAAAGTACCTTTTTTCTCTTCAGCAATTGGAGATAATATAATAATAGTAGAATCAAGTGGATAAGAAGTTATCTTATCACACATTTCTTCATATGTTTGGCTAGATATTTCAATATTATGAATAGGACAAGTAGGTTTACCAATTCTAGCATATAAAAGTCTTAGATAATCATATATTTCAGTAACAGTACCAACTGTTGAACGAGGGTTTTTTGATGTTGTTTTTTGATCTATAGAAATTGAAGGAGATAATCCTTCAATTACATCAACATCTGGTTTATCTACATTATCTAAAAACATTCTTGCGTAGGCAGATAAACTTTCAACATATCGACGTTGTCCTTCTGCATAAATAGTATCAAAAGCTAGACTAGATTTACCTGATCCTGACACTCCTGTCATTACTACTAATTTATTTTTAGGAATAATACAATCTATATTTTTTAAATTATTTTCTCTTGCGCCTTTTATTATAATGTTATCATTACTCATAATTTTATATTCCTTTCGTATCTTTATATTATACCAAAAATATATGATTTTTTAGTTTCATTTACTAATAAATTCTCTATAAAACACTCATATGCCATTATAAGCACTCTTTATGAATAATACATATATAATTGTTATAATAATTATATATATGGAGAATAGTATGAATAATAATTTAGATGATAAAGATTTAGAAAAAGAAGAAGAAAATAATACTCCAAATAATAAGAATAATATTAATGATAAAATCAAAATAGATATATTTGAAGAATCTGATGAAGACTTTATAGAAAACTTAACTAAAAATAAAAATGTTAAAGCATTAAAAATAGAATTTCCATCACCTATATCTAATGATTTCTTTATTGAATTAATAGTAGAATTAGTAATATTTGTCATATTATCTTTTACTTTTTCAACTTTATTTAATTCATATGAAATATCGTTATTAAATGAATTATTAATATTTATAATAAGTTTTATCCCTTGTTTTATAATTCATTATTTTTTAAAGAAAAAATATATGATGTTATATATATTATCTTTAGGATCCTTTGAATTTATTGTAAATTTTTTATTCTTTGTAATTGTTATTTTAGTTACTAAAAAATTAATAGTATTTGGATTTGATAATACATTAATGATATATATATCATTTATATTTTCATATATAGGATATAAATTCATATTAAAATATATTTCTAAAAAATTATTATTAAAAAAGAGTAAGAAAAATGGAAAATAAAGTATTAATATTTGATTGTGATGGTACAGTTCTTGATACTTATGAATTAATAGAACATATTGTATTAGATACTTTTCATACTTTATTACCAGATTATCCTATATCTTTAGATGAAGCACATTCTTTTTTTGGACCATATATAAATGATACATTTAAAAAGTATGAAAAATATGGTCATAGTGTAGATGAATATATAAATGTATATGCTATGTATGCAGAAAAATATACAGAAAAGTATATTAAAGCTTATCCAAACATTAAAGAATCGTTTATAAAATTAAAAGATTTAGGTTATAAGATAGTAATTATATCTAATAAAATATCTAAAGAAGTATACCGGGGATTACATATATGTGGTTTAAATGATTTAGTTGATGATTGTGTAGGAGCAGAATGTGTAAAGAATGCTAAACCAGATCCAGAAGGTATTAATTTTATATTAAATAAATATAATGTAAAATCATCTATCATTTTTGGTGATACCAAAAATGATATAGATGCTGGAAAAAATGCAGGTATATATACTTGTGGTGTATGTTGGTGTCAGACAAAACAAAGTGATTTTATTAAATTTGGTGCTGATGAAATTATATCTGATCCAAAAGATATTGTATTAATTGGAGAAAAATATGCAAGAATTATTTGATGTAATCGTAATTGGTTCTGGTCCTGCTGGGATGAGCGCTGCATTATTTTTAAAAAGATCTAATGCAAATGTCTGTTTAATAGAAAAAGGTATGCCTGGTGGCAAACTTGTATGGACATCTGCTGTTGAAAATTATCCTGGTTTTAAAGCTTCTACTGGTGTTGATTTAGCTCAAATTATGTATCAACAAATGATTGATGAAAATGTTACTCGTTTAAAAGCAGAAGTATTAGATATTATTAGATTAGAAGATGGATCTTTTAATGTAATTACATCAAAAGACTCAATGTATGCTAAATTTGTAATATTTGCTGCTGGATCAAAGGTTAGAAGTTTGGGCGTAAAAGGTGAAGAACGTTTTAAATCTAAAGGTTTATCTTATTGTGCTATATGTGATGGATCATTATATGAAAATGAAGATGTAGTAGTAATTGGTGGGGGAACTAGTGGATTTGAAGAAGCTTTATATTTATCTAAAATATGTAAAGGTGTTACATTAATTTCTAGATCTGAAACTTATAAAGCCCCAACTAGACTTGTAGAAAAAGCATCACATACTAGAAATATAACTCTATTAAATAATAAACAAATAGAAGAATTTATTGGAGATAAGTATTTAGAGGGTGTATTAATAAAAGATAAAATAACAGGTTTTAAAGAAGTAATACAAACACATGGAGCATTTATTTATATTGGATTTGATCCAACAAGTTCAATGCTTGAAAAATATGGTGTACTTGATGAAAAAGGTTATATTTATGTTGATGAAGGTAGAGAAACTAATGTTCCACGTTTATATGCTGCAGGAGATTGTATACATAAAACTACTCGTCAAGTTATTACTGCTGTTGCAGATGGTGTAATTGCAGCTGTTGGTATTATTAGAAAATTATAATATATGTCATTTGCAAGTGAAGTTAAAAAAGAATTATTAGATATTTCTGATTTAGATAATTGTTGTAAAAAAGCATTAGTATTAGGATTTTTAAAATTATCTAGTGAAATTATAATATCTAATAAAGAAGTTAAATTATTAATTAAAACAACTATTAGTAATGCTTTAACACAAATATTACCATTATTAAAAGAATGGTATAATGTAGAAGCAGAAATATCATATTATGATGAAGAATCTTTATCAAAAAGAAGATTCTATAGAGCAATTATATCTAATGCTTCTAGTATTATTAAAGCTTTTTATTTAATGCCTACAGATGAATTAAAATTATCGTATGATTTATTAAAAAAATCTTGTTGTAAGAGTGCTTTTTTAAGAGGATGTTTTATTGCAAAAGGTTCTATTAATGATCCTAGAAAAAACTCATATCACTTTGAAATATCTTCATTTGATTCTGATATAGCAGATTTTATTAATTTATTATTTAGAAATAAAGATATTCACACACAAATTATTAATAGAAGAAATAATTATGTAGTATATATTAAAAGAAGTGAAGATATATCTAATGCTTTAGCATATATTGGTGCTGATTCTGGAGTGTTTTATTTTGAAGATCAACGAATTGTTAGAGATGTATCTAACATGGCTAATAGAATGACTAACTGTGATATATATAATGAAACTAAATGTGCATCAACATCTGATGCACAATTAGAAGCTATAAAATATATAAGAGATAATATAGATTTTAATCAAGTACCAGTAAGACTTCAAAGTATAATTTTATTAAGAGAACAATATCCTGATTCTTCTTATGAAGAATTAAGTATATATTCTGATAATATATTTGGAAAAACTTTATCTAAATCTGGTATATCTCATTGTTTAAGAGATTTATTAACTTATTATAAAAATATTAGGAAAACTATTTAACAATAGTTTTCCTATTTTTAGTGGGTAATAATACATTAAAAATAATTAATAAATAAAATTAATTTACACAAAATTAAATATAAATTAGTATGATATTTGCATAGATATTTAATAATTGATAAAATATATATGACAAGATAATTAATTGTCGTTTCATAAAACAGGGAGGAATTAAGTAATTTTATGAAAAAATTTTTACTTGCTTTAATAGCATTAGTAGCTGTTTTCGGTTTTGCTTCATGCTCATGTGGCGAAGAAGCTGAAATTGCTGTTGTAACTGATGTAGGTCAGTTAAATGATGGTGGATTTAACCAAGGTACTTATGAAGGTGCTGTAGCATTCGCTGAAGCAACTGGAAAAACTTATAAATATTATCAACCAGCTAATGGTTCTGATGCAACTGATGCAGACCGTGTTGCTGCTATGAATTTAGCTATTGAAAATGGTGCAAAAGTTATTGTTACACCAGGATTCTTACAAGCTGCTGCAATTGAAACAGTTGCTACAGCTAATCCAGACGTTAAATTTGTTTTCGTTGATGGATGGGCAATTGGATTAGATAATGTAACTGCTATTTCTTATAAAGAACAAGAATCAGGATATTTTGCTGGTTATGCTGCAGTTAAAGATGGATATACTAAACTTGGTGGAACATTCGGTGGTGGTGGTACTAATGCTGCTTGTAACCGTTTTGCATATGGATATGTTCAAGGTATTAAAGCTGCTGCTGCAACTTTAGCTGATGGCGCTGTAACTGTTAAAATCAGTTTCAAATATGGATCATCATTTAGTGCATCATCTAATTTAGCTCAACAAATAAATGGTTGGTATGTAAATGGTACTGAAGTTGTATTCTCTTGTGGTGGATCAATGCTACAAAGTGTTAAGAATGCTGCTGCTTTAAATGATAACAAAAAAATTATTGGTGTTGACGTTGACCAATCAGGAGAAGGTACAAATGTTATTACTTCAGCTGTTAAAGGATTAAGCGTTTCTGTTAAAACTATTTTAGAAAAATGGAATGACGGAAAATGGGATGCTGAACTAAAAAATACATGTTCTGTTCTTGGAGCAAAAGAAAATTCTACTGGTTTACCAACTGCTACTGGATCATGGAGATTTACAAACTTTACTGTTGAAAATTACACTGAATTATTTAATAAAGTAGTTGATGGAACTATTACAATTGATGATACTATTCCTTCAGGTGGTGTTGATAATGTTGCATTCTGGGATGCATTAGATGACACTAAAGTTGACATTACTTGGGAATAGATAAATAAAAAATATATTAATATTTCACCCCATATACATGGGGTGTTTTAACTATAAGGAGATTATATATGAATGATTATGTAATTGAAATGCGAAATATAACTAAAGTCTTCCCTGGTATTATTGCAAACGATCATATAAATTTAGCTCTAAAAAAAGGAGAAATACATGCTCTTTTAGGTGAAAATGGTGCCGGTAAATCTACTTTAATGAGTGTATTATTTGGATTATATCAACCTGAAGAAGGACAAATTTTTAGAGATGGAGAAGAAGTTAAAATTTCAGATCCAAATGTAGCGACAAAACTTGGAATAGGAATGGTACATCAGCACTTTAAATTAGTAGAGTGTTTTACTGTATTAGATAATATTATTCTTGGTGTTGAAGATACAAAACTAGGAATGGTAAATAAAACTGAATCTAGAAAAAAAGTTGAAGAGTTATCTAAAAAATATGGATTAAATGTTGATTTAGATGCATTAGTATCAGATATTACTGTTGGTATGCAACAAAGAACTGAAATTCTTAAGATGTTATTTAGAGATAATGAAATACTTATTTTTGATGAACCAACAGCAGTTCTTACTCCTCAAGAAATTGATGAGTTAATGAATGTTATGAGAAATCTTAAAGCAGAAGGTAAATCTATTTTATTTATTTCTCATAAATTAAATGAAATTAAATCTGTAGCTGATAGATGTACAATTTTAAGAAAAGGTAAATATATTGGTACTGTTGAAACTAAAACTACATCTAAAGAAGAATTATCTTCAATGATGGTTGGTAGAGATGTTAAATTTACAGTTGATAAAGATCCATCAAAACCTACAGATGTTGTATTAGAAATTAAAGATTTATCAGTGAAAGGTAAACATCATAATAAAAATGCAGTAAACAATGTATCTATTTATGTAAAAAAAGGTGAAATTGTTTGTATTGCGGGTATTGATGGTAATGGGCAAACTGAATTTATCCATGCTTTAACTGGACTTGAAAAACAATCTTCTGGACATATTCATTTAAATGGTGAAGATGTTTCTAATGAAAGTATTCATTATAAAAATACTCATGGTATTTCACATATACCTGAAGATAGACATAAACATGGACTTGTTTTAGATTTTACGTTAGAACAAAACATGGTATTACAAAGATTTATGGAAGATGAATTTCATAAACATGGATTTATTAAATTTGATGCAGTAAGAGAATATTGCAATAAATTAATAGATGATTATGATATAAGAAGTGGACAAGGTCCTTTAACTATGGCTAGAAGTATGTCAGGTGGAAACCAACAAAAAGCTATAGTTGCTCGTGAAATGGATAGAAAACATGATTTACTTATTGCAGTTCAGCCTACTCGTGGATTAGATGTTGGTGCTATAGAAGGAATTCATAGCAAAATAGTTAAAAAACGTGATGAAGGCGATGCTGTCTTACTTGTTTCACTTGAACTTGATGAAGTAATGAATTTATCTGATAGAATATATGTAATGTATGAAGGTGAAATAGTTGCTGAACTTGATCCTAAGAAAACAAATGTTCAAGAATTAGGATTATATATGTCAGGCGCAAAACGTAGTGATTGGAGGTCAATGTAATGAAAGCATCTTTATTAAAAAAACAATGGTTTAAATCATTATTGTCTTCAATTGTTAGTATATTTATTGGTGTAGTTGTTGGATTTGTTGTAATGATAATCATTACATTATTTAGTGAAACAAATACTGTTGCTGATTCATTTAAAGGTATTGGTATTATGTTATCAGGTCCTTTTGCATCAAAAACCACTGCGAATATGTTAATGAACTTAGGTAATACTATATTTTATACTACTCCATTAATAATGACAGGTTTATCTGTTGCTTTAGCATATAAAACAGGATTATTTAATATTGGTGCACCAGGACAATACATTATGGGTACAGTAGCTTGTTTACTTGTTGCACTATTCTTACAAACTGATAATAGAGTATCAGGCGTATTTGTTTGGATATTAGCTGTATTAGCTGGTGCAGTTGCTGGTGCTTTATGGGGAACCATTCCAGGTATGCTAAAGGCATTCTTTAATATTAATGAAGTAATAGTATGTATTATGACTAACTGGATTGCAGCTAACATAGCTTCTTGGTTATTTTCAGCTACTCCCGCTATTTGGAGTACAGAGAATACTAAAGCTGGTTTCTTGATTAAGGTAGCTAATAACTATACTCCTAAACTTGGATTAGATAAAATATTTCAAAATTCTCTAGCCGACGGAGGAATTATATTTGCAATAATAATTGCGGTAATCATTTTTGTCATCTTAGAAAAAACAACATTTGGTTTCCAATTGAAATCTTGCGGTAGTAATAAAAACGCATCTAAATATGCTGGCTTAAATGATAAAAGAAATATTATTTTATCAATGGCTATTGCAGGAGCATTAGCAGGAATTGGTGCTTGTTTCTATTTCTTAAATCCAGGAATTGAATATAAATATTTATCTCAATACGCTGCTTTACCTGCTTATGGATTTAATGGTATTGCATCAGCATTCTTAGCTAACTGTAGTCCTTTAGGAATAATTTTATCTTCATTCTTTATTAGATATATAAATACTGGTGGTGAATTCTTAACTAAAGTAAATTTAAATAGATATGTTGCTGATATTGTTGTTGCTGTTATTATATATCTAGCTGGTTTTAGTAGAATCATCTTAGAAGGAATTAATAAGATCTCAGATAAGATAATAGATAAAAAGGAGGATAATAAATAATGGATAATTTAATACTTGTATTACAAAGTACCTTTGTTTATGCGGTTCCTCTTATGATAGTTGCTTTAGGTGGATGTTTTTCTGAAAGAAGTGGTATTATAAATCTTGCTCTAGAAGGTGAAATGATTTTCGGATCATTTATTGGAGCTTTATTTGTATCTGCTTTTCAAAAGAATGGAACATTTGCTGATAATCAACAGTTAATGTTTATTATCGCCTTACTTATTTCAGGAATAGCTGGAGCATTATTTAGTTTATTGTTAAGTTTCGCCTCAATTAAATTAAAAGCAGATCAAACAATTGCAGGTACAGCTTTAAATATGCTTGCTCCAGGCATTCTCTTAACTTTATGTTTGGTAATAGCTAATCAAGAAAAATTAGTAATGAATCCAATGCCTAAATATGGTATTGTTTCATCACAACCACTATCACCATTATTAAGCCTTTTCTTTGATAAAGTTTATATTTCTTCATACATAGGAATAGTATTATTTATACTATTATCACTTTGGTTATATAAATCTAAAGTTGGAACTCATATGAGAGCATGTGGTGAACATCCACAAGCTGCAGATTCTGTAGGTATTAATGTTGCTAAAATGAGATATTTAGGAACAACAATATCAGGCTTCTTAGCTGGATTTGGTGGATATGCTTATATTGCAACAGTTGCTGCTGGTACTGCTGAAAGTAGTGTTGGTGGTATGGGATTTTTAGCATTAGCAATTATGATTTTTGGAAACTGGAATCCTATTGGAATATTCTTTGGATCATTACTATTTGGATTATTAAGTTGTATTGGTCCTATATCTGGTTCTGTTTCATTCTTAGCAGAATTAAATATTCCTATTTATGTCTATAATATAATTCCATATGTTATTGTAATTATTGTTTTAATAATTTCAAGAAATAAATCTGGATGTCCAAAAGCTGAAGGAATTCCTTACGATAAAGGTCAAAGATAATTTAAAGTGTCTATCTTTATAAAAGATAGACACCTTTATATTTTGTATTTATCTTGAAAATTATATATATGTTTGTTAAAATATAAAAGCAATAAATAAAACTTAGGGGCATCGTACAACGGTAGTACACCGGTCTCCAAAACCGTTAATATGGGTTCGATTCCTATTGCCCCTGCCATGGCGAATATGGTGAAGTGGTTAACACGGCGGATTGTGGCTCCGTTATGCTAGGGTTCGACTCCCTATATTCGCCCCATAATTTTAAATAATCTGCTGATAGAAATATCAGCTTTTTTTAATAATTTGTTAATCAAAACGTTTAATTTTAACCGATCTTATCAAATCTCTTGTTTTTTTTTTTTTTTTAGTAAAATCTCCAAAAACAAGGAGATTTTTTAATGAAAAAAGAAAAAAATATTCAAAAAGAATTAAGCGAACGTAAAGTTGGGATGCCTAATTTTTTTGTAAGATGTATATATTATTTGATATATCTATTTACATGTTCGAAAATGAAATGTGAATATAATATAATAGATGATCCTAAAAAAGAAAAAGGGCCTGCTGTTATATTACAGAATCACTTATCCAGATTTGATCATTTTTTTATTCAAGGAGCATTATTTCCTAAAAAATTTACATTTATGGTTGCATATAATGAATTTTTTAGAAGTGGACAAAGTACATTTTTAAAATTATTTAGATGTATTCCAAAAAGAAATTCAGTTGCTGATCGTGGAGCTATGAAGAAATTAATTAGATTAATTAAAAGTGGTGGCACAGCAGTTATAGCTCCTGAAGGATTTACTTCTGTTGATGGTAAAAACCATCCAGTAGAACCAGGAAGTGGCCATTTACTTAAAATATTAAATGTACCTGTATATTACGCTGAACTACGTGGACAATATTTAACAGCTACAAAAACATGTACAGATATTAGATATTCAAAATGTATGTGTACTATTAAAAAGATTTATGATCCAAAAGATTTAGAATCAAAAACTGGTGAAGAAATAGAATCTGATTTAAATAATTTATTCCATTTAGATGATTATGAATGGCAAAAAGAAAAACATTTATTATGGAAAACTAATGGTACTATTTGTAAAGATCTACAAGACTTATTATATAGATGTCCTAAATGTGGAAAAATATTTTCTATGATATCAAGTGGAAACAAAATAGAATGCTCATCATGTGGTAATGGAGCAACAATGGATGATTATTATGATTTTCATCCATATAAAGATTCTATTATTCCAGATACACCATCTAAGTGGAGTGATTTTGAACGTTTAGAAATAATAAAAGAAATAAGAAATGACAAAAATTATTTTTATGAAGAACATGTTTTGCTTGGAGAACTATCCAATGATCATATTATTAAAGGCGGTGGAACAAGCGAAGTATGTGGTGAAGGAATATTTAGAATAGATCATGATGGAGTTCACTATACTGGTACAAGACATAATGAACCATTTAAAATTGATTTAGATTATACAGAAATTCACACAATATTAGGATCTACTGATTTTTCATATTATTTTGTATATAAAAATGGAGAATATTTCGATATATTCCCGCAAGAAAGAAGATCAGGTTATCATGCAATGCTATTGATAGAAGAAATGCATAGATTACATGTTAATACATATAAGAACCTTCCATGGTATGATTATATGTATAAAAACTTAGAAACTAACTAAAAAAAAGCAAGTATCAAATTGATACTTGCTTTTAGCTTTTAGCTTGTTTTACTTCGGATATTACTGTTTCATAATCAGTAAATATTAAATCTGCTAACCAAGGATTATCTATAAATGCATTATAATTACCTTGTCTACTTTTAACATATTTATTTCTAGCTATTTCTAATTCATCTACTGGATCTTCTTCGTTCCATCTAAGTAGCATTTCTATACTTTCACATACAGTTACTCTATCTAAGTCCATATCATATCTAACAGCTAGATAGAACATGATTCTTGCTATATCACCTTTAACTTCATTTGGTGGATTAAAGAATTTAGAACTTTCTCCAAATGCTTTATCCTGCCTGCTACTATTATATGAAGATAATTCAGGTCTTATATGATGTAAATCACTACCTGCATTAGCATCGCTATTATCAACAGATTTATATAGTTTTTCACCGTATATACTCCATGATTGATTTTTTGGCCATACATGTTCCCTGTTCCAGGTATTTCCATTTTCCCATGTTCCATTTATTGATTGTCTTGTATAAAATGTTAATATATAATTATTTTTATTTGGATCTGCATCAGAATATTTGAATAAATATCTAATTTCACCATATGTTAATTTTACTTTATGAGTTCTTGTCATTATATTTTGTAATTCTAAATATAATGCAGAACCTGTTAATCCATCAGCTGATTCATAATATGATACCCTATTCCAATCATATACATATTGTTTAACTTCTGTTTCTTCTTGAGCAGGGTTATTATTTGGTGCATCTTCTTGATTTGTACAACTATTAAGTAAAACTAATGATAATAATAAAAATATTATTAATAATTTCTTCATTTTTTCACCTTTATATCTATATTTTATTAAATATATAGATAAATATCAAAACAATAACATTAAATAGAAATGATTTTAATATATTGTATATATAATAAATATATTATATAATCTAAATATATAAAGGAGAATAATAATGTATTGTAAATACTGTGGTACAAAATTAGATGATAATGTTATATTTTGTAGTAAGTGTGGCAAAAAAATAGGTGAAAAGAAAGCTTATTATGAAGATGAAATAGATGATCTTACTCCGAAAGAAGAAGATATCTTTTATAAGAATGACAAAGATACAACATATGATAAAAATGAAACTAAAAATAAAGTAAATAAAGAAGAGGAAGAAGAGCAAGAAAAATCTAAGATGGTAGCAGGACTTCTAGCTATATTATTAGGTGGCTTTGGTATTCATAAATTTTATTTAGGCGACACTAAAAAAGGAATACTATACTTATTTTTTTCTTGGTCATATATACCGTTTATTTTATCTTTTATAGAAGGTATACAAATACTTTGTGAATCAGATAAAAACTTTAAAAAAAGAATAGTTAAATAATACAAAAGAGGTAAAATTATGAGTATATTATTTTTTCTAACTAATAATAGTAGTAATTCAGATCATCCAATACTATTTTATGCAGTATGGGGTATATTTGGAGTAATTATCTTATGGCTTTTATTATCTAGTATAATAGGCTCAATTAAATTTAAAAATGCTGATCATACAATTAATCCTAATTATTTAAAAGAAGGACTAGATAAAGATACCAATGATGATGAAATGCATGAATATTATTTCCATTTTTATGGTAAATTAAATCAAAGTCATTGTTGTGTTACTAAAGATAAACAATTAGTATATGAAATGAATAAAAGATATGTATCATTTTTAAAAGCTGAAGAATATGATTTTATTAATCATGTAACTAATACAAAAACATATCATGAAGTTGGTAAAACTGTTACTTCATCAGTTGGAGTAAATAATTTCAGTACCAATATTAAGTCATATTTTAAATTTGATGGTGTAAATATTTGGGATTATGTTAAAGATAATGGATTTACACATGAAATTGAATTCCACGGATTGCGTTATGCATATAACATCTTTAAAGAAGGTAAACAAATAGGTAGAATTGAAGTTGCATCTTATAAAGAAGTTATGGGTGGAAATGGTTTAAATATTGCAGGAAAAGGTTTCTATAAAGTAATATGTAAAGAAATGTATTTAGATCCTGTATTATTATATGCTTTCTTGGATTCTAAAACAGAATTTTCAAATCAATCAATTAATAGATATTAAAAAAATGATTGTACTTGTAATAAGTACAATCATTTTTTAATTTATTCCATTTGGATTATTCTTTTGAAAATTCCAAGAAGATGATGCCATATCATCTATAGTATATTGTGCCTTAAATCCTAATTCTAGATATGCTTTTGTTGGATCTGAATAACACATATCTAAATCTCCTGGTCTTCTTTCTTTATATATATAAGGAATAGGTTTACCTACTGCTTTTTCAAATGCATGTAATACATCTAATACACTATATCCTAATCCAGTTCCTAAATTATATATAACTAACCCGGAATTAGTAGAAATTTTCTTTAATGCTAATACATGACCTATTGCAAGATCACATACATGGATATAATCTCTTACTCCAGTACCATCTTTTGTGTTATAGTTATTACCATAAATATTAAGATGATCTAATTTTCCTATTGCAACTTGTGTAATATATGGACACAAGTTATTTGGTATTCCATTTGGATCTTCTCCAATTAATCCTGATTTATGAGCTCCAACTGGGTTAAAGTATCTTAATATACCTATATTCCATGTTTTATCAGATATATATAAGTCTTTTAATATATGTTCGATAAATAATTTTGTTTTACCATATGGATTAGATGGTTCATTTAATGAAGCATCTTCTTTAATAGGTTGAATACTTTGTTTTCCGTAAACTGTTGCGGATGAAGAAAATAATATATTTTTAACACTATGTTTATTCATTATATTTAATAATGAAATAGTTGATTTAATATTATTTTCATAATACTTTAGTGGTATTATACAAGATTCACCTACTGCTTTTAATCCGGCAAAATGGATTACTGAATCTATATTATATTCATTAAATACCTTGTCTAATGCTTCTTCATTACATACATCTAATTTTATAAAAGGTATTTCTTTATTAGTAATTTGATTTAATCTATTTAAAACTTCTAATTTTGAATTAGATAGATTATCAACAATAACTACTTCATAATTATTATTTATTAGTTCTATTACTGTATGAGAACCAATATATCCTAGTCCGCCTGTTACTAATATCATATAAAAAATCTTCTTTCTTAAAATATTTTATCATTATTTTTAATAGTTCGCAAATGCTTGACTAAACACTATAAGTTATGTAAAATATATATATTAAATGGAGGATAAAATATGTTATTTACAGTAACTGATCCTATAGCAAATCTACTTGGTTCTTGGAGTAGTGAATTAAGTGCTTTAAGTATATTATTTAGAATATTTATAATACTAATTCTTGGTTCTATTCTTGGATTAGAAAGAAGTCAAAAAAGACATTCTGCAGGTCTTAGAACATTCTTACTTGTTGCAACTAGTTCTTCAGCGGCAATGATAATTGATCAATATTTAGGAACATTCTTCTTAAGTGCTGCAACAATTATTGGTACAGCTATAATTTCTAGTAATACAACACTATTTACATCTCGTAGTCAAATTAAAGGATTAACAACATCAGTAGAACTTTGGACTACTGCATTTATGGGTCTTGCGTTTGGTGGAGGACTTTATACTTTAGGTATAATAATATTTGCTACTACAATGATTATTGCTGGATTCTTATCTGGTATGGAAATGTACTTAAAGAATAGATCCAATCATTTTGAAATACATTTAGAGTTAAAAAATGCATCATTTTTAAAAGAATTTGTTACAACCGCAAGAAAATTAGGTTTATCAATTGATGAAATGGAATCAAATCCAGCTTATATTGGCTCTGGTTTAAGTGTATATAGTGTATCTTTATCTATAATATCTGATGAATTAAAACAATATAAAACTCATTCTGAAATAATTGAAGCACTATCATCATTAGAATATGTATACCATATAGAAGAAATGTAATATTAAAGATGTAAGGTTCTTACATCTTTAATTTTCTTTATGGAATTTTATATATATAAGATATATAATATTTATAATAGTAAAAGAAAAGAAGTATTAATATGAAAAAGATTTTAACAATTCAAGATTTTTCTTGTTATGGACAGTGTTCATTAACTGTAGCACTTCCTATTATATCTACATTTGGTATTGAAACTGTATGTTTGCCAACATCATTATTATCTAACCATACTGCTGGATTTAAAGGATTTACTTGTTTAGATTTAACAAATGAATTAAACAAAATAATTAATCATTGGAATATAGAAGGATTCAGTTTTGATGGTATATATACAGGATATTTAGGAAGTAATTCGCTTGTTGATATTGCATGTTCTTTAGTTGATAAATATAAACATGATAATGATATAGTTTTATGTGATCCTGCCATGGCAGATTTTGGTAAACTATATCCTGCTTTTGATAATAGTTATGTAGAATCAATGAAACGCTTAGTTTCTAAATCTACTCATATTATTCCAAATATTACAGAAGCAGCACTTCTTACTGACATAGAATATAAAGATAATTATTCATATGATGAATTATGTAATATGATGATAAAACTATCTAATATGGGACCTAAATATGTAATACTTACAGGTATATCTAAAAAAGAAGATGAACTAGGAGCCTTAATTTATAATTCTTATGATAAGAGCTTTAATTATATAGCAAATAAAAAAATAAATAAACAATTTCATGGTACAGGAGATATATTTGCATCGGTATTATTTGGTGATTTAATTAATGGTAAAACATTATTTGAATCAACAAAACTTGCAGTTGATTTCACTTTAGAATCTATAATAAATACATTAGATGATAATGATCATTGGTATTCTGTTCATTTTGAAAAAGCTTTACCAATGATTATAAAGGATAATTAATGACTTGGGAAGAATTTAATAATTTAGAAAAGAATAAAAAATATTATATAGATTTAATGTCCTTTATAGATAATGAATATAAAAATAAGACTATATTTCCTGAATATAGTAATATTTTTAAAGCTTTCGTATATACACCATTAGAAAAAGTTAAGGTAGTAATTATTGGTCAAGATCCATATCAAACTTTAGGATATGCAACAGGACTTGCATTCTCAGTTAATAAAGATTGTATAATACCAAGAAGCTTAAACAATATTTTTAAAGAATTAAATAATGAATTAGGTATAAAAATACCTAATAATGGTTCTTTAGATAAATGGGCAAAGAATGGGATATTATTACTTAATAGAATATTAACTGTTGAAAAAGATAAATCTTTATCACATAAAAATATTGGATGGGAAGAATATACTTTAAATGTAATTAAACTATTAAATAGTTTAGATAAAAAAATTGTATATATTCTACTTGGTAATGAAGCAATAAAATTAAAAGAATATCTTAATAATCCAAATCAACTTGTATTAACTACATCTCATCCATCACCATTATCTTGTAATAAAGGTTTCTTTAATAGTGGTATATTTATTAATACTTGTAAATTCTTAAATGAATCAAGTTCATTATGGGAGTTATAATAATGAAAAAATATAATTTAAAAAGAATTGTTTTATTATCATTATTTAGTGCATTATTTGCGGTTGCAGAAATATATTCACCAAAAATAGGTAATTTTAAAATATCTCTATCTGCAATAGTTATAATTGTTATTGCAATATTATATGGATCATTAGATAGTTTAATAGTATCCTTTATTGGAGGAATTGTCTCTCAAATAGTAGTTACTAAAATGATGAATTATACATTTGGACCTACAATGTTACTTTGGATATTACCAGGATGTGCAAGAGCTTTAATAATTTCATTATTTATATATAATATTGATTTTAAGAAATATAAATTAAAATATATTTTAGTAATAATAATATCTTCAATTATAGTAACTATTTTAAATACTTTAGTTCAATGGATAGATTGTTTAGTATATCATTATGATAGTGAATTATTAATACTTACTACTTTTTTATATCGAGTATTACTTGGTATAATATCTAGTATCATATATATTTTAATAGTTCCACTAGTAGTAATACCTTTAAGAAAATTTTTGAATATTAATTAAAAGATTATCAATTATCATTGATAATCTTTTAATTTTTATATACCTATATAATTAATTCTACATTCTTGTAAATAAAGGTATAATTTGATATAATATTTTAGGTATTAAGAGGTGACTTATGAGCAAAAAGAATTTAGTCATGTTAGTAATTATGGATGGGTTTGGATATCGTAAAGATACAGATGGGAATGCTATTGCAGCTGCAAATAAACCTAATTTAGATAAACTATTTAATGAATATCCTTGGACTTTAATTGAAGCATCGGGTGAAGATGTTGGTCTTCCTGCTGGTCAAATGGGTAATTCTGAAGTAGGTCATATGAATATTGGAGCTGGTCGTGTTGTATTTCAATCACTTACTAGAGTTAATATTGCTGTTAGAGAAAAAACATTATTTAACTTACCTGCTATGAAAAAGGCTATTGATCATGCTATTAAAAATAATTCTAGTTTACATATTATGGGATTAATGAGTCCTGGTGGAGTTCATTCTCATATTGATCATATAATATATATGATGAATGAAGCAGTTAGATTAGGTGTAAAAAAAGTATATGTTCATGCATTCTTAGATGGAAGAGATGTACCACCTACTTCTGCAAAAGAATATTTAAAAGAGCTTGATGAAGCTAGATTAGATGGTGTTGAAATTGGTGTAGTATCTGGTAGATATTATGCAATGGATAGAGATAAAAATTATGATAGAACTCAACTTGCTTATGATGCGTTAGTATATGGTGATGCTCCTTACAAAGGTTTATTAGAAGGTATTGATGAATCATATAATGACGGTATAACAGATGAATTTGTTAAACCATATATAGTTACAAAAGATTCTAATATTAAAGATCATGATTCTGTTATATTTGCAAATTTTAGACCTGATAGAGCAATTCAAATTAGTATTGCATTAACTAATCCCAAAGAAGCTAAGTCAGATAAAGGTGATTTAAAGAATTATAAAGTATTTAATGATTTAGATTATGTTCAAATGATGTTATATTCTGATAAAGTTAAAGGTGATGTAGCATTTAACTTACAAGAATTAAATAATATATATGGAGATTATATTTCAAGTCTAGGCTTAAAACAATTAAGAATAGCTGAAACAGAAAAATATGCACATGTTACTTTCTTCTTTGATGGAGGAGTAGATAAAGAATTAAATGGTGCTACACGTATATTAGTTCCTTCTCCAAAAGTTGCAACATACGATTTAAAACCTGAAATGTCGGCTTATGAGGTATGTGAAAAAGCTTGTGCTGCTATAAAGTCTGAAGAATTTGATACTATAATATTGAATTTTGCTAACTGTGATATGGTTGGTCATACAACTATCTATGATGCAGCTGTAAAAGCTGTTGAAGCAGTAGATGAATGTGTAGGTAAAATTAAAGATGCTGTAGATTCAGTTGGCGGAGTTATGCTTCTTACTGCTGATCATGGTAATGCTGATATGATGTGGGACGAAAATAAAGTTCCTTTTAGTGCACATACTACTAATCCTGTTCCTTTCTTAATAACTAATAAAGATGTAGTATTAAAAGATACAGGTAATTTAGGTGATATTGCACCTACTATGTTAGAACTTCTTCATTTAGATAAACCAGTAGAAATGACTGGTTCTTCAATGATTAAAGGTTATAAAAATAATTAATATAAGGAAAGGGTATATTTATGAATAACATGAATTACACAAATCAAGTTAAAGAAATGTGTCCTGTTAAAGTTGGTGCTCATCACGGATGTGCTCCAATTCCTCAAGAAGGACAATGGACATATTCCAAAAAAGTAGAAGATATTAGTGGTTTTACACATGGTATCGGATGGTGTGCTCCTCAACAAGGTGCATGTAAATTAAGTTTAAATGTAAAGAATGGTATCATTCAAGAAGCATTAGTAGAAACTATTGGATGCTCTGGTATGACACACTCTGCTGCTATGGCATCAGAAGCATTAGTTGGAAGAACTGTATTAGAAGCAGTTAATACTGACTTAGTATGCGATGCAATTAACACAGCTATGAGAGAATTATTCTTACAAATTATTTATGGTAGAACACAATCTGCTTATTCTGAAGGTGGGCTATTAATTGGTGCTGGTTTAGAAGATTTAGGTAAAGGATTAAGAAGCCAAGTTGGTACAACTTATGCTACTTTAGAAAAAGGTCCTAGATACTTAGAACTTGCTGAAGGATATATTACTAGACTTGCATTAGATGAAAATAGTGAAATTATTGGTTATGAATACTTATCTTTAGGTAAATTTACAGATTTCCTAAAGAAAGGACTTGATGCTAATGAAGCATTAAAGAAAGCAACTGGATCATATGGACGTTTTGCAGAAGCTGTAAAATATATTGATCCACGTACTGAATAGGAGGATATCTAAAATGGCTTTATTTGAAGGTTATGAAAGAAGAATCGATCAAATCAATAAATGCTTAAATGATAATGGCATTAAAGATTTAGATGAAGCAAAAGCTATCTGTGATAATGCAGGAGTTGATGCATATAATATTGTTAAAGGTATTCAAACTATTTGTTTTGAAAATGCATGTTGGGCATATATAGTTGGTGCTGCATTAGCTATTAAAAACAACGCAAAAGATGCAGCTGATGCTGCTAAATGGATTGGTGTAGGACTTCAATCATTCTGTATACCAGGAAGTGTTGCTGATGATAGAAAAGTAGGTTTAGGACATGGTAATTTAGGAGCTATGCTTTTAACTGAATCTACAAAATGTTTTGCATTCCTTGCAGGTCATGAATCATTTGCAGCAGCAGAAGGAGCAATTGGTATTGCAAAAACAGCTAATAAAGTACGTAAAGAACCTTTAAGAGTAATTTTAAATGGCTTAGGTAAAGATGCTGCTAGAATTATTTCTCGTATTAATGGATTTACTTTAGTAGAAACAGCATTTGATTATAAAACTGGTGTATTAACAGAAACTAATGTTACTGCATATTCAAATGGTGATAGAGCAAAGGTACGTTGCTATGGTTGTGATGATGTAAGAGAAGGTGTTGCAGTAATGCATCATGAAGGTGTTGATGTATCTATTACAGGTAATTCAACAAACCCTACTCGTTTCCAACATCCAGTAGCAGGTACATATAAGAAAGAATGTATAGAACAAGGTAAGAAATATTTCTCAGTTGCATCAGGTGGTGGAACAGGTAGAACTCTTCATCCAGATAATATGGGTGCAGGACCTGCTTCATATGGATTTACTGATACATTAGGTAGAATGCATAGTGATGCACAATTTGCTGGATCTTCATCAGTACCTGCACACGTAGAAATGATGGGTCTAATTGGAGCTGGTAACAATCCAATGGTAGGCATGACTGTTGCAGTTGCTGTTGCTGTATCTGAAACATTAAATAAATAATTAATAGAAGATATCCGAAAGGATATCTTTTTTGCTATAATAGCTTATTTCTAAAATGATGTTCTATTAATACTAAACGATGTCCAAATTAATGGTAACAATGTATTGTTTTGATTCCTAAATGTCTATGTTTCGGGGTCCGCTGCAGTCTGGTGCAAACTACTGATTTCATTAACTTCTCTATTTTCTTGAAAAAAAAACGTATAATAAAAATAATATTTATACGAATAATAAAAAAACTTTTATTATATTTTATTACTAATTCAAATGTTATTAACATAATAGGAGAACAAAATGAAAAAAATTAAAAATCAATACGATGTTTTTTTTAAAAAATATGGTAATAATACTATAGTACATAAAACAACTTCACAAAAGGTTTATGTAATGAATGAAATATGTTATGATATTCTAATTTTTTTTAAAGATTATCATAAAGTTGATGATTTAATACCATATCTTGAAACAATTTATGCAACAAATGTTACTGATGATTATAAAAAAAGTCTTAATGATTTTGTAGAATATTTGTATAATGAAGATATCCTTAAAGAAGAATTTAAACCGTATGAGGAAGTATATGGATTAGAATCGATAACTGAACATAGTGATATAATTCCGGCGCTTACCTTAACTAAAGTAATGATTGAACTTACGTATCGATGTAACGAAAAATGTAGACATTGTTATTGTGTTAATCCAGATATAAGCAGAGAATTATCGACAAATAAAATTAAATCAATATTAGATGAATTATCAGATTTTAATGTTTCTGAAGTTACATTTACGGGAGGAGACTTGTTTATAAGAAAAGATGCATTTGAGTTATTAGATTATGCATATTCAAAAAATCTGATGATTAATATTTTTACAAATGGTACTCTTTTGAAGGATGAAGATTTTTATCATCTAAAAAGACTAGCATTAAAAAGCATTTCCTTTAGTATTTACAGTCATATTCCTGAAAAACATGATTATTTCACACAATTAGAAGGATCATTTAACAAAACTTTAATTGCTGCAAAAAAATGTATTGATTTAGGAATACCAGTTAATATTAAGTCTAGTATTGTAGATTATAATTTTGACGATTTAAAAGGTATTATTGATTTAGATCTTTCTATAGGCGCTTATCCACAAATTAGCATGGCTATTACTCCTAAAAATAATGGTGATCTTGAATCAACAAAGCTAAGAATTAATAATATAAAGAAATATAAGACAGCTTTAAAAATTTCAAGTTCATTTATAGATCCAGAATTTCATCCAGAGTACACTGATTTAGTTATAAAAGAAAACAAGATATGTTGGGCAGGTTCAAATAGTTTATCAATTAATCCGTATGGTGAGGTTTATGCGTGTAATGCTTTACTAATTAAAGTTGGCGATATTAACAATGAAACTATTAAAAATATATGGAATAATTCCACTAAGTTGAAAGAAATTAGATCATATAATATGAATATGTTAAAAGGATGCGAAAATTGTAAAATTAAGAAATATTGTAGTTTTTGCCCAGGTAGTGCATATTCAGAGCATAATGATCCTTTAATGAAATATATGGAAGCTTGTAATGTGGCTCAAGCTAAATACGAGAACAGAAAGGAGGATAGATAGATATGATGTTACCATTAATTAAATATGTATCAAAATATTCTAATGCTGTATCATGCGGATGTACAAAATCCTTTGAGAGCTCTTGCGGTATTAACTATCGAATCGGATAAGATACAATACAAACGAACTTGATTCCATTTAAAAATGGAGTCAAGTTTTTAAAAATATAAGGAGGATATTAACAAATGGAAAAATTTGATTTAGTTAAATTAATAAGTCCTTTTAAAGACTTAGATGTTGGCACGAAGGGTGCGATTAGTGCAAAATGTGGGCAAAATGAATATGAAGTAACATTTTTTGATAATGTGGGTGAAATTATAGATACATACACAGTTCCTGAAATTTATTTAGAAGTAACTCACAAATATTCAGATTTTGATATAAGAACATGCAAATGGCGAAAGTAAAGAAATCTGTCTTAAAAAATTTTATTGGTATTTTATTTTTGGAGATTTGATTTTTTATAACAGATTATATCATTTTTTAATTTTACTATAGAATTTTAAATATATGCTCAAATAAAATCACCATTAAAGTTTTAACTGTAGCAAAATCAATCTTTTAAAATAGAATTTGATGTATCTATTACAGGTAACTCAACCAATCCTACTCGTTTCCAACATCCAGTAGCTGGTACATATAAGAAAGAATGTATAGAACAAGGTAAGAAATATTTCTCAGTTGCATCAGGTGGTGGAACAGGTAGAACTCTTCATCCAGATAATATGGGCGCAGGACCTGCTTCATATGGATTTACTGATACATTAGCTAGAATACATAGCGATGCACAATTTGCTGGATCTTAATCAGTACCTGCTCATGTTGAGATGATGGGTCTAATTGGAGCTGGTAACAATCCAATGGTAGGCATGACTGTTGCAGTTGCTGTTGCTGTATCTGAAGCGTTGAATAAATAATTAAAAAGATATCCGAAAGTGTTGGGTACCCAATAAATTG
>DCIB01000026.1 GCA_002315915.1 Caryophanales bacterium UBA1737
GTTCGAATCCCTCTTTCTCCGCCACTATCCTAAATCGCGGGATGGAGCAGTCCGGTAGCTCGTTGGGCTCATAACCCAGAGGTCGAAGGTTCAAATCCTTCTCCCGCCACCATATTAATAGTTGGAACGTTAGTTCAGTTGGTTAGAATGCCTGCCTGTCACGCAGGAGGTCACGAGTTCGAGTCTCGTACGTTCCGCCACTTAATGGATGGCTCGGTAGCTCAGTTGGTAGAGCAATGGACTGAAAATCCATGTGTCGCCAGTTCGATCCTGGCCTGAGCCACCATCAAATGATGTGCGTGTAAGCTTTGCAGTAGCAAAGCATTTTTTTTACCAAAAGGGAGACATAACATGGACTTTACTAAACAAGAAATCGAAATTTTAAAATCAATTATTGATACAGAAATCATGGAAACTAAAGATTTAATTAATGATGAGAAAGACGGCAATACAAAAGCTGAGCTTGAAGAATATCTTAAAAAGATTGAAAAGATATCAATTAAATTAGAAGAATAGAATATTTATAAACCATCTAGGAGCGTTTACTCTATAAAGCGTATTCGCTCTTTTTTTGTTGTTTATTTATTTTGTGATATTTATTTCTAATTCATTAATGGATATAAAATTAATAATTGAAAAAGTATTATATGAATGACAAAATAATTATAGACTTAATTGAAATTAAAACACTTTTAATAAAATTTTAATAATGGTTAAGGAGTAATCATGATTATAAAAGAATATATCAAAAATAATTCATTTGATCCTCTATTTATAAATGGAGATTCATTAACTATCTTAAAAGAAATTAATGATGATTCTATAGATTGCATTATTACTAGTCCACCATATTATATGAAAAGAGAATATTTAAAAGATGGAATAGGATTAGAGAAAACATATAATGAATATATAGATAATCTTTTATTAATAATTAAAGAAATAAAAAGAATATTAAAACCTACTGGAAGTTTTTGGTTTAATATAGGTGATTCATATAAAGACAAACAATTATTAAATATTCCTCATAGAATTTCTATACGTATGCAAGATGAACAAAACTGGATTCTAAGAAATACAATTATTTGGGATAAAGTAAAAGGAACTATGACGAGCTCTAAAGATAACCTTGGAAATCAATATGAATTTATATTTCATTTTGTAAAAGATAAAACAAATTATTTTTATGATTCGAATCAAGTTAGAAATACTCCACGTAAGGTAAAAATAGAGAATGGTGCTGTTGTTAGTGCAACTGGTGTTACTGGAATAAAATATAAAAGAAAAATAGAATTGAGTACAGAGTTAAGTGAATTTGAAAAACAAGAAGCACAAAAAGCGCTTAAAAATGTACTTTCTCGTATGGAAAACGGCGAGATATCAGATTTCAGAATGGTTATAAGAGGTTCTTCTCAAAGAATTACTAATGGAGATTCAATTAAACTAAGTGGTAGAGCAAAAGAATTAAGAGACAAAGGATATTACTTTTTATTTTATAATTCAAAAGGGAGTATGATATCTGATTTATGGCAAATTATTCCTGAGGATTCTAGAGGGAGAAAATTACATTATGCTCCATTTCCTATAGATTTAGTAAAAAATCCAATACTTCTTACTTGTCCAGAAAAGGGGATAGTACTAGATCCGTTTTCTGGCACCGGAACAACTTCATATGTGGCTAAATCATTAAAAAGGAAATCTGTTGGAATTGATATTAAAAAAGAATATATAGATTATTCTACTCAAAGATGCAAATAATATAATTAATAATAAAAACCGGACTAATAAACCGGTTTTTATATGGATTTTATATAATTTAAAGCTAAACTGGACTAATAAACCGGACTAATAACCGGACTGATAAAATATTATATTGTATCGCAAATATATTTATTTAGATAAATATGGTTTAAATGATGTACAATAGTTATGGACTAAATAAAAAGGAAGTGTAAAATATGAAAAAATTAATTCAAGAATTCAAACAATTTATTTCTAAAGGTAATGCTTTTGATATGGCTGTCGGCGTTATCATTGGTAACGCATTTAATAAAATAGTTACATCACTAACAAATATTTTAATGAGCTTATGTACATGGAAAGTTCCTGGTGGTATGAACGGCTTAATCACAGTTTTACCAGCCGCAAGTGAAACTCAAAAAGGTATGAAGATTGCTGGAGAATATGTTCAATCATTTAATATTAATAATATTCAAGAAGTAGCTGAAAATTTAGCTTTAACAAACTATACTCAAGCTGAAGTAGATGCTAACTTACAATTAATTGAAAGTGCTAAAACTACTCTATTAAATAACTATACATTGCATGGAACTACATATACTTATAATATGTGTTCAGTAGTTGATTGGGGCGCATTGATAAACGCAGCTGTTTCATTCTTAATTATTGCTTTAACATTATTTGTTATTGTTAAAATTATGGGAAAAGTAAATAAACTTAGAAATAAAGCTAAAGAAAAAGCATTAAAAGAATTTGAAGAATTAGAAAAGAAATTTAAAGGTAATAAAGAAGAATTATTAGAAAAAGTTAATGCTTTAAAAGAAAAAACTAAAGATACTGCTTTTGTAAAAGAAATTGATGATCTTTTAAAAGATATAAAGAAAAAAGATAAAAAGGATGAAACAAAAGAAGTAACTACTGAAGAAGAAAAAGTAGAAGAAGCAAAAGAAGAATAATTAACTAATAATTAGTTATGATAAATGAAAAATATATAATAGAAGGCATGTATTGTACAGCATGTTCTAGTTCTATTGAAAGAGTATTAAATAGAATAGATGCTGTAGAAAAAGCTAATGTAAATTTAATAGCGAAGATGTTGTTTATAACATATGATGAATCTAAACTATCAAGTTTGGATATTTTAAAGACAATAGAAAAAGCTGGATTTAATGCTTCATTATATATTGAAAATAAAAAGAAAGAATCTATATTAAAAGAAATAGTAGAAATAAAAGATAAATATAAGTTACCTAGTTTAAAAACTAGGCTTATTATATCTTTTATTTTTTTATTACCATTAATGTATATTTCAATGTATGAAATGCTTAATCTCCCATTACCAGATAGTATAAACAAAAATAATCCATTAATATATTCATTTATACAATTAATACTTGCAACACCAGTATTAATTGTAAATAGAAAATTCTTTATTAATGGATTTATTGGTCTTAAAAGATTATCCCCTACTATGGATACTCTAGTATCTTTAGGATCTTTAATATCATATCTCTATGGAATCATATCCATAATCTATATTTTTTATGGTCATATAGATTATGTAAATAATTTATATTTTGATTCAAGCGCTATGATATTATCTTTAATTACTATTGGTAAAGCCTTAGAGGATAAAGCTAAAAATAAGGCTACAGTAGATATTGATTCATTAAAGAATTTATTTCCTAATACTGTAACTATATTAGATGAACTAAATAATGAAAAAATCGTCCCATATGACGATTTAAAGGTTAATGATAATATAATTATCAAAGCAGGTGAAAATATTCCTGTAGACGGAATAATCGTTAAAGGAAGTGCATATATTGATGAACAAACATTAACAGGTGAATCAGTACCAGTATTTAAAACTATAAATGATAAAGTTTTATCTCCAACAGTTAATCTTGATGGATATTTAGTTATCAAGATAGAAAAAATAAAGGAATCAACAACTCTTTATAAAATAATAGATTCTATAAGAGAAGCTGGAGCTACTAAAGCAAAAATAGAAAGATTAGCAGATACTATTAGTCATTACTTTGTGCCAATAGTAATGACTATATCTATTATCACATTTATATTATGGATAATAATATCAAAAGACTTTAATGAATCTTTAAAGCATGCGATAGAAGTATTAGTTATCAGCTGTCCATGTGCATTAGGGCTCGCTACTCCGGTAGCTATAGTATCATCAATTAGTGCTTGTGCTAAAGATGGAATTTTAGTAAAGAAAGCAGAAGCTTTTGAAATATTAAATAAAGTTGATACAGTTATTTTTGATAAGACTGGTACATTAACAAAAGGTGAATTAAAAGTATCTAATATTAAAATAAAAGAAAATATTGATACTAGTTATATTAAAGATATTATTAAGACAACAGAAATAAAATCTAATCATCCTATTGCAAAAGCATTGATAGAGTATACAAAAGACTCAAATATTTTAGAATCAACTGATTATTCATATATTATAGGCAAGGGTGTATCTATTAGAATTAATAATGATGATATATTAATAGGAAATAAAGAACTATTAATAGAGAATAATATAGATATCAATCTTGAATATAATAGTGTCTTCACACTAATATATTTATCTATTAATAAAGAATTAATATCTATAATAGAGATAAGGGATATTATCAAAGAAGATTCTTATAATTTAATAAAGAAACTAAAGGATAAGAATATTTATGTAAGTATGATATCTGGAGATTCTTATAATGTAGTTAATAAGGTAAAAGATGAATTAAATATTGATGTTGCTTATGATTCCGTCTTACCACAAAACAAATATAGAATCATAAAAGAAATAAAAGAAACTAATCATGTAGTAGCATTTATAGGCGATGGGATTAATGATTCCATTGCCTTAATGGAATCATCTATTGGCATCGCTATAAATAACGGAATAGAGTTAACGATGGATAGTGGAGATATAATTTTATTTAAAGATAATATTGATGATGTAAATAAAATAATAGAGATATCAAAAAGAACTGTAAGAATTATAAAAGAAAATTTATTCTGGGCATTCTTCTATAATATTATAATGATACCTATAGCAGCTGGAGTATTTTCTAAATTAGGATTAGATTTAAATCCTATGTTAGCAAGTCTATCAATGAGTATTAGTAGTTTAATAGTTGTCTTAAATGCATTAAGACTAAAGAAAATAAAATATAATAAGGATGGAAATATAAATGGAAATAATTAATGTTAAAGGTATGATGTGTGGTGGTTGTGAAAGAAGAGTTGAAAATGCAATTCATAATTTAGGAATAACTACAGTTAAAGCAGACCATAACAAAGGAACAGTAGAATTAGAACTTGGTAATGTATCTATAGAAAAAATTAAAGAAACAATTGAAAATCTTGGTTTTGAATTACAAAATTCATAAAAAATTCATATAATTTCACATACTAAAATATAAATATTTCATATATAAAAATATGTTTATATATTTATATATAAAAAAATTTTAATTTGTTGTACATTTGTTGTTGATTTTTACACTTTTTAATGATATTATATTCTCGTTCGAATAGGAAAAAATATAATAAAAAAGGAAAAGAAAAAATGAAAAAATCAAGTAAAAAAGGTTTTACATTAGTTGAGCTCGTTATAGTAATCGCTGTAATCGCTATACTTGCTGCAGTATTAATTCCAACATTTGCTGGGGTTCAAGAAAATGCCAAGCAATCAGCTGCTTTACAAGCATGTAGAAATGAACTGGTAGAAGTAAAGTCTGTTTATGGGACTTATGGTAAAGATGTTCCTGAAGGATTAACATTTGTTTCTGACAAATATGCTTATAAATATGTTGATGGTAATTTACAAAAATGTGATTTCGATTCTAATAAAACTTTAGTAGAATTACAAAATGTTTCAGTATATAGCGATGTAAAAGTTCAAAAAGCTACTCAATCTGATGCTAAATGCAATTTCTGTGGTAAAATTCATGCAATAAGTATTACATTACCAAATGGAGTTTATTATGGTACTACAGAAAATAGTAATAGTTATGAAATTAGAAATAGTGAAAATCAAATTGTAGCTTCAGAACAATTTAATGTAAGTTCAGATAAAAGAACAGTATATTTTAATATTTCAACATGTACAAATGATGGTTCTCCTCAATATGATAATTTAACTAGTTATGCAAAAGTTGGAGCTGGCTATTATACATATAAAGTAGTTGTAAATGGTACAACATATACTGGAATTTTCTATTTTGCCGAATAAAATTTAATAATAAATAGATTATAATAAAACTGTGAAAGAATATATAAATATCTTTCACAGTTTTATTATAAATATTTTTGTAGAATCATAGTGTTAATAATTGGAAATATTATCATTTCTAATTTTTGTTGTTTGAAAGGATAATAGAAGTTATTATTCGTACTAA
>DCIB01000027.1 GCA_002315915.1 Caryophanales bacterium UBA1737
GTGGGTTGTAGCCTATAAAAGTCTTTTTGATACCTTTTTTAAGGGGTTGTAGCCTACAAAAGTCTTTTCCTTCTATATTCATTATACCACAAAGCCTAAAAAATCGCCAACATTCTTCCTTATTATATATTATTGACAACATTCTTCCTTATTATATATTATGAGTATTTATTGCTAAAGGTTTCAATGATTTGACAAAGGTCCAAAACCTTCTTATAAATGCAAAAAGAGCCCGGAGGTATTATTCCTCACTGGCTCTTGTTCGTATTATTGTTCACTATTATTACATATTTTTTTCAAATCACAATACCTCTATATATATTTCTACTATATAATTTGGATTATATTTATATGTTCCTATTATCGTAACTGCACCACTTCTATTTGCAGTAATTGTACCATATGCTGAAACACTTGCAATAGTTGGTGCATTAGAAACCCATGTAAAATCTTGTATATTTGAAGAAGGACTATCATTACCCAAACATATTAATCTTGTTTTATTTACATGCATTGTGACTTCTGGACTTTCTGAAACTTCTATTGCAAAACCAAAGCCAGATGTAACCTCTGTACCACTTATTGTTCCTCCAGTTCTTACATCCATACCATAATTTAAATTAATATCTTCTGTTCCAGTATAATCTGTAACTGTAATTTGTAGTGTTGCTATTATAGATGGATTTGCTTTGTACACACATTGAATTGTGGTAGTACCAACACCTACTGCCATAATTGTTCCATAACTACTAACTGTCGCAACATTCGTGTTTGTTGAATACCAATTATAATATAAATATCTTGATTTACTATCTGGAGCATCATTACCTAAATAACATATTCTAGTAAATCCCTTAGTAATAGTTGTAGCACCTAATGCACCTCCATTTAATTTTACCTCACTACCAGCTGTTGAAACTGATGGATCTGTTATTATAGTAAATGATGAACTATTATATTTTTCAATATTTATTTGCAATCTTCCCAAGCCTTCACTATCAAATACACATAATAATAATTTTTTACTATTTCCTACAATATCTTGAAAATATATTGAGTCATTTGTACTATTTATTTCATATGCATTTTTATATACGTAATTTCCATCTCCATTTTTCTCATATATTACAAATAGCATATTGCTAGTTTGATTACCACAATAATCAATATTTATATCATAAGTTCCTATTCTTTCTAAATTATAAATATAGGCAAAATCCCCAATAAACATACTGTTATCACTATAATATTCATCATTATTAGGTATATCAAATTCAATAAAATCTTCGATTTTGTTTACAGTCAATGTAAGTTCTTGATATTCTAAATCATCAACCTCAAGATAAACTGTGTATCCGCACCATCTATTTGCATAAAACATGATATTATTAGAATCATCAACACTATATGCCAAATGGTCGTGTCCACTTATATTGACTTTTTGAACAACATCACCATATATATCTTTTACCACAAATTCAGTATGGGGATTAACATATTCGTTATTTACTTTTGCAGTCAATTCTAATAAAAATAAACCGGGTTCAGATGGTGAAATAACAAACTCATTCTTATTTTCATGCAAATGAGTTAAAACATCAACCTCATCATCTGATGATATATAATCGATGGTTGAAGTATATGGATTTATCTCATAATTTATAATTCCTGAACTAGTATTTGAATCAAAATAAATTTCTATATAATATGTTCCTTTGGCTAATAATGGGTAACTATATACTATATGCTTACCATTATTTAATTCAAGAGGAGTACCATTTTCACGAACTGACATATCCTCATTATAAATTTTCATTAAAACTTTATTATCTGCACTTGCAGTAATTTCATATTGAATAGGGCACTCAACATTAATTTTCATTAACATTTTTTTACCACTTGGTAGATTAATGTTACCCTCATAATTGTCGCTTCTACAATGTATATCATGCTCATAGTCAATTAAATTACCACAACAAGGGCAAAAAGATTGATGTTCCCCACTGTATACTTCATTAACATATAAACTACTGCAAATATGATTAATTTCATTAAACTCTAAACAAAATCCTTCTATAGAATTATATGATTTGACAAAAATATCAGAAGTTCGATCTACTCCTTGCCATCCTAAATTGCATCTAAAGTAAACCGTACCATCATCTAATATCTCATAGCCATATGCTATTACCATATGTCTATAATTAAATAAATTAAATAAATAGTTCTCTGACATTATTTCAACATCATACCCCCATGAATTATAACCTAATATCACAGGAACATCATTATTCAATTTTTGGATTATTGCATTTTCTGAATTCAATAACGTTATAGTGTAATTGTCGTAATTAAAAGATGTATAATTTTCAAGATAGCTTTCCATCACCTCAACAGCTTGTGCTCTATTTAATCCATATTCGTCATAAAAGTTATGAAAATCTTTTTCATTAATACCTATTTCTTGAATAATAAAATCGTGAAATTCATCGGATACTCCTGGAGAATTATTACAATCTATAGCATTATAACTATTATTAGTAGTACCTTCAAGCATAAAAACTTTATCCTCATAATTATTAATAATAATGTTGTCATTTAAAAAAATATCATAATAGCCTAAAACTGAAGTCAAAGCAACATATGTGCAAGATCCATTATCATTAATACCCATATTATCTTTTAAATTTGAAAAATAAAAAGAATTTGATATTGAATAAGAACTAACAGTGGTTCCTAAAGACTCTAATGATGAAGGGTTTAAAACCATTTGGTCAAAATCATCTAGATTTATATCGACATCAACAATATTATATGTTGTTGGAACAAAAAGACAATTAGAGGCATTATCATAAACGCAAAAAATACCATCAGAAGTATATATTTTCACATTAGTATAATTCCATTCAGCTGGAAATGATAAAACGCCATCATCTTTCGTATCATCATATATAATAACATAATCAGTATCAAGAGTTCTAACAATAAAACAAGGATATGTGTTATCACCATCAACTCTAACTCCTCTCTCTAAAATCAACTCTTCAAAATCGGAATAATCGTAATACAATATTCTTTCTTGATAATATACTAAATAAGAATATTCCTCAGAAATAGCACCAGATGCTTGAACAGACACTGGTCTAAAAATTGTAATTTACATTAAGATCAATAGTATACTTAAAATACTATAAATAAATTTCCTTCTTTTCATCTTATATAATTCTCCTTATAATTTTCTTCTATTTTTTCAATTAACAAAGACACATCTTCTAATTTTATATTTTTTAAAACTATATTTTCATTTATAATCTCTCTTCTTAATACATACAAGAATTCTAGATCATTAATAAATCTAGATTTATATTTATCATAATCATATACATGCATTTCATATCCAGTTTTTATTGTACCAAATTTTATTTCACAAGCCATTTCTTTTGTAACTTCTAATGGATTATAACTTAAATAACTTTCAATATCTTTGTTTTTTATACTATCTACATTAAACAATACATTAATAACAACTAATTCTTTATTTTCTATTTCACAAATCTCTTCAAGTTGTAAAATATCTACTTTCAATAATGAAACATAATATTTTACTACGTTGTTAAAAAATCTAGAAACTATTACATATCCATTAGAATATATCTCAAAATTAATATAATTTTCTTCACCTAATAAGTTTTGTAAATTTATAATTCCATTATCAGAATTCTCATATAATAATGTCCTTATTTCTTCAATATCATCTTCATAATTAATTTCGCAATAAGGCACACTAATTAATGATATAATTTTATTATTAAATTCTTCTTTATCCAAACAATAAATAATTGAATTATAGTTTAAGTTTAATCTTGTTTCCTTTATTATACGTAAATTTTTTAAATCTGTTTCAATATAATAATCATTAATAGATAAATACTCTCCCCACGAAACAATCCCTATTAAATTATTAATTGTTTCAACTTTTTTCTTTTTTAAATATATCAATATTTGAAATTTCATACAATTCATTTGTTGAAAGATTATTTATTAGGTAATCAATATACATAATATGCAACATTTTATCTTCCTTATCTACACAATTTACTAAATCATTAATATTATTTTCTATTAATATTATATCTTTACTTTTTGTAATATTATCACCTAAATAAAATATGCTTCCAACGACACAAACAATTAATAAACAAGCAAAAGAACATATCAGCGACATTAATTTTACATTACTTCTTTTTTTATTACTTTCAACACATTTCCTATAAACTTCATCAC
>DCIB01000009.1 GCA_002315915.1 Caryophanales bacterium UBA1737
ATTTAATATATTCAGGTTCCCATGCCTCAACAGCAGTAGGTCTATATACAGTCCCGTCTACCAATAAAGTTGCACTTAAACCAGAAAGGAATTTAATCTCAAAAGTGATTTCATCGCCTTCTCTGTATAGTCCATAAGTTTGATTTGACTCACATATCTCATCAATATTCAAAATTATATTATTTAAATCTTTAATGTTTAGTTTGTGTTTACCATCAACAGAAAAATCGCATCCAGTTAACGGAATCATTAATAGAAGAAGTAAAAAGCATAATATTTTCTTTATATTTTTCATCCAAATTTCCTCTTTTTTTGTTTCAATATCAAATCACAACAATTATTCAATATTATTGAATATTTTAACACTTTTTTATCGATTTTACAATCATAATGGGCTTTCGTTTGATTGTCAGGTCTTTCGTTTGTTAGTAGGTATCTTTCGTTTGCTTATCAAGGCTATCGTTTGACTATCACTTATAAAAAAGAAAAGGGACTCCTGAAATTATATTCAAAAGCCCTTCATTAGCTGATTATGATGCAAGAATTAAGTGAAATATGCCTATTTTAACCACAAAACAAAGAAAAAAGGCTTGATACTCGGTATTTTCTTTGTATCAAACCTATATGTTTTATATGGTGCCAGTGGTCGGACTCGAACCGACATGTCTTTAGGGACAATGGATTTTGAGTCCATCGCGTCTACCATTTCGCCACACTGGCATATATAGCTATTTTATCAAATAGTTATATTTATATCAAATTATATGGCGAAATACTTACCTATTTAGCATTAAACATTTTTAATAATGCATAATATGATATAATATTAATAGTATTTGGAGAATATTATGGATAAAGTTAAGTTTATTAATGATATTGTTAATACTTTTAAAAGATTTGATGTTAATGATTGTATTATTAAAGATAATCTATTAATTGTACCTATTGATAAAGATAAAAAGTTTCCAGCTTATAAAATTTTATTTAATTTTATAAATGATTCACAAGCTGAATGTTCATCTTATTTTTATTTAAAAGATAATATCGATAATTTATTAGATAAAATTAATGATTTTAATAATGAATCTATTATTAAATTTAGCATTTTAGATAATGTATTAAAAGTTAGTATTTCTATTATTGATTTAGATAATGTTGATTCGAAATATATTGTAAAGATTATTTCTTTAATGCCCTCTATTATTGGTGAATTTGAAGATGATCTATTACAAATAATAAAATAGGAGAAAATATGCTGAAAAACAAAAATGTAAGACCTAAAGGATTTTATTGGTTTATATATGTTACCCTAGCAAGAATTATTGGTAAAATAAGATTTAATTTAACTTGGGATAATAAAGAATTTAGAAAACGTAATAAAAAAGAAGGATGTATTGTTTTATATAATCATCGTTCTATGAATGATCATATTATGCAAACAGCTGCTTTAGGATATGATCCAGGTAATTTTGTTGTTACTAATCGATTCATGTATGATCCAATGAAAAATTGGTGTTTTACACAAGTAAGAGCAATTACTCGTGATCAATTCCGTCAAGATACTGCTTCAATATTAAAAATGAAACATGTATTAAAACAAAATGGTTATTTTATATTAAGCCCATCTGGTCAAACATCTGCTTGTGGTGCTGAAGCTTATATAAACCCAGTTGTTTCAAAATTATTTAAAATGTTTAAAGTAGATGTTTATGCAACACATATTTATGGTAATTATTTAACTACTCCTAAATGGAGAAACATTGATAAAAAGATTCCAATTCATGTAAGTATAGAAAAAATAATTACAAAAGAAGATGTATCTTCTTTATCAGAAGAAGAATTATATTCATTAATGGTAAAAAAACTAGATATTCGTGATTATGATTATCAAGAAAAAAATCATTATGAAATAAAAGGTGATAATCTTGCGGAAGGGTTTAATAGTATTTATTTTAGATGCCCTTCATGTAAAGAAAAATATACAATGAATATAATAGATGGATCTATTATTAAATGTTCTAAATGTAGCTATACTGTAAAATATAATAAATATGGCAATTTAGAAAGTGTAGATAATAAACCATTAACATTTAAACATGAACCTGATTGGTATTATTTTGAAAATAAACTAGCTTTTGAAGAAGTTTTAGATAAGGATTTTAAATTAGATATTAAATGTGATTTATATCATCATAAATCAAATCCTAAAATTGTTCAAAAAGAAGGCGAAGGTATTCTTCACATAGATATTAATAAAATATATTATGAAGGAACTCTTTTAGATGATACGAAGTATCATAAGGATTTTGAAGTAGATCAAATACTCCAAATTCCATATACAGCAAATTCCCATTTTAATATCCCAGATGCAGAAGGAATATTTGAATTTTATCCAGAAGACCATATTAAAGTATGTGAATATGTATTATTCTTACATGGTATTGCAGCACATTATCATCCAGAATTATATAATGCTTTAACAAGTGATATTTTATGCAAGTTAAAATAAATAAATATAGTGACACCTTAAAAGGTGTCACTACTTTAAATAATAAAGAAATAGAAATTCCATATGCTATTAAAGATGAAATAGTAGAGATATCTAATAATAAAATTACTAAAATAATTAATAAATCTAAATACCGTGTAGAACCTCTTTGCAAGTTATTTGATAAATGCGGTGGTTGTAGTATACAACATATTAATTATTTACATCAATTAGAAATAAAAAAAGATATAGTTAAAGATTTATTTAATAATACTTTCAAAAAAGATTATTATGTATCCGATACTATTGGTATGGATAATCCATTTAATTATAGAACTAAAAACCAGTTTGTTTATAAATATTCTTATGTTGATAAAAAAATAATATGTGGTTTCTATGAAGAAGGAACTCATAATGTTATTGATAATACATCATGTATTATAAGTAATACAATTGCTTGTAATATAGCTGAATATGTAAAACATATAATGTTTAAACTTCATTATAATGCATATGATGAAGATAAACATACAGGATTAATTAGACATATATTAGTTAAGAACTCTACTTATAATAATGAAATAATGGTAGTAATTGTTACTTCACAATCTAATTTTCCTGGTTCTAATAATTTTGTTAAAGAATTAATTAATAAATTTCCAAATATTTCTACAGTTATTCAAAATATTAATGGAACATCTTCTAGTGCTGTTCTTGGAAAAATAGAGAAAGTATTATATGGAAAAGGTTATATTATAGATAAACTATTAGGATGTACTTTTAAAGTACATTCAAGAAGCTTTTATCAAGTCAATCATATTCAATGTGAAAAATTATATTCTAAGGCTATAGAATTTGCACACCTTAATAAAAATGAAGTTATACTTGATACATATTGTGGAGTAGGAACAATTGGAATACTTGCATCAAAATATGTAAAAAAGGTATTATCATGTGAAATTGTAAAGTCAGCTATTGATGCTGCAATAGATAACGCAAAACATAATAATATTAAAAACATAGAATTTTATTTAGATGATGCATCTAAATTTATGAAATCTTTAGCGAATAAGCATTTTAAAGTTGATTGTGTAATTATGGATCCACCAAGAAATGGATCTGATAAAGTGTTTTTAAATTCTTTATTAGAATTAAAACCTTTGAAAGTTATTTATATATCGTGTAATCCTTATACACTTGTAAATGATTTAAAAGTGTTATTAAAAGAATATAAAATTACACATATTCAACCTGTTGATATGTTTTGTCACACCTCACATATAGAAACTATTGTCTCATTAGATATTAAAAAATAAGTTTTAAGTTAAAAAATATAATATCTCTGCATAATTTTTGTTAAAAATTATGCAGAGATATATTGATTTTATGCAGTTATATTTTAAATTTATTTTATAAAGTTGCAATAAAGAATAATATCATTATAAGTTATTATCTTATGATATAATATAATTAAAAGGTAGTATTTAAAATTAATATTTATAAGTTAATGAATTAAAACAAAGGAGAAATTATGGCAAAATTAAAAGAATTTAGCGGAAAAATTCTATTGGATATTTCGGATGGATATATTAAAGAATGGACTGGAAAGAAACTATATTGTATTGATTCAAATTATGTAAAGGATTTCTACGGAAAATTAATTTATAGTATTGATGATAAATATATAAAAGAATGGACTGGTAAATTTCTTTTAGAATTTGATGGTCATTATATTAAACGATTTGCAGGAAAAATCGAATATATTATAGAAGGACAATATATTAAAGAATTTGCAGGAAAAATTATTTATATTATTGATGGATTTTTATCTAGAAGAGAATTAATGGCACTAATAGCAGTACTTTTTGCATAAGTGTTTAATACATTATTGATTATAGATAAAATTAATATAATGTGATATAATACTAATGACTTAAATAAAAGGAGAAAAGGTTTATGTTAGAATTTTTTGGTGCAATATGTGCTCCAAGTATTTGGGTTATAGCAGTTTTAGAATTTGCACTACTTGTTTTTATGATTGTAAGATATGTAAAAACTAAGTCAATTATGACTTTAGTTATTGCATTTATTACAGTTGGATTATTTTATGATGCTTTTATGATTGGACTTGGTACTTTAGATAATATTGAGTCATTAAAAGGTTTATCTCAATTTAGATTTGTATCACATGGCTTATTAATCCCACTACTATTTGTTGTAGGAAGTTTAGCTCTTGATTTAAAATCTCCATGGAAATGGGTTGTTTATGGTGTAACTTTAGCATTAATGATTGCTGGTGTTGCAGAAGGATTTGCAACAAATCTTGTTCCAAACTATGCACTAGTTGATAAAGATACATCCTTATATTCAACAGTTGTTAGATATATTTCTTTTGAACCATCTACAAAAAAATATACAGCAGATCAAATTGCTACTTTGGTTGCTACTTGGGGAGATGTTACTCCTAGTTGGGCAAGCGGAATATCATCATTATTAAGCTTTGGTACAGTATTCCCTCTTATGGGTGTAGGAATTTATTTATGGATTAAAGAAAAGAATCCATTCTTATTCTTATCAGGATTTAGTATGTTCTTCTTTAGTGTATTCCCATTAATTATTAAAGCAAACATTTTTATGTTCTTTATATCAATGTTTGGTGAAATTTTAATGGTTACATTTATGCTTGTATATACTATTAAAAAAGAAAAGAAGTTTATTTAATAAAATCTTTTAGGAGGTATATTTTTATACCTCCTTTTTTGTATGTTTTCATAAACTTGATAAAAATCAATTTTTATGATAGAATAAACTAAAGTATTGCGCCTATTTTTATAGGTAAATGGTGAATAATATGAAAAATAAAAATAAAATAACGCTAGCAGTAATTATTATTTTATTAACACTTATACCCATACTAGTTATTACTAGTATATCTTTTGGTACATTTTTAAAGGGTAATTATTTATTTTATACTATTGCATCTATTTTCGTAATAAGTGTTTCTTTTGTTTTGTTTTTCGTTTTTCAACAAAATTCAAAATATATTAGAACTTTAGAAAATAGATTAGGTCTTTGGAATACCATTTCTTATAGAGTAAAAGGTGCAGGTGAAACAGCATTTAATAAATTACCAATCGGTATAGTTGTTTTAGATGATTCATATACTATTGCATGGAGTAATGAAGAAGCAAAAGATATTTTACATAGTAAATTAAATGGTTTATCTTTAATAGATGTTGCTAATGGAACTCTTGATGAATATGTTAAATCTATCAAAAAAGAAAAAATAGTTACTTTATATGAAAAAATATATGATATTGAATATGATGAAAAGATAAAAGTTATATATTTAAAAAATATTACAGATTATTCTATGCTTCAAACTAAATATGATGCAATGATGAGTTGTTTTGGATATATAAATATTGATAACTTAGAAGAAGCAACTCTTGATATGGATGTTCAAGATAAGATTGATTATAATGGTCGTATTATTTCAAGTATTGTTGAATATATGAATAAATATGATTGTTTTGTAAGAAGTTTATCTGATACTAAATACATTTTATTATGTAATAAAGATGCACTAAATAAATTAATGGATAATAAGTTTTCTATCTTGGATGATATCAAACATATTGCTCCTGTAAATGGAGTATTTGTTACTTTAAGTATAGGTATTGTATGTAATGAAGCATCACAAAAATTATTATCTGATGAAGCTTTATCTTGTCTTGATCTTGCTCTAAATAGAGGAGGAGATCAAGTAATAGTAAAACTTGGTGAAGATGTAGTTATATTTGGTGGTAAGACTGATGCTACTTTACCTACTGCAAAGGTCGATATACGTTTTAAATATGAACGATTAGAACATCTTATTAGAAATGCTTCAAATGTATTTATTATAGGACATAAGTTTCAAGATGCTGATGCATTTGGAGCAAGTGTTGCTGTTCATTGTTTAGCAGCAACTTTAAATAAAGAACATTATATTTTATTAAGTGATGAATATTCTGATGATACTGTAAAAAAAGAATTACAAGATGTTATTAAATTTCAACCAGATTTAGCATCTATTATTAAAAATCCTTTTACTGATAAATTAGATATTAACCAAAATTCTTTATTAATAGTAGTTGATTGTCAAGCAGAATCAAATTTATTTGTTGATGAAAAATTCTTAAATAATTTTAATAATATTGCAATAATAGATCATCATAGAAAAAATGAATCTGGTACTATTAATAAACCTATTTATTATTTCTTAGATACAACTTCATCTTCTACTGTAGAATTATTAATGCAATGTTTTGAGTTTAGCAAACTTGATTTACATATAAGTTCTATGGAAGCAACATGGATGATGCTTGGTATTATTGTTGATACTAACAATTTTGTATATAGAACATCCTCTGCAACTTTTGAAGTAGCTTCAACTTTAAATAAATATAATGCTGATATGGCTAGAGTTAAAGAGTATTTAAAAGAAGATTTAACTGAAAAAGTAGTTAGAAATAATTTAATTGCTGGAATTGAAAAGTATAAAGGAGAAATTGCTATTGCAAGACAAAGTGATAATGAGTATTTAGATGCTGTTACACTTGCTAAAGTATCTGATGATTTATTATCTGTTCAAGGTATAGAACTTGCAATTAGTATTGCGTTAACAGCACCTGGTGTATTAAGATTATCAGCAAGAAGTATTAATAGATATAATTGCCAATTAATCATGGAAAAACTAGGCGGTGGTGGACACTTCTCTGGTGCAGCCTGTGAATTAAAAGGTTATACTATGGATGAAGCAATTATGCTTCTAAAATCAGCTATTGATTCTGAAATTGATCAATCAAATAATTCATTAGAAGTTATTTATACTAAAGATATTCATTCTCATAAACGTGGTGACATAGTTGATTTAACATATGATGATGGATTTGAATTAATATCATCAGGAGATGCAGTTCTTGCAACTCCTGAGAACATTCAAGTATTTGAACAAGAAAAATCATATAAAGAAAAAGTCATTGCAAATGAAATTGCTATTCTAAATGAATTAAAAGAAAGATTAGAAAAATATACTTGTGAAGTAAAAGTTGATATAACTTATAAAATTAATTATAAACGTATTTGTAAAGCTATATTAAATAAAGTCAATCATGCATTACACACAAGATTTAAATTAAATCAAATTATTTTTAATCACGTTATTAATAAATATGGTACATATAATTATAGTATTGATTTAACTAATAATGTAATAGCAAATATGAAAGTATTTATTATTGAAAAGTAAGGAGATCATTTATGAAAGTTATTTTACTTACTGATGTTAAAGGTCATGGTAAAAAAGATCAAATAATTGATCTTTCAAGTGGATATGCAAATTTTTTAATTAAAAATAAGCAAGCTGTTATAGCAACAGATTCTAATTTAGATATCCTTCATGATAATCAAGAAAAAGCTAAAGAAGAAGCTGCTAAGTTAAAACAAGATATGATTATTTTAAAAGATTTAATAGAAAGTCATTCTTATGATATAGTAGTTAGACTTGGTGCTGATGGATTAATGCTTGGAACTATTACTTCTAAAATGATTATTGAAGCAGTAGAAAAAGTATTACCTAATGTAAAACTTGATAAAAGAAAACTAGTTTATGATAATTCACGAAGTGGTGTTGGTAGTTTTGAATCAATACTTAATCTTCATCCTGAAGTTCAAGCTAAAATTAAAATAAATGTAATTACTAAATAGAGGTATATTTATGGCAAAAGAACAAATATTTAATAGATCAGTTCCATATAATACTGATGCAGAAATGTATGTATTAGGTTCTATTCTTATTGATAATACAATTATTGATAGCGTTATAGGAAAACTTTCTTCTAAAGATTTTTATGATCCTAAAAATCAAATAATCTATCAAGCAATGTCTAATATTCATGATTCTAATATTCATGGTGAATTAAATATAGTTACAGTAATTGAAGAATTAAAACGTCTAAATTATGAAGATGTTGATAATATTAGACCATATTTAATCGAAATGATAGATTCTGTTCCATCTACTTCTAGTGCTAATGTTTATATAAATTTAGTATCTGATACATCATTAGAAAGAAAACTACTTGCTAATATGCAAGGATTATCAGATGATATCTTAAATCATAAATATGAATTAGGTGATATGCTTGATCATGTTGAAGATAATTTACTTAATTTGATTAAACAAAGAAGAAATTCAGAATTTATCTCAATTAAAAAAGCTGCTGAAGATATTTATAATAAAATTGTTGATTATTCTAAAGATAAACGTGTATTAACTGGGTTAGATACAGGATATCCTGGATTAAATAGAGTTACACTAGGTTTACAAAACTCTGAAATTATAATTTTAGCTGCTCGTCCATCTGTTGGTAAGAGTGCTTATGCATTAAACCTTGCATTAAATGTTGCATCTGTTAATAAAGAATGTAAAGGTGTTGCATTCTTCTCTTTAGAAATGAATACTGAACAATTAATGGATCGTATATTTGCATATAAAGCAGGTGTTCCACTAAAGAAAATTAGAAGTGGTAACTTAACTCCTGAAGAATTAATGCTTTTATCTATTGCAAAAGATGAATGTGGAAAACTTAATTTATATTTTGATGAAAATGTATCATCAAATGTATCAGATATTAGACTTAAGTGTCGTCAGTTAAAACAAATGGATAAATTAAGTTTTGTTGTTATTGACTATATGCAACTTATTACATCTAATCAATCATCTGGATCTCGTCAAGAACAAGTTACAAATATTTCTCGTCAATTAAAAACTCTTGCGTTAGAATTACAAATACCAATTCTAGTCTTATCTCAACTTTCTCGTAATATTGAAACACGTGATGATAAAGAACCAACTCTAGCTGACTTAAGAGAATCAGGTTCTATTGAACAAGATGCCGATATGGTATGGTTCTTAAGTAGAAGAAAAGATATTGAAGGTGAAGACACTGATGCTAATCAATTAAATGAAGAAGTTAAAGCATTATCTCCTGAACCAAAAAATAAAGATGATAGTGAAATGGAAGAAATAGTACTATCAGTTAAAAAGAACCGTCAAGGTCAACAAGCATCTTTTGATTATAATTTCTATGGTGCATATTGTCGTTTTAATGAACAACCTCAATTTAGACCATTGATTATAAAGAAAAAGAAAAATAAAGGTGCCTCTAACTATAGTGGTATGAAAAATTTAAAATAAGTAGGTGAATTATGATTGAACGTCTAGAAGCTATGAAAGCTAGATATACTCAAATAAATGAAATGTTAATAGATCCAGCTGTTTGTAGTGATGTTAAAAAGATAACTTCTTTATCTAAAGAAGCTAAATCTCTAGAACCTGCTTTAAAAAAATATGATGAATATTTAAAATTAACATCTGATATTGAAGATTTAAAAGAAATGACTAAAGATTCAGATGAATCTTTAAAAGAAATGGCTGAACTTGAACTTGCATCTTCAATTGAAAAACTAGAAAAAGTAGAAGAAGAAATAAAAATATTATTAATACCTAAAGACCCAAATGACGATAAAGATGTTATTGTCGAAATCAGAGGTGCTGCTGGTGGAGATGAAGGAAATATCTTTGCAGGTGACTTATTTAGAATGTATACTAAATACGCAGAAGCACGTGGTTGGAAAATTGAAATAATTGATTCAGAACCATGTGAAGCTGGTGGATATTCTTATATCGGATTTATGGTAAAAGGAGAAAATGTATATTCTTACTTAAAATTCGAATCAGGATCTCATCGTGTTCAAAGAGTTCCTATTACTGAAGCTAATGGTAGAATCCAAACATCTACTGCAACAGTTCTTGCAATGCCAGAAGCTGAGGATTTAGTAGTAGAACTTGACATGAATGATGTAAGAATAGATACTTTCTGTGCATCTGGTCCAGGTGGTCAATGTGTTAATACTACTAAATCAGCTATAAGACTTACACATATTCCAACAGGAATAGTAGTTTCATGTCAAGATAGAAAATCTCAACACGAAAATAAAGCACAAGCATTAATTGTATTACGTGCACGTTTATATGATTATTATGAACAAGAAAAACTTGAAAAAGAAGGTGCTGAACGTATATCTAAAATTGGACATGGTGATAGATCAGAAAAGATAAGAACATATAATTATCCTCAAAATAGAGTAACTGATCATAGAATAGGATTTACTATTCAACAATTAGACCGTGTTATGGAAGGTAAACTTGATCCAGTAATTGATGCATTAATAGAAGCTGATCAAAAAAGAGCATTAAGCTTAGAAAATAATTAATATATAAGAAGAAGTACTTTTATGACTTATTTTAAACTAGTAAAAAAATATACAAATGAAGCTTTAAAATTAAACAAAGAACAAGAAGCAATTAAATTATTAGTATTAGAATTATCTGGTTATGATGGTGCTTCTTTTTTAATTCATTATCATGATGAAATAGATAAAGATAAAGAAGATTTAATTGTTAAAGCAATAAGAGAATATTTGGATTTAAATCATCCTATTCAACATATTTTAGGTTATTCTTATTTTTATGGAAGACGTTTCATAGTTGATAATAGAGTTTTAATACCAAGACCTGAAACAGAAGAATTAGTATCGTATGTTCTTCAAACATATGATGACGTATTTGAATCAAAAAAAGTAGATTGTGTAGATATTGGTACAGGAAGTGGAGCTATTGCAGTTACACTTGCTATTGAAGAACCTAATATGAATGTATCAGCATCTGATATATCAAGTGATGCACTTGATGTAGCTAAACAAAATGCCTTAATAAATCAGGCAAATATTACCTTTTATCAAGGTGATATGTTAGCTCCATTTATTAAACAAAATAAGAAGTTTGATATTTTAGTATCTAATCCACCATATATTTGTGATGATGAATATGTACAAGATATCGTAAAAGATAATGAACCACATCTTGCATTATTTGGTGGAGTTGATGGATTAAAGTTTTATGATGTAATATTAAAAGATGCATCTAAAATACTTAATACTCCAAATATTATTGCTTTTGAACATTCTTATTCTAAGAAAAAAGAGATGTTAGCTCTTGCAAAAAAATATTTTCCTAATGGTAAAAGTGAAGTTATAAAAGATTTAAATGGACTTGATCGAATAATGATCATTGTAAATAAGTAATATGTTATTAAAAGATTTTTTAAAGTTAGAAAAAAAAGATATTATTGGTAAAATTATTTGTTTTCCAACTGATACTGTATATGGTGTTGGGGCTATAATTGATGATAATATTGCAGTAGAAAAAATATATAATTTAAAAAATAGAGATTTTGATAAACCACTTGCAGTATTAATTGGTTCTATTGAAGATGTTTCTAAATATTGTAAGAATGTATCTTTAAAAGAAATAGAATATATGAATAAATATTGGCCTGGTGCACTTACAATAATCTTTGATTTAAAAGATAAATTAGATTTAAGGTGTGTATGTGGTAAATCATCAATAGGTTTTCGTATGCCTAATTCAAATATTTCTTTACAAATATTAAAAAAATTTGGACCAATGGCTACTACTTCTGTAAATATATCTGGATTTGATCCAATAAATAATTTAGAAGAAATTAAAGTTTTATTTAATGATAAAATAGATTATTATATTGAAGATTTTGACGCAAATATTTCTAAATTAAGTTCAACTGTTGTTAAAATAGTTGATGGAAAGCCTGTTATTTTAAGACAAGGTGATATTGTATTAGAGGAGACTTGCTAATATGTTGATTTCGATAGGATCTGATCATGCAGGATATGGATTAAAAGAAGGTGTAATTTCATATCTTAAACAAAGTGGATTTGAAGTTATAGATAGAGGAACATATACTACTGATAGTTGTGATTATTGTGATTTTGCTAAACCAGTAACACATGATGTAGTAACAGATGTTGCTACGTTTGGGATATTAATTTGTCATACAGGTATTGGAATGAGTATTGCTGCTAATAAAGTAAAAGGTATTAGAGCTGCACTTGTGTCAAGTGTTGATAATGCTTTCTTAACAAGATCTCATAATGATGCAAATATTCTTTGCTTATCCGCAAAAGATATTGATTTAGATAATGCTAAACAAATAGTACATACATTTATCAATACAAAATTTTCTTGTGAAGAACGTCATGAAAGACGTATTAATAAAGTAAAAGAATTAGAAAAATAATTATTAAAAGACTTCTAAGTGTTATATATTCAACACTTAGAAGTCTTTTTTATGTGTAAATATTGACATTATAATAAATTTATTATAATATATGTGTATATACACATATAAGCGTATACAAATATGAGGTTATAAAATATGAATGATATTAAAATAGAAGATTCTTTGATAGTTAATTTATCGGAGTTTTATAAAATATTGTCTGATCCAACAAGATTAAAAATAGTATGTACATTAATTAAAGGAGAATTAAATGTTCAATCAATTTGTGAAAAAGTTAATATGAGCCAAACTGCAGTATCATATCAATTAGGTATTTTACGTGGAGCACGTCTTGTTAAAAATAGAAGAAGTGGTAAAATGATTTTTTATTCTATTGATGATGACCATGTTGAAGGTTTAATTAATCTTACAATAGAACATTTAAGTCATGAGGATTAAAATATGTTTAAAAGAATAATAAATTTTTTTGATAACAATGATAAATTATTTACTATAATTGGTTTTATAATTGCAGTTACTGCATTTATAATAAGTAAAACACTTACATTACCTGTTTTAGTAATAGTTTTATATGTTTTAGCGTATTTATTTGTTGCATATAAAGTATTAATTGAATGCTTTGAAAATATCTTTGAAGGTAATTTTTTAGATGAAACATTTTTAATGGTTTTATCAAGTGTAGCAGCTTATGCAATCGCAGAGTTTGCTGAAGGATTTCTAGTAATATTCCTATATAATATAGGAGAATATTTAGAGGATTTAGCAGTTGATAAATCAATAGATCGAATATCATCTCTTTCATCTTTAAAAGTAGATAATGTTACTTTATTAGATGGATCAATTAAAAATATTAGTGATGTAATAGTTGGAGATAATATTTTAGTTAAAGCAGGTGAAAGAATACCACTTGATGGAATCGTTGTATATGGATCAAGTAGTATTGATACTAAATTTTTAACTGGAGAATCACTACCAATAGATGTAAATGAAAATGATTTAGTATATTCTGGTACTATTAATTTATCTAATGTACTAACAATTAAAGTATTAAAATCAAATGAAGATTCTGAATCTTCTAAAATTATAAATTTAATTGAAGAAGCAAGAACTAAAAAAGCCAAATCAGAAGAGTTTATCACTAAATTTGCCAAAATATATACACCTATTGTTATATTTTTAGCTATTTGTGTATTTATTATTGAAGCATTCTTTATAGATGTTTTTTCTATAAAAGATGCATTAAATAACGCAATAGTATTTTTAGTATCATCATGTCCTTGTGCATTACTAATATCAATACCACTTACATTTTTTGGTGGAATAGGAAAATGTTCTAGTTTTGGAATACTTATAAAGGGTGGAAACTATATTGAATCTTTATCAAAGGCAAAATACATGTATTTTGATAAAACTGGAACTCTTACTAAAGGTAATTTCAAAGTAAAAGAAGTCATTCCTAATAATATAGATAAAGAAGAATTAATTAAAATAGCAGCTAGCTGTGAAATTAATTCTAATCACCCAATTGCAAAAACAATTGCTTCTTATTATAATGGCGAATTAATTAAATTCAATAATATAGAAGAAATACCAGGTCAAGGATTAATTTGCTGTAATAATGAACAAAGAATATTAATTGGTAATGCAAAGCTATTATTTAATAATCATATTTTATTTATAGAAAGTATATATCCATCTACAGTTATATATTGTGCTAAAAATAATGAATACATAGGATGTATTCATATTGAAGATGAAATTAAAGAAGAATCATATTCTTTAATTAATAATTTAACTAAAAAACATATAATATCTTATATGCTAACAGGTGATCAATATAAAATTGCAGAAGATGTTTCAAAAAAATTAAATATAAAAGAATTTTATGCGGGACTATTACCTTTAGATAAAGTTAAAATAATTGAAAAATCTTTAAATAATAAAAAGAAAAATGAATCTGTTTGTTTTGTAGGAGATGGAATTAATGATACACCATCAATAACTATTGCTGATTGTGGTATTGCCGTATCAGGATTTGGTAATGATATAGCGTGCGAAAATGCAGATATTGTATTATTAGGTAATAATATAAGTAACATTGATAAAGCAATAGATGTTTCTAAAAAAACAATGACTATATTATATGAAAATATAATATTTGCAATAATAATTAAATTAATAGCATTAATTGTTGGTGTATTAGGAATACTTGGATCGTATGGTATGTTATTTGGAGTATTTGCTGATGTTGGAGTATGTTTTATTGTTATATTAAATTCTTTAAGAATTATATTTAATAGGAGAATTAATTAATGGAAAAGATTGTAGCTTATTTATATTTAGGAGTATTCTTATGTTCCATAATATTATTTTATAAAATATTAATGGATTCTAATTTAGAAAAATTATTTAAACAAGGTAAAGTATCTAGTATTAGAGCAACTTATTTATTTTTAGCGTTATTATTATCAAGTATAACTGCTTGGGCTTTCACTTCATTAATAAATATTTTTTATACAATATTAAGTTAAAAAAATAAATTCGTTTCCAAACATTTTGCATACAGTGTATGCAAATTCATTATTGAGTTGGTCGCATTATAAAATATTATTACAAGTTAATAATGACGAAGTTAGAGAATGGTATGCTTCTGAAGCAGTAAAAGAATCATGGAGTGTAAGGACTTTACAAAGAAATATATCTTCCCAGTATTATCATAGAATGGTATCATCTTTAGTTAAAGATAAGGTTCACGATGAGATTATAGAAATAAATATAGATAACCAACATAACAAACTTGATTTTATTAAAGATCCTATGGTATTAGAGTTTTTGGGTTTAGATGAGAATAATACATATCTAGAGAGTGATATTGAAAAAGCCATTATAAGTCATTTGCAAAAATTTATTATGGAATTAGGGAAAGGGTATGCATTTGTTGCAAGACAGCAAAGAATTCATACGGAAAAAGAAGATTATTTCATTGATTTAGTATTTTACAATTATATTTTAAAATGCTTTGTTCTTATTGATTTAAAAACGTCGAAAATAACACATCTAGATGTTGGTCAAATGGATATGTATATTAGAATATATGATGAAGTAAAGAAAACTGGTGATGATAATCCAACACTTGGGATAGTATTGTGTTCCGATACAGATAATGATATTGCAAAATATTCTATACTAAATGATAACGAACAACTTTTCGCATCAAAATATAAATTATATTTACCATCTGAACAAGAATTAAAAAATGAGATAGAAAAAGAAAAAAGCTTTTATTTAGAGAAAACTATGAAATAATATAAAAACCAATCAATATATTTATATATTGATTGGTTTTTAAAATAATAGTATGTTATTTAAAAAAATAATTAACAATTTTTGTATTTATACATGTCTATCTTATGAGTCTTACTACAATAATGATAAAATATTTTTAGTTTATATTATTTCAGATTTATTGTTAAATCTCCTTGATAATAATTATTTTTTCTTAAATATTTATCTATTTCGTCAATAACTACAAATTTCTTTAATACCCAATTAGGTGCTATTAAATTATTTATATCAGGATCACCTGTAATTCTATGGATAACAATATTATCAGGAATGTATCTTAATTGATCTGCTACTATTTCAACGTATTCATTTAATGTTAATAAATTAAATGGTTTAGTATTATAAATATTAGCCAATGTTGAATCTTTTAATATATGTAACATATGTATTTTTATGCCATCTATTGGTAAGTTGCAAACATATTTTATAGTATTTATCATATCGTGATATGTTTCATTAGGAAGTCCATTAATAATATGAACAATAACATTTATATTTAGATGATGCAGTTTTTTAACTGCATCATCTAATACATTATTAGAATAACCTCTATTTATATATTTTGCGGTTAATTCATTTGATGTTTGAAATCCAAGTTCAACCCATAATGTAATTCGATTTGATAATTCACTTAAATATTTTAGTATTTCATCTGATAAACAATCAGGACGTGTTGCGATAGATAATATTTTAATTTTATCATTTAATAATTTATTGTTTTTATCTATAATTAAGTCAAATCTTTTTTTTAAATTTTCTACTGTATCATAAGTATTTGTATTTGCTTGAAAATATGCAATATAGTATCCATCTGGCCATTTCTTTTCCATAATAGATATTTGATTATTAAATTGTTCAACAATAGAATCATTAATATTACCTGCAAAATCTCCACTGCCTTTAGATGAACAATAAATACATCCATTATATGATAGTTTCCCATCTCTATTAGGACAAGTAAAATTACCATTTAATGTAATTTTATATACTTTCTTATGATAAATATCTTTTAAATAATTACTTAAAGTTACATAATGCTTTTCATTATTAATAAGTTTATTCATGTAAAGTATCCTTTATAAAAATATTTATTTTAAATTTAATCTTATGTATATATTATATACTTATAGTTACAAAAATATTGATAAAAGAACATAAGTTTCACTTATGTTCTTTTAATAATATATTGAATATGCTACAATATATATAAATAGGAAGCATTATATGAAAAGATCAAAGATAAAAAGTTTATTTATAATATTTATTATATATGGTATTTCAATAGTAGGTAGTTTGTATTTATATAAATTTCTACCTATTAATGATAATAATTTTGAAAATATATTATTAAAACTATTCATTTGTGATATAGTTGCTACATTAATTGTATTTATTGGTAGTTTAATATTTGATAATTCATCTATTTATGATCCTTATTGGAGTGTTGCTCCAGTAGTTCTATGTATTGGATTTATTAATATAGTAAATAATGTTAATGCTTATAGTATTATTATAGTTTCTTTAGTAATATTATGGAGTATTCGTTTAACAACTAATTGTATATATAATTTTCAAAATCTAATGCATCAAGATTGGCGTTATCAAATGTATAAAGAATCAAATCCTAAAACATATTGGATTATTAGTTTGTTTGGATTTCATTTAATGCCTACATTAGTTGTATTTATTGCATTAGTTCCTTGCTTTATGTTTATCATTAATGTAGGTACAACTCTTGAAACAATTCCAACAGCTATGACTATAGTAAGTTTTGCAGTTATATTAACTGCAATAATTATTGAAACTATTGCAGATATTGAACTAATTAAGTTTAAAAATATAGCAAGTAATAATGGACTTGTAATGGATACTAAATTAAGAAAAATTTCTAGACACCCTAATTATTTTGGAGAATGTTTATTCTGGTTTGGATTATTCTTAGCATATTATAGTTTTCCTAATTCTAATTTATTATTAGTAACATCTCCATTAATTGTATTTTTATTATTTGAATTTATATCTATCCCTATGATGGATAAACATGAATTAGAAAGAAAACCTGCATATAAAGAATATATGGAGAAAACTAATCCAATGTTACCTTTCTTTCCACCACATAATGAAAAATAAACTAGTTTTTTAAAAACTAGTTTATTTTTTTATATGAATAAGTATATATTTGAGAGCTAAAATATTATGCTAATCCTTTTTTTACTTTTACGCCTTTTTTTCTTTGATCTTCAAGGTATAGTTCTTCAGTAGCAAGATACATCTTAGTTACATTGAACTTTCCTTCTAAGTAACAATACCACGTATCATCTTCTGAATTCAAATCTATAGCATCTCCGTGCTTAAATAGATATTGATATTCAATATGAACTGAATACATTTGTGGAACCGTTCTTATCATTGAAAATTCTTCCCCATCATCTGTTATACCAAATACTCTCATTCCTTCCATGTCATGGATTAGTTTACCTTTACCTAAGTGAACAAATTTATTTTTAGGAATTGAATCTATTGAACATTCAAGTTCACCTGATGAATATGATCCAGCAATAACTTCTTTTTTTACACATTCTCTTTCCCATTCAAACCAATCTGGAATATGAGTGAATTTTGAAAGTTTATTATCTTGTATTAATTGACCAAATTCATTTAAATGCCAAGTAGAACCGCATTTATTACATTTTAGTATATCTTTATATGATGTCATTTCGTGTTCTTCGCCACATTCGGGGCACTTATATAATACTCTATGTAGACCTTCAGCACGTGTTTCGTCTTTAATTGATACTTTATTATCAAGTTGCCATTTAAAATCATCGTAGTAGAATGCATCTACAATACGTTTATTTATTTCATCTACATCTAATGTTTTTATTTCTTCATTATCAACTATAACTTTTACATCTGCTTCAGTAGGACATACTCCCCTTTCATGAGAAGTATTCCAAAATGGATGGTTAATATGGTGACCATGACATATAAGTACTACAACTGGAAGTCCAATAAATTTAACAAGTTTACCTAATGATTGTGGTAAAACTGAATTAGTTCCACAAAGAGAATATCGGGCTTCAGGATATACAACGGGACAATTACCCATTTTAGCAACTCTTTTAAGTTGTCTTGGTAGTACAATGTCATTTGTAAACTTACGCTTACATATACATCCTATAGTTCTTAGCAACCATTCCCGATTTAAAAATCCATCAATAGCAACAACATAGTTACCATGATTATGTGTTTTTTCTAGGACTTTTTCAGCTACTGAAAAATCGAAGAATGCATTGTGATTGCATAACATTAAGAAATTTCTTTCTAAATGTTCATATTTATCATCATAATGTATTACAGGTTTATGTTTATTAAGCCCAGGCAAAGTAAGTAATTTTTTTATTGGTTTTAGATACCATGGTGTGGATTGGGGGGGGGATAGAAAAATCCCATTTTTTGTATTTTTTCATAAAATTTAGCTCCTTTATATTAAAATTTTAACAAATAATATTCCAAATATTATTTGTTAACTATTGAAAAATTAAGAATGTTAATAAATAGTTAATAAAAAAGGAATAAATTTCTTTATTCCTTGCTTTTGTATTTATTTTAATTTCTTAAAGTTATAGTTTATTTTAGTAATATTTTTTTAAATATCTATGTTCACATTATTATTAGTAGTATTAATAAGAAATATTTTTAAATCATTTAGCTTAGTTTCTTCAATTTTTATAGAATAAGATACTTTTTCATTAAAAGTTTTATTTAATATATCATAATCTTTTAATAAATTATCTATTATTTTAGAATATTCATATTTTACATTAAAAGATAAAATACTATATTTAACTAAATCTTTTATACCTGCTTCTTTTAAAGCATGTGATGCAGATGTAGAATATGCTCTAACAAGACCTCCTGCACCAAGTTTAATACCACCAAAGTATCTTATACAACAACATACAAAATTAGTACAATTATTCTTTTTGAATACATCCATCATTGGCATTGCAGCTGTACCTGATGGTTCACCATCATCTGATGCATGTCCTTGTTCTCCAGTTGTGCCTATTATATATGTTGATACAACATGTGTTGCATCAACATATTTATTTTTAATCTCTTTAATAAATTCTTTAGCATCATCAGTATTTTCTACATATTTTAAATATGTAATAAATTTTGATTTATTAATTTCATCTAAAACTTGAATATCTTTAGTAATTATTTTCATATTTAAAGTATATCAAATATTTTAATTACATATTTAATAAATGTTAAAATAATAATAGATAGGTATTAATTATGATAGAAAATGAAATAGTAGAATTATTAATTAAAAAGAATTTAACAATTAGTTTTGCGGAAAGCGCAACAGGTGGACTACTTGCATCAACAATTATATCTGTTTGTGGTGCATCTAATATATTAAAAGAAAGTTATATTACTTATTCTAATGAATCTAAAATGAAGATTCTTAATGTAAAACAAGAAACAATAAATAAATATAGTGTATATTCTAAAGAAGTTGCAGAAGAAATGGTTAATGGTTTATATAATATAACTTTAAGTGATATTTGTGTATCTATTACAGGTATTGCCGAATCAAATAGTATTGATGATGAAAAACCATTCTTTTATTCAATTAAAACTTCAAATGATAAATTGTATTCATTTGAATCATCTACTATCGGATCAAGAAATGATTCACGATATGAAATGGTTAATATAATATTTTCTAGTTTATATAGAATAATTAAAGATATTTAGTTAAAATTATTAATATTTAATTTAAATAGCTATGTTTTAATATAAACAATAGCTATTTTTATTTTAATATAGTTGATAAATAAGGATAAAGTTTTTTATGGAGTGTTCATTAAATAAAGAAACGAATAGATATAATTACATTGACATGGCTAAAGGAATAATAATTTTATTAGTTATGTATTATCATATAGGAATATATTACCCAATAGAACAATATATTGATTCTATTATAATGCCTTTTTTCTTTTTTGTATCAGGTGTTTTGGCTTATAAAAATAAATCCGATAAATCAATTAAAGATTACATAAAAGATAAAACAAAGAAATTATTATATTGTTTCTGTATTTTCTATATTCCTCTTATGATTGTTGAATCATATTATTATTATACAATTGACTTTTTTTCTCCAATTATAATTATATTACTCTCAATTAATGGTCCACTTGTATTATGGTTTATACCTGTATTATATTTTTCTTCTATCTTGTTTTTTATAATAAATAAAAAACAAGATAGAATTAATAAAATAATTAAAGTAATAATTCTTATAATTTGTATTGTAGTTAGTTGTATTTTTATACAATACTTAAATACTTATAAAATTAATATTTATGAATTTAATATCGAATCTTTTGCATTATTTCCGATAAGAATATTATTTTCTTATACATTAATGGAATTAGGTTATTTAATAGAAAAATATATTTTATCAAAGATAAAGTTATTATATAAATCATTATCTTTATTAATACTAATACCTATTTATATTTATATTTCTAAAGATAATTATATGTTTTATATGAATTTAGGTATGCATAGTGTATTTATAACTTATATTTCATCTATAGTAGGATCTATTGCGTTACTTAATTTATGTGAATTAATTACAAAATTTATTTTAGTTAAGTTTTTATCTTTTATAGGAAAAAATTCTTTTACAGCTATGATTTATCATATGATATTTTGTATTGATATTTTTTATGAACCATTTATTTATATAGCAAATAATAATGTATATTTGGGTAAATTTATATATTTTATTGTATGTATTCCACTTTTATATTTCTTAATAAAATTAGTAAATAAATACCTTTTATTTACTGTTAAACATCCAAAAATTAATAATAAAAATATATAGAAATTATTTAGTTTGAAATACCTCATTTTGATAGTTAAAAAGTAGATAATTAAATACAATTTTGATATAATATCAAAGATAGTGCGCATTGCGCAGTAAGTGTATTTTTAGTGGAGGTAGAGTATGGAAAACACATATATGAATGGTGAATTAATTGCTCAAATTTCTAAACAATTAAATGTAAAAGTATCACAAATTAATGCGGTTTTACAATTAATTGGTGAAGGGGCAACTGTTCCATTTATTGCCAGATATCGTAAAGAAGTAACTGGTGGACTTGATGAAGATCAAATCAGAGACATTTATAAAGAATGGGATTATGGACAAAAATTAGCTGAAAGAAAAGAAGATGTATTACGTCTTATTGAAGAAAAAGGTAAGCTTACTGATGAGATTAAAGCAAGTATAGCTGCTGCTACTAAACTTACTGAAGTAGAAGATATTTATAGACCTTATAAAGAAAAGAAGAAAACAAGAGCTACTGATGCTAAGAAAAAAGGATTAGATCCTTTAGCAGATTATTTAATGAGTTTTCCTCATGAAGGTAATGTTGAAGAAGAAGCTTCTAAATATGTAACTGATATATCTAAATTATCTAAAGAAGATTTAGATAAAGCTGAAAAAGAAGGTACAATTGTAAAATCTACAAAAGAAGCTTTACAAGGTGCACAAGATATCATTGCCGAAAATGTTTCTGATAATGCTCAATATAGAGCTTGGATTAGAAAATATTTTGAAGAATCATCTAAAATTAAATGTAGTCTTGTTAAAGATGCTGTTGATGAAAAGAAAGTTTATGAAATGTATTATGATTATGAAGAACCTATTAATACATTAAAACTTCATAGAGTTCTTGCAATCAACAGAGCTGAAGCTGAAAAAGTTATAAAGGTTGATTTAGTTGAAGATTATGTATATGTTGTTAATTACATCTGTCAAGATGTAATTAAAGAAGCTGATTCTGTTACTGCTCCTTATGTTAGACTTGCTTGTGAAGATTCATATGATAGATTAATTAAAGCTTCTATTGTTCGTGAAATAAGATCTGATTTAAAAGATAAAGCTGAAGATCAAGCTATTCATATCTTTGGTGAAAACTTACGTAATTATTTATTACAAGCACCAATGAAAGGTAAAATTGTCCTTGGTGTAGACCCTGCATTTAGAACTGGATGTAAACTTGCTGTTGTTGATAAAACAGGTAAATATTTAGTTAAGAGTGTAATGTATCCACATCAAAAGAACCCTAAAGAAGTAGTTCCTGAAGAACGTTATGCTGATTCTGTTGCAACATTTAAAAAATTAGTTCTTGATTATGATGTTGAAATAGTTGCTATGGGTAATGGTACTGCATCTCGTGAAACAGAGGCATTTGTTGCAAAAACATTATCTTCAATGAAAGAAGAATTAGATGCATTAGGAAGAACTGTTAAATATATTATTGTTAATGAAGCTGGAGCATCTGTATATTCTGCATCTAAAATTGCACAAGAAGAATTTGCCGATTTCTCTGTTGAAGAACGTTCTGCAATATCCATTGCAAGACGTCTTCAAGATCCTCTTGCAGAACTTGTTAAAATTGATCCTAAATCAATTGGTGTTGGACAATATCAACATGATGTAACTCAATCTAAACTTGCTGATTCATTAGAATTTGTTGTAACTACTGCTGTTAATAAAGTTGGTGTTAATATTAATACTGCATCAACATCACTTTTAAAATATGTTGCTGGTTTAAATGCTGCAACAGCTAAGAAGATTGTAGATTTCAGAGATAGTAATGGTTCATTTAAGAATCGTGAAGATATTAAAACTGTTAAAGGTTTAGGTGAAAAGACTTTAGAACAAGCAATGGGTTTCTTAAGAATTACTGATGGATCTGAACCTTTAGATATGACTGCTATTCACCCTGAAAGCTATACTGCTGCTAAAGAAGTTTTAAAACATTTAGGATTTACTTCTAATGATTTAGGTAGTACTGATTTAGTTAAGAAAGTAAATGAATTAACTTCTGATGAAAAATCCAATATGCAAAAAGAATTAAATATTGGTGAATATACAATGAATGATATTTTAGATGCATTTGTATCTCCACTACGTGACCCACGTGATGAAATTGAAGCACCAATATTGAAAAGTGATATAGTATCATTAGAAAACTTATCTGCCGGTATGGAACTACAAGGAACAGTAAGAAATGTAACTGACTTTGGAGCATTCGTTGATTGTGGTGTACATGCTGATGGATTAGTACATATTTCTAAAATGTCAAACGGATTTATTAAACATCCTCTTGATGCAGTTCATGTTGGCCAAATTGTTAAAGTATGGGTATTAGAAGTTGATATCGAAAAAGAAAGATTACAACTTACTATGATTGATCCATCACAACCAAAACCAGAACCAAAACCTAAAAAAGAACATAAAGACTTTAAAAAAGTGTATAATAAAGATGGTAATAAAAAACCATTCGTAAAAAATAATAATAATGAAGGCAAAAATAATGCGGGAAAAACTTCTGCCCATAAGCCAGAAAAGAAGTACACAAAACCAGTTACTTTACCATTTAAAACTATGGAAAAGAAAGGTCATGCTGGTCGTAAATAAGAAAGGAACAAATTATGGTTTTTGAAAAAGTTCAAGCAATAATCGCTGATCAATTAAACATCTCTAAAGACAAAGTAACTATGGATTCAAGATTAATTGAAGACTTAGAAGCAGATTCTTTAGATGCAGTTGAAATTATTACTGTATTAGAAGATGAATACAATGTTGAAGTTGATGATGAAGCAATTCAAACAATTAAAACAGTTGGTGATTTAGTAAAAGCTATTGAAGCTTTAAAATAATCACAATATGAAAACTGATTCTAAATTAGAATCAGTTTTTTTATTATATGTAAGATAACATGTAAGATAGCATGTATGATACCATGTAAGATACCATGTAAGATATTGATATTTAATATATCTTATGATATAATATAATTAATAGGAGGATTAATGATAATATGCCTTATAAACCACCTTTTGAAATAACTAATAAAATATTAAATTTATCTAATGAAATAAATGAATTAGTTGGATCATTAAAATCCATTAATAATTTAGAAAGAATGCCTTCATTAAGAAAAGTATCCAGAATTAAAAATATTTATTCTTCATTAAAAATAGAAAATAATACCTTATCATTAAATGAAATGACTTGTGTATTAAATGGAGTGCATGTTATTGGTAATGAATCTGATATTAAAGCTGTAAAAAATGCCTCTAAAGCCTATGATATAATAGAATCTATAGATTATAAAAGTATTGATGATTTACTAAAAGTTCAAGGTATAATGATGAATGATTTAGCAGAAGAACAAGGACAATTTAGGATTAAACAAGTAGGAGTATTTAATTCTAATCATGAATGTATTCATTTAGGACCAACATATGATTTGGTTCCAGAACTTATGAATAATTTATTTGATTTTTTGATAAATGATGAAACATCATTATTAATTAAATCATGTGTATTTCATTATGAATTAGAATATATTCACCCATTTAATGATGGGAATGGTAGAATGGGACGCCTTTGGCAAACAGTTATTCTTTCATCTTGGAGAAAAATATTTTTATGGACTCCGATAGAATCATTTGTTAAAGAACATCAATCTGAATATTATAAAGTAATACATGATTGTGATTTATTAGGAAATTCTACATTATTTATTGAATTTATGTTAGAAATAATTAAAAAATCATTAGAAAAAATTTCTAATGATTCATATAAATATTTATCTCATATATCTGATTATGTTAATGAATTAATGAAAGTAATAGATTATATTCCTCAATCTGCTAACGAATTAATGAGTAAATTAAATTTAAAATCTAAAGATAACTTTAGAAATAATTATTTAAAACCAGCTATTGAAGCCGGTTTAATAATTCCAACAGAATTAGATAAAAATAAATCAAAAAATCAAAAATATATAAAATTATAAATTTATATTATCTTTTCATTTTTATTTATAAATTATTGTGTAACATAATGTGAAGTATATACTTCACATTTTTATTTTATAACATTACTATTATTAGATTATTGTAAGTGATATAATAATTAATGTAATAAAAATAGATATTTAGGGAGTATATAAAATGAAAAAATATTTATTAACTATTGACCAAGGTACTACATCAACTAGATGTATACTGTTTGATCATGATACTAAAATGGTTGCTATTTCCCAGATGGAAATAGAACAAATTTGTCCTCATGATGGATGGGTAGAACATTCTCCTCAAGAAATTTGGGCTAAAGTAATTGAAACTATTCGTAATGTATTAAAACAAGCTAAAGCAAAAGCTTCTGATATTGCAGCAATTGGTATTACAAACCAAAGAGAAACAACTGTATTATGGGATAAATATACAGGTGTTCCTATTTATAATGCTGTTGTATGGCAATCTCGTCAATCACAACCTATTTGTGATGACCTTGTTGCAAAAGGTAAAAAGGATTTAATTTTATCTAAAACAGGATTAGTTGTTAACTCATATTTTTCTGGATCTAAAATTAAATGGATATTTGATAATGTTCCAGGATCTTTGGATAGAGCAATGCGTGGTGATATCTTATTTGGTACTATTGATTGTTATCTATTATGGAAATTAACTGGTGGAGAAGTACATGCTACAGATTATACTAATGCATGTAGATCTATGATATATAATATTTATGACCTTAAATGGGATGAAGAACTTTGTGAATTATTAGATATTCCAATGTCAATATTACCTGAAGTAAAAGATTGCAATGCCGATTTTGGATTTGCAGAAGGCATTAAGAAAATTGATCCAGATTTTAAAGATGTACCAATTGCATCAATGATAGGTGATCAACAAGCATCATTATTTGGACAATGTTGTTTTAATAAAGGATCTGCTAAAAATACATATGGTACAGGATGCTTTATGTTAATGAATACTGTTGAACCAGTTAAAAATCCTAAATCAGGACTTCTATCTACTATCGCATGGGGTCTTGATGGAAAAGTAGAATATGCACTTGAAGGATCTGTATTTATTGGTGGAGCTTCTGTTCAATGGTTAAGAGATGGAATGGAATTCTTTAGATCATCATCAGAATGTGAAGAAGCATTGAAAGGACCAAATCCTTCAGATGGTGTTTATATGGTACCAGCATTCGTTGGACTTGGAACTCCATATTGGGATTCTGATGCGCGTGGTGCAATATTTGGTTTAAATAGAGCATCTACAAAAGATAATGTCATAGCTGCAACAGTTGAAGCTATTGCATACCAATGTGTAGATGTATTCCATGCTATGGAAGAAACATCAGGAATAAAGATTAAATCTATGGGTGTAGATGGTGGTGCTTGTGTTAATAGTTATTTAATGCAATTCCAATCTGATTTACTTGATGTAAATTTAAAACGTCCTATTTGTAAAGAAACAACAGCTTTAGGAGCAACATATATTGCAGGATTAAAGGTTGGATTCTTTAAAGATAGAGCAGAAATTGAAGATTTACGTCAAATAGATTCAATGTTTACACCTGTTATTCAACCTACTGAACGTCAAAGAAGACTTGAAGGTTGGAAAAAAGCTATTAAAGCTACTTTAACTTATAAATAATAAAACATGACTGCAAACTCTTTGCAGTCATGTTTTTATATCTACTAAATACTTTAATGTAATATAAAATTTTGATATAATACTTATGTAATAAAAGGAGTATTTATATGGATTACAAAAAATATATTAGTATTATTGAAAATTTCCCAGTAAAGGGTATATCATTTAAGGACATTACTCCACTTCTTGCTAATGGTGAAGCATTTAAATCAATGATTGATGAAATGGTTAGTTTTGCTAAAGAAGTAGGAGCAACTAAAATATTAGGTCCTGAATCTAGAGGATTTATATTTGGTTGTCCTGTTGCAAATGCATTAGGTATTGGATTTGTTCCAATTAGAAAGCCAGGAAAACTTCCACGTGAAGCATTTAATGCTGATTATGATTTAGAATATGGAACCAATACTTTATGTATGCATAAAGATGCACTATCTAAAGATGATAAAGTATTAATTATTGATGATTTAATTGCCACAGGTGGTACTATTAAAGCAACAATTGATTTGGTTAATCAAGCAGGTGCAAAAGTAGTTGGTACTTGTTATGCAATTGAATTAACTGAATTACACGGAAAAGATAAATTTAAAGAAATTCCTTATAAAGCAGTTATTTCTTACCCATTCTAATATAAAAATATCAATAAATAAAATGTAACGAAAGGAGGGTATAAATATATGGTAGATAAATTAATGAGTATAGCTGATGTTTTAAATATTGCTTCGCAATATTTAAATGCTGATAATTTAAAATTAATTGAAAAAGCATATAATGTAGCAAACAAACTACACGAATCACAACTTCGTAAATCCGGTGATCCATATATTGAACACCCTTTACAAGTTGCATATATCTTAGCAACATACCATACTGGACCTGCTACTATTTGTGCAGGTTTAATGCATGATTTATTAGAAGATACACCTTATACAAAAGAAGAGATGATTAATGATTTTAATGAAGAAATTGCAGAAATTGTTGATGGTGTTACGAAGATTTCTAAATTAAAATATATGACTAAAGCAAAAGCTTTAGCTCATAATCATGAAAAACTCTTTATCGCAATGGCTAAAGATATAAGAGTTATTTTAGTAAAATTGGTTGATAGATTACATAATATGCGTACTATTGAATATCAACCTCTTGATAAAAGATTAAGAATATCTCAAGAAACTCTAGATTTATATGCTCCTCTTGCTCACCGTATGGGTATGTATAGAGTTAAAGCTGAATTAGAAGATTTATCTTTTAAAGTTTTACAACCAGAAACATATAAAGAAATATCTCAATCAGTATCTCAAAGAAAAGAAGAAAGAGAAGCTGATATTGATAAGATGAAATCATCTTTAGAATTAATTCTTAAAGAAAATAATATTAATCATTATGAAATAAAAGGTAGAATTAAAAATATTTATTCTATTCATAATAAAATGGTTACTAAGAATAAAACTATTGATGAAATATTTGATTTACTTGCATTAAGAATAATAGTAGATAATGTAGCTGATTGTTATGCTACACTTGGTTATATTCATTCTATGTGGACTCCAATACCTCGTAGATTTAAAGATTATATCGCAATGCCTAAACCAAACCTTTATCAATCACTTCATACTACTGTAATTGGTAATGGTGGAAAGATATTTGAAGTTCAAATCAGAACATTTGAAATGGATCAAATAGCTGAACTCGGAGTTGCAGCTCACTGGGCTTATAAAGAAAATTCTAATTATTCTCCAGAAAAAGAACAATTAGAAATAGCAGAAAAACTAAAATGGTATAAAGATTTATCTACATATGTAGAAAATAATTCTGAATCTGATCCTACACTTGATATAAAAGAAGATCTTTTTCAAGCAAACGTTTATGTATTCACACCAAATGGTGATGTATATGAATTACCAGTTGGTTCTATGCCACTTGATTTTGCATATAGAATACATACAGAAGTCGGTAATAGATGTGTTGGAGCCATTGTAAATGGTAAAATTCAACCACTATCATATAAATTACAACTTGGTGATGTAGTAGAAATAAAAACTAATAAACAATCCAATCCATCAGAATCATGGATGAAATTAACTAAAACATCACATGCTAAATCAAAAATTAGATCATATTTAAATAAAATACAACGTGATGAATTTGTAGAAAAAGGGCAAATTGATTTAGAAAAATGGTGTAAAAGCCAATCCTATGATATTAATTTAATAACAGATAATGTAGCTAGTGAAAATTTCTCTAAATTATTAGTAAAATCATTAGAAGATTTATATTGTGAAATTGGTAAAAATACTATAACTGCACAATCAGTTTTAAATAAAATATTAGGATTAACGGATACTAAAGTTGAAGAAGATGAATATGCTCTTCAACAATATTCAGAAGAAACATCATCTCAAAGAACTCGAATTCATAAAAAGAATGATTATAATATCCATATAGAAGGATTAGAAAAAGCACAAGTAAAACTTGGTAATTGCTGTCAACCTGTATTTGGAGATAAAATATATGGTTATATCTCTAAAGGATATGGTATTGTAATTCACAGACTTGGATGTCCTAATCTATTAAGACAATCTGAAAGAAGTATCGATGTTGCATGGGAAGGTGAAACAAAAGATAAAATTTATAATACTACCATAAAAATTTTATCTCAAGACCGTAAAAATTTAGTTGCAGATATGATCAATATTATAAATAGTCAAAATGCTACTATTGTATCAGTATCATCAACTAAAAATATAAATGATGAAACAGTAACTAAATTTAAATTACAAGTTTCTCAAGTAGATGATTTAGAACATATAATTATTGCGTTAAACAATATGCCAGAATCATATAGTGTTGAAAGGGTGTTTAAATAATGAAAGTAATCATCCAAAGAGTTAAAGAAGCAAAATGTATTGTAGATAATAATATAACAGGAGAAATTAGTAGCGGACTAATGCTATTAGTTTCTTTTTGCATAAAAGATGAATTTATATCTTATGATATATTATATAAGATGGCTAAAAAGATAAGTAATATGCGTATATTTTCTGATGATGAAGGCAAAATGAATAAATCTATTAAAGATATTAATGGAAGCATTTTATCTATATCACAATTTACATTGTATGCAAACCCTTATGAAGGAAATCGTCCTTCATTTGTTGATGCATTAAAGGGTGATATAGCAAAACCTCTTTATTTAAAATTTAATGAAATATTAAGAAATGAATTTAAAATAAAAGTAGAAGAAGGTATATTTGGAGCTGATATGAAACTTGATATCATATGTGATGGTCCAGTAACAATAGAGGTAGAATATTAATATGGAAACACGTCTTGCAATATTAAACTTCTTAGCTGATAATAAAACAGAACTTGATTCTATTAATTATACTAATATGACTATTTGTTTATATGGTAAAGAAAATATTCTTCATCCATTAAATAAATATGCCCCATTTGATTCATTATTTATATATCAAGTATTATTACCAAGAATATATGAAAAGAAATATGATTTATCGTATATGAATAATGGTGTATTAGCAGTAGCTAATACACTAGATTCAATGAAAATTTATAATAAAACAGATTTCTTATTTCAAAATTATACAGAACCATATCAAAATAAAATAATAGATGATTTAACATTTAATTATTTATATATTGTTCCATTAGTACAAAATAATTTACATATCGGGTGTATTTTAATATATTCAAATACTTTAAATAATAATTTTTTATTATCTAAACAAAGTATAACTGGACTTTTAAATAATTTATATTATTCTTCGATAAAAGAATTATTAATTCTTTTATCCCAAACACTAGGTATTGTATATAAAGATAATTATTGTTTAGAATATAATAATAGTTTTGAAATGTTTAATGGTATTAAAGATATTAAAAAGTTAGATGTAACAAATAATGAAATATCATTATTTGTTAACGATCCAAAAACAATTAAAACTACTATTAATGATATAAATTTATATTATACAAATCAATCTAGTTTTGATATTAATAGTATTCCAATTTATGATATATCAGTCATTAATGAATATATTAAAAAAGAAGAATTCTCTCTTATTTGTTTTTCTTTTTATAATCAAAATATTTCTATTAATGAATTTTTGAAAAATATTAATATTGAATATAAATATGATTGCTTTAAAACAGATAGTTTTTATTGTGTTTTAATTAATACAGTTATACATAAACCACTTATTAATCATATGTTTAGTGATTTTAAAGAATATTTTATATTAATTACTTCTAATATGATTTCTAAAAATTCTAATTTAATAAGACTTGTTAATTACTTAAAAAAAGAAAAACCTTTTAATTTCAAATTAAAAGATTATGAAAATTATTTAACATATTTAAATGAAGAAGCATTATTCATTGATTCAATGAATAAAGAACATACTTTAATTAATTCATTAACATTAGATAAAACTTTAGTATTAAATTCAATTATTAATAAATCATTTAATGTTGAAAACTTAGAAACATTAGAAAAAAATACATTAAAACTTATTAAAAAAGCTTTTTTGTTAGAAGAAAATGTATGTATATCAATACCATCTACGCTTCTTTATAAAAAGAAATTAATTGATTTGTATAAAGATTTAAACTTGAAAAATGAAATAACTTACTTTATCCATTATGATGAATCAACAATTCATCAAGATTTCTATAATGGATTATTAAAAGCAGTATCTTTAGGAATAAAGATAATTGTTGATTCATCATTATTTTTTAATTTAAATTATCTTGATTTACAAACTTTCTTTAATGGTATTTATTTAAATAATGTTGAATGTGCATTATTACAAAATAATCAAACTAATATATTTAGATCAATCGTTGAATATTATTTATCTCATCATTTAATGATTGTTTTAAGCAATAAAGATATCTTAAAACATAATGATCGCTTTATTTCATACATTTTATAGGAGAATTATATGAAATTTATAGATTTTTTAAAGTCACTATTTATTCCAAAAAAGATGGAAGTACATGGAAATAAGAAATGGTATGTATCAATATTATTACTTTTATTATCTTGTGTAGTTCTTGTTGCATCTTCAGTTGTACCAGCTATAAATCAAAAAGATTCTTTAATTGGTGCACCTGAGGGGTTACTTAATATTGATAATACAATTATTGTTAATGATATTAGTGAAATTTCATTTAATAATAATGAATTATCAAATGATAATATGGTATTTAATTCTTCTTACAATAATGGAACTATTAATTATGATATAACAATAATTACTAATAAAGATATTACAAGTGATAATGAATCATTATCACTTGTAAATAGTGGATTTGATTTAGTTAATTATTTATATTCACCAAAAAATGATAATACTATTTATGTTTTATATTTCTTTACTAAAGATTATTTATACATCAATTATAATAAAGATATAGCATCTAATATTTCAGATACATATAGTTCTTTAATGTATGAACAAGATTCATCTGGTAATATTATTTATTATTTACCTTCATCAATAGAAGAAGTGAGTTCATATTCTTCTTGGAGTACTGTATCTAATGTTGATGGAGAAATAGAAATTAATAATGTTACTTATAAAGCATTACCTAAATTTAAAGATAGTGTATCTGCTTGTTTATATGGTGAAGCTTTTGATTATGAATCATTATTTAAAAATGGACTTAATAAAGATAATTTATCTACTAATTTATATGATTTTATAGAAACATTTTATAATGTTGAAGCAACCATTCTTATAACTCAAGTAGTTGTATATTCATTATTCATTTCATTATTATTAAATTTCTTATTTGGTATTGCAATGTGTTTATTATCATGGATTGTATCTAAGAATGCGAAACTTAATAAAGTAAAACAATATTTAGGAATATATTCTATATGCTTTTTAGAAGTAGCTATTATTGGAATGATTATTGGATTCTTTATTCCTTATATTTCTGTATCTAGTTATTATTTAATAGCAACAGTTGTTTGGTATTTTATAGTTATTTATCAAATAAATAAAGATGATGAAAAAGATAAACCATCTTTATTTAATAATAAACCTACATCTAAAGAAAAAGAAGAATTCTTTTCTGATACGGCTGTAATTGGATAAATAAATGTTTTATTATATTTATAAAAATAAGAATAATATATGTATATATGATTATCTAAATGGATTTCATATAGCACATGATAAATTAAATTACTTATTTAATAATAAGTTAGTATATGTAAATGCTTCTTTAGTAAATAAAGATTATTTATTAAAAGAAAACGATGAATTATATGTCGATACATCAATTTATGATATAGATGAAACTATTCCAGTAAAACATGATTTAGATATTTTATATGAAGATGATTATATACTTGCTGTAAATAAACCTGCTGGTATTATATGTTATTCTGATGGTTCAAATAATGTAACACTTTCATCATATATAAAGTATTATTATAATGAAAATGGAATTGATGCAAAAGTTAGACATATTCATAGATTAGATACTGATACAACTGGTGTAATAGTTTATGCTAAAGATATTTTTACTCATGCATATTTATCATATTTAATAGAAAATAGAAAAATTGATAAAGAATATATTGCTCTTGTTAAAGGTTTAATTGATAAACCTTTAACAATTACAACTCCTATTTCTAAAGATAGACATATTTCAGGTAAGATGATAACATATTCAAAAGGACTTGATGCATATACTTATATAGAACCACTTGAAATACGTAATAAAACAACACTTATTAGATGTGTTATTAAAACTGGAAGACATCATCAAATAAGAGTACATTTAGCTAGTATTAACCATCCACTTATAGGTGATACTTTATATGATGTTCATGCATCTAATACAAGAATTAAACTTACATGTTATCAGATGAAGTTTATTCATCCAATAACAAAAGAAGTATTAGAAATTAATGCACCTCTACCAAATGATTTAATGTAAAAGACGTTTGACTTATAAAGTCAAACGTCTATTTTATTATTTATTCAACTACTTCTGCATCTACTACTTCAGTAGTTTCTTCTGTAGATGTTATACCTGATGCTTTAACCATTATATCACACATCTTCTTTATTAATTCTGATGGATTTTCTACTTTAAATCCTTCAAGTATTAATGCTTGATCAAGTAATACTTCTGCATAATCTTTTAATTCTTCTTTATTATCTTGAACTTTTTCTAATACTTTAAATATTGGATGATGTGGATTTATTTCTAAAATACGTTCTGCATGAATAGTTTCACCATTTGGTAAATCATTCATAACTTTTTCCATTTCAAAACTTATTCCATCGCCACTAACTAAACATACTGGTGAATCTTTTAATCTAGTTGAAATCTTTACTTCTTTAACTTTATCTCCTAAAGCATCTTTTACTTTAGAGATGAAATCTTTTTTATCTTTTGCTATTTTTTCAATAGATTTCTTTTCTTTTGAATCAAGTAAATCAAGGTCTCCTTGATTTATTGATTTAAATTGATGATCATCATATTTTTGCATTACTTGGAATACGAATTCATCCACTTCATCAGTTAAAATTAATACATCATATCCTTTAGATTTAACAGCATCCATTTGTGGCATAGCTAATACTTCATCTTTAGATTTAGCTGATACAAAATAAATATCTTTTTGATCTGGTTTCATATTTAATACATATTCTTTTAATGAAATCATTGATTCATTATTTATAGTTTTATAGAATAATAAATCTTTTAGATCTTCAGATTTTGCGCCATATGTATTATAAATACCAAATTTTAAGTTAATTCCAAAGTTTTTAAAGAACTTAATATAACGTTCTTTTTCATCATTAGCCATATCTGATAAATGCTTTAAGATTTTCTTTTCAAGATAAGATGCAATTTTTTCTAAATCTTTATTTTGTTGTAACATTTCTCTTGATATATTTAGTGATAAGTCAGATGAATCTACTACACCTTTTACAAATCTTAAATAGTCTGGTATAAGCTCTTTACATTTATCCATAATGAATACACCTTTTGTATAAAGTTGTAATCCTTTTTCATATTTATTTGTGTATAAATCATATGGAGCTTTTTCGGGAATAAATAATAATGCTGTATATGTAATATTACCTTCTACATTATATAATAAATGATCGAATGGATCTTGATAATCATAGAATTTGTTTTTGTAGAATTCATTTAATTCTTCATCTTTAACATCCGATTTATTTTTCTTCCATACAGGTATCATTGAGTTAAGTGTTTCATTTTTGATAACTGTTTCATATTTATCAGTATCATTTCCATCTTTATCTTTTTTTGGAACACTTGTTTCACAATCCATATTAATTGGATATCTAATATAATCTGAATATTTTTTAACTAATGATTTTAGTTTAAATTCTTCTAAATATTCATCATAATTTAAGTCTTCTTCATTTGCTCTTAAATATAGAGTAATAGTTGTTCCTACGCTATTCTTTTCTGCTTCATCTACTGAATAATTTTCTATACCATCAGATGTAAATAAATAAGCCTTATCTGAATATGGTGATTTAGTAAGTACATCAACTTTTTCTGCTACTAAGTATGATGAATAGAATCCTACACCAAATTGACCAATAATATCTCTTTTATCATCTTCAGAAATATTATCTTTATTTAGTTTTTCCATAAATTCTTTAGAACCAGATTTAGCGATTGTTCCTAAATTGTTTTCTATTTCTTCTAAAGTCATACCAATACCATTATCAGATATTGTAATAGTTCTTTCTTTTTTATCAAAGCTTAAATCAATTTTATAATCATTTCTTTTTTCTAAAGAGTCATCTGTTAATGATAAATAATGATATTTATCAATAGCATCACTTGCGTTAGCAATTAATTCTCTTAAAAATATTTCTCTATTTGTATAAATAGAATTGATCATAAGGTTTAAAAGACGCTTGGTCTCGGTCTTAAATTGTTTAGTTTCTGACATCTTAATTATCTCCTTTTTATTATTACATTTATATTATAAACCTTTATATTTAATATGTAAACAGTTTTTGATAAAATTATTAGCACTCATTATGTATGAGTGCTAATAATAGTATATTTTAATTAAAGTTGTTAATTATAATTTCCTATTAAAAAAAGAGAATCTTTTAAAGATTCTCTTTAATAATTTATTTTAGAACATTGCAGATCCACCAGTTACAATCCAACAAGCAAGAATTGCTACAATGATTGCACCAAGGTAAACGCTACCTGTTTTTCTATAACAGTATGTACAAATAACACTAAATACAATTACTTGTGGAGCAAATACTATTAATAATGACATAAATGGTCCACCAAATGTTGTACCAAATAATAAGTCAGCTCCTGGTCCTAATTCTGCAAAGAATGGGATATATTCTAATAATATAATTAATAATATACCACCAACCATACATAATGCATATTTATACCAACATCCAATAAATCCTTTAAATCCTGGTACTTGTGCTTCTTTAACTCTCATTTGAGCAAATATCTTAGAGTTATTTAAAATAAAGAATACAACAAATATTAAAATATAAACTAAGAATTGACCAAATCTAGCCCATGTAAATCCTTTAAAGAATGGCCATACAAATCTAAAGTCTAACATAAAGAATGCTTCACATAATACACATTGAATATACATATAAGAAACCATTATAACTGCAAGTAAAGCCATCTTACCAAGTAATGCCCAGTCAAATTTATCTTTATGAGATTCTCTTGATAAACCAAGATCTACAAAGTCCATCTTAACATCTTTTTTAAGAGATTTCTTAAATGGAATAATTGTAGTACATAACATAATAATTATTAATAATAAATACCATGATAAGAAACCATTACCAATAGTCATTCTAAAAATATTTTCAGGAAGTGGTAATAATCCATGTCCAAGTTGTGTCATAAATGGATATGTAGCAAAACTTATTAACATTGTAATAATGGCACCTTTCCACCATGCCCAACCTGTTTTAACTCTATAATCTCTATTTGTTGGAACACTTTGTATTGCTGTAGAGAAGAATTTAGTATTCTTTAAAATATTAAATAAACTAAACATAGAAGCTATTGCACTAAACATTGCTATAATTACTAATAATTCTTTTATTGCAAATACTTGATCTGTATTTTTAAGAGTAAATGTTACATTTAATGCATTACTAAACCAATCAAGTGCTGCTGCCATACCGTTTGCATCATGTGTTGTTAAACGGTGATTAGTATATAATAATCTAGCCATACGTGCAGATCCATCTGCAAAATCACCATATGTTGTATCCCATTTAGCATTAGTATTAGCAGTAATATTATTTCCATTATCTGTTAAGAAGTTATATTTAACTGTTCCTACTTCTAATAATGCATCGCTTACTGTATTTTGATAATCTCTAAAATAGTTGAATTCATCCCATTTAGCTTGTAATAATAATACATTATTAAAGTTTAATGTATGTTCACTATAAGCTGAATCATCAAATACTTCACCACATTGTAATACTGTTGCTTTTGGTTCAATTGCTGTACCATAATATGCTGCTGCAACTGTCCATGATGCCCATGTACCCATTGAGTGGCCTGATATTGCCATATTATCATTTTGTACATAATCTAAATTAGACATAAATGCATATGCTGCAATACCACCCATTGATGAATCATATAAGTTAACATCAATATTATCACTTAAAGTGTATTTTTCATTAAAGAATGATAAGTTAGAGAAGTTCATCATTACTTTATAACGCTTAGCACCACCAGTACCAATTGTTACATAAGTAGCTTTTTTACCATTAACTTCAACATCTGAATCTAAACCGAAGTTAACTGTTACTTTATGATCAGCATATCCTCTATCTTCAATACCTACATTTGTACCACCATGTCCATATTCATCTATTGCAAGAACTACTATTCCTCTACGAGATAATTCAATACAATAAGCATCACATGTTTCATGGTCATTTTGATATCCATGAAGTAGTAATACAGCTGGTAGTTTATTTGTGCTTGATGCAGTAACTGGTTTATATAATTTATATGTAACTTCTGCACCTTCACTAGGCTTGTAAACTGTAAGGTTATCACCAACACCAGTAAATGCAAGTGTATCATCAATAACAAAAGAACCTTCAGTTACTTCAACATTACCAAAATCTTTTTGGATTTGATCCGCAAAAATCATTGGTGTGAATACTAGAACTAAAAACATTAATAAAAATAATAAATGTTTTTTATTCTTTTTAAAAAAATCTTTCATATATATCCTTTCTAATTTTTTACATTATAATAATAACAAAAAAACATTGGTTATTCAACCAATGTTTTAAGTTATTTATATAAGAACTAATATGAAACCAACTAATATTCCAATAAAAGCAGCTAATGCAGGAAGTTTAGATTTCCACATAAGAATTGCTTCTGGAAGAAGCTCTCCAAATATTACATATAGCATTGCACCACTTGCTGCTCCTAAGGATAATAATAATGAAAGATCTCCAAGACCTCCAAGTAAATAACCGAATATTGCGCCTATTACTGTTGGTAAACCAGATAATGCAGTAAATAATACTGCTTTAGACTTTTTCATACCTCCACTTATTAGTGGTACTGATACAGCCATTCCTTCTGGTATATTATGAAGTCCTATTATGATTGCCATAATAAAACCTGATCCATGAAATAAATTATTTATTAAATCATCAGAATGTTCTGCATAAGATGAACCTATTACCATTCCTTCTGGTAAGTTATGTAATGCAATAGCAAACATCATAACAAGTCCTGCTATAAATAATTCATGTTTAGAATCTTTATGATGATGATAATGATCTGAGTGAATTAACTCATCTAAATCATCGGCAGTTTGCGGATGATTTTGATCAATATGACTAATTTCTTTATTAGTAACTTTATCAATCCAGTAATTTAGTCCCCAAACAATTAAGTATCCAGTTGCAACACTTGTTGCAACAACAATTGATGAAATAATGTTATCATTATTAAATACTGTTAACGAAGCATCTAATGATTCTACCATTAAATCAAAACACACAACTGCAAGCATAACTCCGCCTGCAAATGATAATAATAGGCTGATTATTTTATTGGAATCTCTTTGTAACACTGCGCCAATTATTCCACCAAGTCCTGTTCCAATAACACCAGCTATAAAAGTAATAATAATTATTGCTAAATAATCCATGTTTTTCTTTCCATATAATGCCTTTCTACATAATTATTTTACAATATTTATACTATTTTAATAATAGTTTGCAATAAAAAAAAGTCTTGATTTTAATCAAGACAATTGTTCATAATGGAGGCTCCGATCGGATTTGGACCGATGATCAGGGTGTTGCAGACCCTTGCCTTACCGCTTGGCTACAGAGCCATTACTCAAGCAATAATATTATATCAAATGTATAAATAATAGTCAATATAAAAGAAAAGTAAGCTAAGTTATCTTAGCTTACTATATAATGAGATTCATTATTATACCTAATAAAGCAGATATTAAAATAAATGGAATTGTTTTAATTTTCTTTTTTAGTATTACTTCAAATATTATTTGAAGTAATACTAATATAATCATAAGAATTAGGGATTTAATATTTAATACAAATGAGGTAATTGATTCACAACCAATATTTTTGATAAATAATATTACTGCTGTTGATAGTATTAATCCAATTACAATTGGTTTAATACCTTCAATAGCATTCTTAAAGTATTTATTTTCTGTAAGTTTGTTTAATAATGCAACAATTAAAGTGATTATAATTAATGATGGAAGAATAATACCAAGTGTTGCAAGAACACTACCTAAAAAACCACCTACTGTAGAACCAACATATGTTGCCATATTTATTGCAATAGGTCCTGGTGTAGATTCAGCTACACCAATAAAGTTATAGAATACATCTTCACTCATCCAATTATATTTTAATACTAAGTCTCTTACTATTGGTATCATGGCATATCCACCACCTATAGTAAATAGTCCTACTTTAAAAAATTCTAGAAAAAGAAGTAAATAAATCATTTAATTACCTCCTTATTTTTAAATGAATAATAGATTAAACCTATTATTGCTCCAAATAATATTAAAATAATTGAAGAGAAATTAATTGATAGTAATTCAAATGTCATCATTAATCCTAAAGATAATATTAATAAAATATAACTAATTAAATTATGTTTAATTTTTTTAAATAGTGTATATACGGCTTTAAATAATAATATACAAACAGCACATTTTATTCCTTGGAATGCATAATTTACATAAGTTAATTTTATAAATTCATCAAAGAATAAAGATATTAAATAAATAATTATAAATGAAGGTAGTATTGTTGCAATTGTTGCAACAATACCTCCAAGTATTTTTGCTTGTTTATAACCTACATATGTTGCAAGGTTACATGCTACTGGACCTGGAGTAGATTCAGCAATTGCTATTACTTGCATCATTTCATCTTCGGTTAACCATTTTTTATTATCTACTACTAATTCTTTGATATGTGGTATCATTGCATAACCACCGCCAAAAGTAAATAATCCTATTTTAAAAAAGTTTAAAAATAATTCTTTTAATTTATTAAACATAATAAAAAACTCTTTTCTTATTATTAATATTATTATACCTTATTATATATAGTGAATGTGTCAAATTACTTTACTATAAAGTATATATTTGATATAATTTTAATGCTACCAATAATGCACCCTTAGCTCAGTTGGTAGAGCAAATGACTCTTAATCATTGGGTCTGGGGTTCGAGTCCCCAAGGGTGTACCATATAAAAATCAAAGTATTGATACATCATGTATTGATACTTTTTTTTGTTTTTAATAGTATAAAATGTTATTTTAGAACCATTATATGCCTTTCTTTTGGCTTCGATGGATCAATAGGAAAAATTGATTTATATCAATATTATTATTTTAGTATTAATTTACTAAAATATTATTGAAATATTTCATTTTGTATTGAGCTGGTGTTAGATAGCCCAATGCATACGCAGGTCTATCGTTGTTTAAATAGGTTATATAATCAGCGATTGACTTTTTTATATCATTAGATCGATTAATTTTGAAGTCTTTAAATAATTCTTCTTTATTAATTGCATTTTTTACTACTTAAAAAACATTTTATGGAGCTATGTTATATTAATCAGCAATTTCTGTTATAGTTTATTTCGAAAATAGTGTCCAATTAATAGTAAACAATGTCCAATTTAATGGTAACAATGTATAGTTTCGATTCTTAAATGTCTATGATTTGGGGTCCGCTGCACAACTTCAATTTATTCTTATTGAATAAATTGATTTTTTTTTTTTTTAATATAATAAAATCAAAATAACATAAAAAAGGAGTATTTATGCCAATAATAAAATGTATTGAATGTCAAAAAGAATATAGTTCATTTGCACCTGTGTGTCCAAATTGTGCATGTCCAACAGAGTTGTCCATTAATAATATAGTAAGTGATGCTATTAAGCAAATTGAACCAGATTCTACTGATTCAAAACCTAAAGAACAAAATCAAAAGCCTGTTGTTAATCAAAATATTATTATCAATCAACCGCCTATTATTAATCAACAAGCACCTGCAACAAATCAAGGATACAGAGCACCACAAACACAAACACAAGCTATGAGTTATCCTAGATTGATAAAAAGAATCGCTAGAGAAAAAATACAGCCTAAAGATGTAAAAATTGAAGAAGCACCTACTGATGCTATCAAAGAAGATAACAATACTAAAAGTATTCCAGGAAATATTAACATTGTTACAAATATTGATCAAAGCGAACATATTACAACTACAATTAATAATAATGCAATAAAAGATGTAAAAGAAGAAAAATATATAACACCAAAAAATGTTATATCTGAACCTATTAAAGATGTAACTATTCCTAAAGAAGATGAAATAGTAGAAAAAGAAGCAGTAAAATCAAATATTCTTAATGAAGATTCAAATGTAAAAAATGAAGAATTTAAAAAACCTGAAGAAAACTTGAATCTAGTAAAAGAATCTTTAATGAGAGAAACAATATTAAATGCAAAAAATAACAATTTTTATTATGTTTTATCAAAACTTACATTAAAAGATTTTGTTAAATCTGTAGCTGATGATTTACTTCAAAAAGAAGAAGTTAATTATAATATATTTGATAATTTACGTTTTAAGAATGTAACTGTAAAAAAATGTCATATTATTAGTTATAAAATTCATTCTAAAGGAAATTACACTTGTAAATTATCAAATAATGAAATTTTAAAAAATAATATTGATGATACTTATAATGTATTAGAATTTGATAAAGTTACTAAAGATTTTATTATTAAAGATAATTCTAATTATAAAGAAGTATTTAAAAAATTACTATCTAATTTTAACCCTAATACATTTATTGATTTCAAAGAAAACGATTTAAAAGAAATAGAAATCGAAGCAGTTAAACAATCAGAAAAAGATTCTGCATATAATGAAGTTTTAAATAATGTTCATGAAGATATTTTAAAATCATATGAAAATGTAAATATAGAATCATTTTCTAATGAGTTTAATTATGAAATATTAAATATTGATAATTATTATTTAAATTATTTTACATTATCATATAAATATAATAAAAAAGAATATAAGTGTTATGCATTAGCACTTGATGAATTAATGTTATATATAGAATCACCTAATAATGCTAAAAAAATAACAAAGAAAAATAAACGTAAAAAAACTGGTAAATTTATATTTTCTATAATCATTTCTCTTTATTGTATAGCAATAGAACTTGCACCTTTACTTGGGCTTTTTACTCTCGATATTTTACGAATTATTGTTCCAATTGTGGCAGTATTAGTATTTTTAATTTCTGATTCATGTTCTAAAAAAAATAATTCTACAAGCTATAAAGAAGAACAATATAAAAAATTTATTAAAAAAAGTATTAGAAAGATTAGAGGATAACAATTATGAAAAAAGTAGCTTTAATTATTTTAATTATTGCAATGATTTGTACTATTATAGGTTTAATAATGTTTAATCCAGATAATAATCCCAATACTATAATAGATAACAATGATATTAATATTTGTATACACGAGGAGTTAACTAATTAATATGAAAGAAAAAATTAAAATAGTTTTAAAAAGAAATATTGGAACAGTTTCAATAATTTCTATAGGTTTAGCTTTTGTAATTTTATTTATATCATTATTACCTACTCTATGGTCAATTATACCATTACTTTTATCTGCTTTATTTTTGTTTCTTGGAATAAAAGATCTTCTTAAATATTTAAAATCTCATTTTTGCTTAAAATGTTTAACAGAATTTAATTTTGATAATGATATGGAATATGATGAAACTAATAGAAAATTAGTGAATTATCGTTATGATGAAAGAAAAAAAATAAATCCTGATCATCAAGTAGAATATAAACTTGTATATAGTTTAGATATGGCTTGCTATTGTCCTAAATGTGGAAATGTTTATAAATATAAAGATAATTTTGAAGCTGGAACTATCTATTATGATGGATCAGCTGAATTTGAAGTGCCCGAATTAGCAGTAAAAAATAGATATAATAATGCTAACTTTAAGCAAGGGAAAACTATATTTCAACTATTTGTTTTTGCAATAGTTGTTTTATTGGGAAGTATTTTTTGTTTTACTATACCAAAAAAGGATATAGTAATAGATCCGAAAGACTATTATGGAACATATTACTCTCAAACTGATTATTATGATGAATATTTAACTATTGATGAAAATCATATAACAGTTTATTATTCAAATGTTGGGGTAGATTATAAAAGTACACATTATTATTATTATACATATGACTCTTTAAGAAATGTTTTAATAGATAAAAAAGATACTGATAATTTAGATACCGCTTCTGGATATGCTTTAAAAATCATTGATGGTAACGAATTATATACTTACTATATTTCTAAAAATGAAACAGGTGAATATACAATCTCTACTAACAAAGTAGATAAAGATACAGATGATTTAGTTAGTGTTTCATACAAAAAAACTGGTATGCATGATTATAAAGACTCTTACCCAGATAATATTTCAGGTATGTATCTATATAATACTTTATATTATAATGTTTCGAATAGTGGAACACTTGTTACAAATGTTTCTGGAAAAGATGTTGAATATGAGTATATTTATGTACCTAAAGAATATATGATTTCAAAAAGAGCTACAATCGATGAAAATGAATATGCCGATTATTATATTATTTATTATAAACAAGGTACATCTGAGAATGGATGGTCATATGTTCAAGTCAAGAACGGGAATTTAATAGGTGCTTTTAATGTATACGGCAATACTGTATTTTATACATTTGAAAAGTAAACAAATATATTATGTAAATTTTTAAGTCTCGAATTTATTCGAGACTTTTTATATATTTTAATCATATTGTTTTAGATTGTTATATATAAATATATTATGAAATATTGCAATAACATATTATTATTGGTATAATAAGTATGAAAAGTATAACTAATTAATTGGAGGATATAATGAATCAATTAGATAAAAAATATTTTTGGTCAGTTACAGTTGGAGAAAAAGGACAAATAGTAATACCAAAACAAGCAAGAGATATTTTTGATATTAAACCAGGTGATACTTTAATAGTATTAGCTGATGAAGATAGAGGTATTGCGATACCTAAGAAAGAAGATTGTATTTCTTTTCAAGAAAGAATATTTGGTAATAAATAATGACAGCTTTAAAAGTAGAAAACATTTGTAAAGAATATAAAAATTTTAAACTAGATAATGTTAGTTTTAATGTATTAGAAGGTCATATAGTAGGATTTATTGGAAGAAATGGTGCCGGTAAAACTACTACTATTAAATCGATATTAAATATAGTTAAAATATCTAGTGGAAGTGTAGAATACTTTAATAAAGATTTATTTAAGTATGAAGATGAAATAAAAGGATATATTGGATATTCTAGTGGTACTACTAATTATTATCCAAAGAAGAAATTAATAGATATTGTAAATATTACTAAGAAGTTTTATTCATCTTGGGATGATACATTACAAGATGAATATGTTGAATTATTTAAATTAGATTTAAATAAAACCCCTTCTGAGTTATCAGAAGGTATGAAAGTTAAATTTAATTTAATGTTAGCCCTTAGTCATCATGCTAAAGTATTAATATTAGATGAACCAACAAGTGGATTAGATCCATTTAGTAGAGATGAAATATTAGAAGTATTTATAGAACTTAAAAAAAGAGGTACGGCAATACTATTTTCAACACATATTACATCGGATTTAGAAAAATGTGCAGATGATATTATTTATATTAAAAATGGAAAAATCATTAGTTCTTTATCTAAAGATGAATTTATTAATAAATTCACTTTAGATAAAGAAACATTAGAAGAAACTATTTTAAGATTAGAAAGGACATATAATGAATAATTTAATTAAAAAAGAATTTAAGTTAAGTGCTCATATCTTATCTTATTTATTTATATTATTTGGATTTATTACACTTGTTCCTGGTTATCCAATATTAGTTGGAGTATTCTTTTCTTGTCTTGGTATTTTTCAATCATTTCAAAGTTATAGAGAATCTAATGATATAGCATATTCCATTCTTCTTCCTGTATCTAAAAAAAGTATAGTAGAAGCAAAGTTTATATTTGTATGTTGTATAGAATTATTAACAACAATAATTATGTTAATACTTACACTTCTTAGAATGACAATTCTAAGAAGTGTAGATGTATACATTAATAATGCATTAATGACTGCTAATTTAATATTTATAGCTTATGCATTATTAATATATGGATTATTTAATTATATATTTGTAAAAGGTTTCTTTAAAACTGGATATTATTTTGGTAAACCATTTATATTATTTATAATAATAGGATTTATTGTATAAGCTTTGCAGAAGTATTATGGCATATACCAGGATTAGAAGTACTTAATTCATTTGGATTTGATAATATAAATATTCAATTAATAGGATTATTAATTGGAATATTAATGTATATATTATTAACAGTAATTGGATTAAAGAAATCTATTAAGTTATTTGAAAAAATAGATTTATAAAAAATGTAGATGAAGTTAAACTTCATCTACATTTTAATTTTATATATTGCATTTAGATATTTTCTATCAATTGGTTTTGTTTCTTTAAAATATGATACATCATAATTTATATTATTATAATCTAATATAACTTCTAATATATACATAAATATTCCAATATCAATAGAATTAAAATAATGAGCTTTAAATTCAGGCATTAATCCAGATTTTCCTTGTTTTGTATATCTATAAACTTCTATAGAATTTTTATCTCCTTCTATGATCCAAGGTTGTGAATTACAAGCACTTGGAGAAAATCTTACGATTTCTCCAATGTGCTTGTAATAATCATTATGCCATATTTCTTCTAAAACTTTTCGTTTTGCTTTAAACATATCTTTTCTATATTTTGATTCATCACTACATTTACTTACCGCAAACATAATAACATAATTTAATTTAGAAAATCTTTTTATAGGAGATGCTAAGCCACACCAAAGTGTTGCTATATCGTTTTTTTGTAATAATAAATCTAATTGTTCTCCCATATATCCTATATTTTGTAAGTATCCATCTTTCTTTTCTGAATACATTAATATACAATATTCTTCATATCTTTTACATGTAGTAGATGTAGATGGAACTAATATAATTTCTGTTAAAATATCAGAATATAATGGTTTTAATGATTTGATTACATCTTCGATGTAATCAATATCATTATCATTTAATTTTTCTTCTATATCTTTAAATAAATGAAATGATTTTCTTTTATAAATTGTATTATATAAGTCTTTATTATTATAAGTAATCATATTATTTTCCTTTAATTCATTATATATATTTTAGCATAAATTAGTATAAGTATTTACTTACATATAAAAATAATTTGTAAAATGAATTTTTTAATTTTTCTTCTATTTTTTTTAATAATTTATTAAATAAATTGAAAAAAAAAAAAAAACGTAAAATAATTGAAAGGAGATTTTAAATGAAACTATATAATAGATTAATTAATGAAGGTATTTTTATTTTTTGGGAAGATGAAAATGAAAATTCGAAGTATATTTTAAATTTATTTTTTATTATGGATAATAAAAAAGTAAAGTTGTTAACAAAAGAAATGGATAATCAGTGTCATTACTTTTCCATTGATAAAATTGGAAGTGGCGAATATTTAATTGAGTTAAATGCATATGTTAAAGAAACATTGAAAAAAACTGTTGAAAAAAAAGTAAATTTGACTTCAGTAATGCAAAATTTTTCTGTTGAATTACAAAAAATTAATGAATCAATAGGATCTTTAGAAACAGAAATAAATAATGTTAATTGTTTAATTAGAAATATCGGTGAGTTTTATGCATTTACTTATTTAGGAAATACTGATAATGTAGAGCAATGTGCTCGTACATTGTATAATAAACTTTAATAAATATTTTACTAATGGAGGTGCTATAATAATGTCATTTGATTATAATAAGTGTCCTGATTGTGGATATGTGAGTAATAATGAACCAGATTTTTGTCCAACATGTGGTTATAATTTAAAAGAGTATCGACAAAAATTATATGAAGAGGAATTACGATTAGAAAAAGAAAAAGAAAAAGAAGAATTAAAAAAAGAAAAATTAGAAAGAGAAAAAGAAAATAATAAATTATATGAAGAAGCAATTAAATTATTTTCAGAAAATCAGTTTATTGAATCTAAAAATAAGTTTTTTGAATTAGGTAATTATAAAAAAAGCATTGATTATATAGAGAAATGCAATGAGGCTATTTTTATCGAAACAAAAAATCAATTTAATAATAATAAATTTATTGCTTTGACAAAAAAATATATAAATTTACCTATTGACTCAAACTTTTGATACTCTTAACAATTCAAAACATTTCTATAGAGAACGCTTAAATAGAGATTTTTCTTCTAAAGTATGCATATATAATAAAAAGCAAGCTTTAATGGGAACAAATTTTAATCTAAATGCAATAAATGATCAGCTAAGCATAATAATTATGAGTTTTGATTCGTTAAGGGCCACAAACAAAGAAGATAGAAAGGTTTATGAAGAAAATTCTAACCTTATGCCTTTTGTCGGAATGTACGAACAGAAAGATGAGAATAATAAAGTTGCAGACGAATCATCTTTAATGCAAGTTTTACATCAACTAAAACCTGTAGTAATAATTGATGAAAGTCATAATGCTCAATCAGACTTAAGCAAAGAAATGATTAGAAATTTAAATCCTTCATTTGTTTTAGAGTTAACTGCTACGCCAAAGAAAGACAGTAATATCATTTCAATTATTACAGCAAACCAATTAAAACAAGAAAATATGGTGAAATTACCAGTTATTGCATATAATAGACCTTCTGTTGAAAGAGTAATAATGGAAGCTCTTGATTTAAGAAATTCACTAGAAAAATGCGCTAAAGCAGAAAGAGTAAATTTAGGAATTCCATATATTAGACCAATTGTATTATTTCAAGCTCAACCAAAAAATGATGATGATGATGCTGTTACATTTGACAAATTAAAAAACAATTTAATTGATATCGGCATTTCAAAAGAAGAAATAGCAATCAAAACAGCAAATATTAATGAGTTAAAAGACGTCGATTTAATGTCAGAAGAATGCCAAATTAGATATATTATTACCATTAATGCTTTAAAAGAAGGATGGGATTGTTCATTTGCATATATATTAGCATCGTTAGCAAATAAAACATCAAAAATTGATGTCGAGCAGATTCTTGGAAGAATTTTGAGACAACCTTATCAATTAAAATATACAAACAAGCTTCTAAATATGTCTTATGTTTTAACATCATCAAATGATTTTAGTAGCACTTTAGACAATATACTTCTTGGTTTAAATAATGCAGGATTTTCTAAAAATGATTGCAAGGTAGTAAGAACAAATACCTTAGATAATCTAAATGAAAACAAAAACAATGAGCCAGATAATATGATTCAACAAACATTGTTTGATAATCATAGCGAAGGCGAAAATGTTGATTTAGATATTTTTAAGGTTGATGTTGTTAAAGAAGAGTTGAACAAGAGAAATGACGCAACTAATGAAAATGATAACTTTATTTCTACCAATGATAATGTAGTTAAATTAGTAGAAAATGCAGAGAATCAAAGCGATGAATTTGACAAGCAAATGGAAGAAAGCCAAAAGGATGGAACTTCTGAAATTCCACAAGAATTATTTAACTATTCTAATATTTATAGAATAAAAGACGAGCATAAAAATGAAATAGAAGCGTTAAAATTGCCTATTTTTACTTTTTATCCAAAAGGAACACTTTTTGATGATCAATTATGCAAAGTTGATGCTCTATATTTAAACGATGGATTTAATTTGGATAATATTGCTATTCCATCTAATCTTACTTCTAGTAATGATAATATTTATAAGGTTGATGTAGAAACTAATTCTGAAGGGAATGTCATTAAAAAATCAATTTTAGCAAGGGAAGATAGTGATGAATTTAAGAACTATTTATCTTTAATTCCTGAAAAGTCTAGGATTGGTGCATGCAAAAAACAAATAGTTCTTGAATTAAACAACAAATTCAATAATTTGGACCACCTTTCAATAAATAAATATGCTGATAGAATTATTGATTCTTTAAAAACAGAAGATGAAATAATATCGCTTCAGAATAATATTTATTCAATTATTAGTAGAATAAAAGAGTTTATATCTAAATCTTTAGAAGAATATAGATATAATAATTTTAAAAATAAATTATATAGGAACGAAATTATGCTAAATAAAGAATATCAGCTCTCTTTGTCTATTATTCTTCAGGAGCATACAAATTCTTATTTAAGAACATTATATGAAGAAGAAGATAACAAAGTAAATTCATTAGAAAAAAAATTTATAGAAAAAATATCATCTTTAAATAATATAAAATGGTGGCATAGAATAATTGACAGAAATGACTTTTCACTAAATGGATTTATTAATCATTATCCTGATTTCTTAATTGAAACAAACAACGGAGTAATCATCTTAGTTGAAACCAAAGGTGAACATTTAGACGGGGATGATTCAAAGAAAAAATTGGAATTAGGTAATCTTTGGTCAAATTATTCAGGACCTACTAATTATAAATATTATATGGCTTTTGAACATTCTCCTTTAAAAGAGGATGGTGCAGATTTGTTAGATAATATAATAGAAATAATAAGCAAACTATAAATATAAAATGGATTTAAATTATATCCCCATAGTAGCGACAACACATATTGCCATTGTAAACATATAATAATATAAAACATTTTTTATATACTATTATTTTGTCTATTTTTGTTGCATTATATCTAAAAAATATAATATTTTAACAAAATAAAACAAAACTTTCTTTTAAACATGCTTAAAAAAAAGAAAAGACTTTGGATTAGAAATATATAATTATTATAATAATATATTAAAATTGATGGAGAAACATTATTAAAAGGTAATCCAGATAATTATATTGATTAATTATTAAAAATAAGGAGAAATTTATTTATGGACGAAAAACTTGTATGTCCTATTTGTGGAGAACCAACTAGAATATATATGGGAAACCCAAGAAAAGATAAACTTTGTGGAGACCATGCTGATAAGTTAAAACAAGGATTAATTGAAATAAATGAAGATGGCTTATATTTAGACGCAAAAACAAAAGTAATTTTAAATAAAAACACAGAAAATGATTCAACTATTTCAAAAAATGATGAATCATCAATTATTATTAAATGCATAGGATGCGGTAAAGCAACATTTGGCGGCAATTTATTCTGTATTAATTGTTATCGTAAATATAAAGATAAACAATTATTAGTTAAAGTATCTAAATGTAAAGATATAGATATTTTAGATGAATCATATGAAGGTGTGTATAAGTGTAAAGATGGACACATTGTAAAGAGTAAATCGGAAAGAGAAATTGATAACTATTTATTCGATAAAAGAATTCCCCACGCATATGAAAAGGTAATTTCAATTGATGCTGATGAAAAACATGATATTCATCCTGATTTTTGTTTGCCTAATTATTTAGGCAAAAATATTGATGTTTATATTGAACACTGGGGATTTAATTCTGATAATAGGGATTATTATAAATCAAAAAAATATAAATTAGATATCTATAAAAAATTAGGACTTACTATTATATGTACCAATGAAAAAGATATGAATGACCCTCAAGCTGCACTAGATAGAAAATTATTGCATTTTGATAATAATAAAATAAATTTTGATGAAGAATAATATATTTTATTAATCAAAAATATACAATATAATTCATTAGTTTAACGAAGACCAAGATTCTCTTGGTCTTCGTTATTATTTAACTTTTTTATATATAGTTTACTCATTATCATTCTAAAAACAATATATAAAATGTCATATAATGTTTTATAATGTCTAATAATTTGATATAATAAGTATAAATAGAAAAATATAAAGGATAAAAATATGAAAAAAGTTTTATTATTTTTAACATTATTAATTAGTTTTATATTTATTAGCATTAACACTACAAGTAGTGTCAATGCTGCAACATCTGATGCCTTATGGGGAGTATCTGGTAATGTATTAACAATTTCTCCTAAAACTGGTAAAACAAATGTTGCATTAGACGATTATACATCAGGTACTGCTCCATGGTATTCTGATAGAATAAACGTTAAAAGTATTGTAATTAGCGAAGGAATAACAAAAATAGGTGATTATAGTTTTTATAGATTTAATGATTTAATATCAATTACATTTCCATCTACAATAACTAGTCTAGGTACTTATATTTTAAATAGCTGCGATAGTTTAACTACTATAGATTTATCTACTGCTACATCATTATCTACAATTGCAAATAATGCTTTCGAAGGAGTAGGTGATGTAACATTAAAAATTCCATCAACTTGTACATTATTCAATGATAAAAATTATGGAAGTACATCTTACACTTTAGATAAAATTCATTATCATACATATGATTATACAATAAATAATAATACAATTACTGCAACATGTACTACATCTAACTGTGGTGTTGAAGATGCTGTAGTAACAGCATCTTTAGATGTTTCATCTAAAGATTATAATAATGAAAAATTATCAGCAAGTATTACTAATAAGAGTAAATTTGAAGAAGTAACAGGAAAACAATTATCTATAGAATATTATAATGTATCAACTAAACTTAGTGATGCTCCAACAACTGCTGGAACATATACTGTTAAAATGTTACTTAGTGATTCAGATAAAATTGTATCTAAAGAAGTATCTATTAATAAGATGAAATTAGATATTCCTAGTATTACTTCTATATTATATTATAATGGAAATTCTCAAACTCCAACATGGCAAAATCAATCATACTTTACAATAACTGGATCTACATCTGGCAAAGATGCTGGAACATATTATGTATTTGTTTCTTTAAATGATAAATTAAATACATGTTGGACTGATTTATCATCAACTGATAAAGAAGCATCTTGGAAAATTAATAAAAAAGTAATTTATCCAAGTGATATCACTTGGACAAATTTAGAAGTTACATTTGATGGAAAACTACACTCACCAACAGGAACAATTAACGCTACTGCGTTATGCTCTGGAGATGTTTGTACATTATCAACATCCCAATATACAGGAGTAGATAGTTCATATCAACCAAATGTAGAATTATCTAACCCTAATTATGTTTTATCAAATAGTCATCCAATTACATTTAAGATAAATCCTATGGATATTACATCTTCTATTGTTTTTGATAATAAAACTATTAGATATGATGGCGAAACTCATACACCTACCATTTCATCTACAATGTTAATAGATGGATATCCATGTTATGGAGTATTTACAGGAGCAGAATCTAATCCTGGTACATATACTGCAACCTTAACTGGTCTATCTTCTCCTAATTATACTTATACTGCTAATCCATATCTTACATGTGAATATACAATTATACCAACATATGAAATAGATTTTAATTTAAATTCATCTTTTGGAAATCTTCCATCTATAGATGGAAGATTTATAGCAGGAGATGAAATAACCCTTCCATATTATTATGGTAATATTAGTTTAAATGGTAAAAGCTTTATCGGATGGAATACCAATAAAGATTCAAATATTGGATATAGTGGAACTTATATAATTAAAGATACAGATATAAGTAATAATAAAATAACATTTTATCCTATATTTAAAGATAATAATCATACATGTAATGATATTACATTTAATGTCATATTAAATAATAATCATTTTTTAAATGATTATTATCAATATACATTAGAATCTGGTTATTATTATTTAAATGATAATTTAACATTAGATAATGGCTTAATTATTGAATCAGGTAAAGAAGTACATATTTGTTTATGTGGATATGTATTAGATTTAAATAATTATAATATTTCAAATTATGGTTATTTATATTTATATGATTGTCAAAATAATGATGAACACATTCATTATTTTGACAATAATAATGATAATTCTATATGGACATTAGATGATAATAATACAAGTTCATTATTAAAATGTATTGGTGGTGTTATCTATAATGGTAATAAAGCGATAAATTCATATAATAAATTATCTTTATATAATATTAATTTTATTGGAAACATAAATGGTGCTGTATGTTGTGATACAAGTGAAGAATTAAATATATATAATTGTAACTTTATTTCTAATATAGGAAATACTAATGGTGGAGCCATAGAAGTAAATGCTAATACAAATATATATGATTCTACCTTTAAATATAATAAAGCTTCAACTTGGGGTGGTGCAATCATTATTGATTGCATGACTTCTGGAGATTCTTATATTGCAACTAAAGCATTAATTAGTGGATGTATATTTGAAGAAAATAGTGCAGCTATTGGTGCTGCAATATATGTTAAAAATTCTATACTTACATTATCTAATACTTCTATTACTAATAATACCGCAACTTATTCTGCAGGTGGTGTATATTTAAGATATGATACTAATGCATGTTTAGTTGAAGGAACTTTAATTACTATGGATGATGGTTCTTTTAAATCTATTGAAGATTTAAAAGAAGGTGATTTAGTTAAATCATTTAATCATTTAACAGGAGAATATGTAGATAGTAAAGTATATCTTATATATAAAGGTAATAGTAAAAGTGAATACTTTACTTTAAATTTTAAATCAGGTAATAGTTTATCAATAGTTGGAGTACATGATTTATTTAATAAAGAAGAAAATAAATATGTAAGAATATCTTCTTCAAATTATTCATCATATATAGGTAAACACTTTTTTGATGCAACAAACAACACATGGGATATATTAGAAAGTGTAACACTTTCTAATGACACAAAAGAATATTATTCTATATATACTGAATCTACATTTAATGTTATATCTAATAATATGTTAACTATACCTAATGATGTTGATTTTGAATATGAAATATTTGAATTTAATAATGATTTAACAATTAATCAAGATATATTAAATCAAGATATTAAAAAGTATGGATTATTAGACTTTAATGATTGTGAAATCATTAAAGATTTAGATGATTATAATAAATTTAATGCTCAATATTATTATATTTGGTTAGGTAAACTAAATAATGATTATATATCAAGTATATTATCTGGTTATATAGATTTAAATTATTCTAATGATTTATTATGTTTTATGTCTTTTGGAAATAGTATTTTAACATATGATACATATGGAAATGATACTAATATTCAAACAGATACTGTTGAAACATGGCTTATTGTATGTGATAAAACAGTAATTAAAGATAATATAGTAGATGAAGGAGATGATACTTATACATCTAATCTTTTATTTGATGATTCAAATGCTATTAACTTATATGTAGTAGGAACAGAAGATGTAGAAATAGGATTATATAATACAAGCGGATCATTAAAATCATTTGAAACATCAAAAAATGATTATCGTAATATATTTACATGTGATAAAGACGGATATGCATTATTCACAAGATATGATAGTGATAATGAAGTTTATTATTTTAATATAGAACAAGGTTATAAAATCATATATAATGCAAACGGTGGAACAGGAACTGTTCCAACCGACAGCATTATATATGAATCAAATGAATCTATTACATTTAAAACAAATACTTTAACTAAAAAAGGATATGCATTTAAAGGTTGGGCATTATCAAATAATGCATCAACTAATTTATCATCTTATAGTATTACATCTACTGATGCTACTAATTATACAATTACTTTATATGCAGTATGGGGAGAAAAGAAAACTATAAATGTTTTAATCAGTGGTAAAGATGATAATTATCATCAAGAAAAAGTATATTTTGGTGAAACACCAGTATATTATTATACTGCAACAGATTCTTTAACTGATTTAAAATTTAAATGGGATACAAGTGTTGATGGAGTATATACAAATACAACTCCTACAACAGTAGGAAAACATACTGGTTTAATATATCGTGATGAAGATGATAATTATAAAGAATTCTCTCGTGCTTTTACTTTAGTAATAGGTTATAAAGTTACTTATAATGCAAATGGTGCTCAAGGTAGTGTTCCTATAGATAATTTATATTATGGAATAGATTATACAACTGATAATACATTCCCTAATCCATCTACTTTATCAAAACTAGGTTATACATTCTATGGATGGAATACTTTACCTGATGGAACTGGAACAATTTATTTACCAAATACAAAATCACCAATTAATAATAATACAGTATTTTATGCTATGTGGGCTAATGTAATAGATGAAGAACCATCAAGTACTAATGATTACAAAGTAAAAGTATTAGATGCTGCAGCATCTAATACTTATCAATGGTATAAAGGAAACTTATGTTGGAATCCAGCAATTAATAATTCTTTCTTAGAACTTACATTTGGTATTAATAATAACAATAATATTACTTCAGGTTATTTTATTTTTGCTGGTGTAAATATGATAACTTTTACTTATAAAGGATCATATACATCTCCTAAATTAAGATTTAAATCAACATCTTTATTTAATGATATTAGTTTAGATAGTAATGGATATTATAATGTTGAATTTGATGATGAAAATAGTGTATCATTATGTTTTGAATCTGAATTTAATATTACTGATGTTGAATTATATGATTATAATTTTATTATAATCAATAATGAAACATCACCTAAAATAATAAACGCAAATGAAGATTGTTTATATAAATGTATTATTACTTCACCTAGTGGTGGTATAACCTCATCTCATATAATTAAAACTAATAAAATAGTATTTGATTCAAATAGTGGAGAAGGAACTTTACCATCTGATATATATCAACTATCTGGTAGAAGTATTTCATTACCAAAATCTTCCCTTACAAAAGATAATAAAGATTTTATTGGATGGGCTACAACTGCTGATGCAGTAGAAGCTATTAACACTTTTAATGTATTAGCAGATACTACATTATATGCTGTATGGAAAGATAAACAAATAGATACTAGTTTAATCATATTATTTAGTATAATTATTGTTTTAATAATTATTATTGAATTATATATATGTTGGAAAGTTGAAATTAATAAAGGAAAAACTAAACGTATATTTAAATTCTTAGATCCGATATTTAAAAATCTTATTAAGTTATTTCTAAAGAAATAATAATATTAACGATAGCACCTGTAAAACAGGTGCTATTAGTTTTTTTAATTTAATAATATTTTATGATAAAATATTATTAAATAATTAAAGAGGTTTTATTATGGATAAAGAAAGAATAAGAAAATATGCAGAATTATTAGTTAAAAAAGGGTCTAATGTACAAAAAAATCAAGAATTTAATATTTATATTAATTGTGATCAAGAAGAATTTGCTAGTTTATTAATAGAAGAAGCTTATAAAGCTGGAGCATCTATTGTAAGAGTAGAATGGTTAAGTGATTTATGTGATAAAGTATCATATATAAATGGAACAATAGAAAACTTATCTAAATATGAAAAATGGCAAATAGAAAAGTTAGAACATCGTGCATCAACTCTACCAGCAAAACTATATATGGTATCAAGTGATCCAGATGCATTAAATGGAGTAGATCAAGCTAAAGTTGCTAAAATAAGACAATTAAAATATAATGTATTAAAACCATTTAGAGAAAGATGGGAAAATAAAGAACAATGGTGTATAGCAGCAATACCAAGTATTGCTTGGGCTAAAAAAGTATTCCCAAATTTACAAGATAATGATGCTTTAGAAGCATTATGGAAAGCAATATTAGATTCATCACGTGTATTTGATGATCCAATCCATGAATGGATTGATCATTCAAATAAAATACATGAAAGATGTAATTATTTAAATAATTTACATTTAAAAGAATTAAGATATACATCAAGTAATGGAACTAACTTTAGAGTAGGATTAATTGATGATGGAATATTTGCTGGAGGATCAGAAGTAACATTAGATACAAACATTGAAATAAATCCAAATATTCCATCAGAAGAAATATTTACATCCCCTAAAAAAGGAGATTGTGATGGAATAGTATATGCTACTAAACCACTTTCATATCAAGGAGAATTAATAGAAGATTTCTCTATTAGATTTGAAAATGGTAAAGCTGTAGAAGTACATGCTAATAAAGGAGAAGAATTATTAAAGCATATGATATCTATGGATGAAGGTTCATCTATGCTAGGTGAATGTGCACTAATTAGTTATGATTCACCTATTAATAATACTAATATTCTTTTTTATGAAACATTATTTGATGAGAATGCCGCATGTCACCTAGCATTAGGAGCTGGATTTACTAACCTTATTAAAGATTATGAATTATATACTCAAGAAGAACTATATGATAAAGGTATTAATGATTCTATGATTCATGTTGATTTTATGATAGGATCTAATGATTTATCAATAATAGGTATTACTCAAGATAATAAAGAAGTAGTAATATTTAAAAACGGTAATTTTGTATTTTAAAATAAACTTGTTCGTTTATATTGAACGAACAAGTTAATTTTTATATAATATAGGTAGGTGGATAAATATGCTTGATTTAACTAAAATGAATTATAATGTAAAAGAAGATATTGAATTATATAATCATTGTGATTATTTTAATAATGATGAATTATTAAAAAGAACTAAATTAAATAAAAATACATTATATAAAATTATTCAAGATAATTTATTTGTAGATGAAATTAATGAAAAAATATATACTTATTTTTATGATAATAAATATAATATAAATTATGTTAAATCTAGTTTTCTTCTAAATAATTCTAATAATAAAATATTATTTCATGGATCTAAATATGGTTTAAAGATGGTAACTATTGATGGATCTAGAAATAAATGTGATTTTGGAAGTGGATTTTATCTTGGAGAATCATATATTCAAGCATCTTCATTTATATATGAAAATGAACAATCTTCAGTATATTCTTTTGAATGTAATTTAGAAGATTTAAAAATTTTAAATTTTAAATCTTCTAAAGAATGGCTTATTGCAATATGCTATTATAGAGGAACTATAAATAAATATTCAAATTCTAAAATAGTGCAAGATATAATTAAACAAATTGAACAATCAGATATAATTATTGCACCAATAGCAGATAATAAAATGTTTAATATCATGAATCTATTTGCAAGTGGTGATATTAATATAGATGTTACTGTAAAAGCATTAGAAGCATCTAATTTAGGTCTACAATACGTTTTTAAAACTCAAAAAGCAATTGATAAATTAATACCTATTGATAGATATTATATTTGTGATAAGGAAAGAATAGATATTAGAAATAAAGTAATAGATAGATCTAGTAAAGTAGATAATATATTAAAAGAAGCATTAAGATTATATCGAAATGGTTTATTTATTGAAGAGGTATTAAAATGAAAGAATTAGATACTAATGGAATATATATTTGTGATAATTTAGGTAAATTATTTGCTTTATCAACAAAAGAAGATTACTCTAGTCCTATTTTTTTAAGAAGATTTTTACACTCAGATGTGATAGAAAAGTTTGAAAAACATCAATCTGCTTTTATAACTCCTTTTACAGATGAATTAATAGAGGATATTAATAATCAATTTGGTAAAAGTGAATATGGCACTATTAAATATAATATAGATGCAATGTATTGGTTAGGATATGTTTATGGTTATATATCATATACTAGAGATTGTAAAATAAGAATACTTTTAAAAGTATTTAATCCAAATGATTTAATAAAGTATTATCCATCATATCACTCTCAAAGTAATGAATGGGTTATAGATACTCTTTTAAAACAGTATAATTTAACTGAGAATTTTTTTGATAATAATTGGCGTTTTTTACAAACATTAATGAAATATAGTAAAATATATAATTTGAATAGATTTCATAAAGATGATGAACAATAGTTCATCATCTTTATTAATTATATTTAGTTAAATTTTAAATGAAAATATTTTCATTTTAATTGGAATTTTAGGATAATATTTAGTAAAATAGTAATGTAAAATACAATTTCTAAAGAAATGGAGGTGCCTATGGGCGCAAAGTTAATTATTAAAGAAGATCAAATATTAGATCTTAAAAGAAGAATGGCCGAGCATAAGAAAAAACCTGGACCATTAATGCCATCTCTTCATGATGCACAATCAATCTTTGGTTGCGTTCCTCTAGAAGTTCAAAAGATTATTGCTGATGAACTTGGAGAATCAATTGCAAAGATTAATGGTGTAGTAACATTTTATTCACGTTTTACTATTGAACCTGTTGGTAAACATACAGTATCTGTATGTTTAGGAACAGCATGTTATGTAAAGGGTTCACAAACTGTATTAGATGAATTATCAAATGTATTAGGTATTAAACCTGGAGAAACAACAGAAGATGGATTATTTACATTATCTGCTTGTAGATGTATTGGAGCATGTGGATTATCACCAGCAATGACAATTGATGGTCAAGTAACTGCACAAGCTACTCCTGCTATTGCAAGAAAAGCTTTAGAAGCTTTAATTGCAGAAGAAAAAGGAAATAAATAGGAGGATATAAATTATGACTTTAGAAAAATTATTAGAAATTAAAGCTGCAAATTTAGATTCTCTAAATATGCGTTTACCTGGTTTTGATGCTGCAAAATATAATGGTAAGATCAAACGTCAAATTGCCGTTTGTGGTGGTACAGGATGTAAATCAAGTCATTCATTTGAATTAAAAGCTGAATTTGACAAAGTAATTAAAGAAAAAGGCTTAGAAGATACTGTATTAGTATATTTAAGTGGATGTTTTGGTTTATGTGCACAAGGACCAATTGTTGTAGTATTTCCAGATGAAGTATTCTATGGACATGTAAAAAAAGAAGATGTATTACCAATCATTGAAGGACATATCATGAATGGTGTAATCTATGAAAAATGTGTTCATAAAGAAGTTGTAGATGGTATTAAACAAACTAAATTATTTAATGAAATGAATTTCTATGTTAAACAAACAAGAATTGCATTAAACAATTGTGGATTTGTTGATCCAGAAAACATTTATGATTATATTACTCGTGATGGTTACCAAGGTATTTGTAAAGCAGTAACTACTATGACTCCAGAAGAAGTAGTAAAAGCTATTACTGATTCAGGACTTCGTGGTCGTGGAGGAGCAGGATTCTCTACTGGATTAAAATGGAGTTTTGCTGCTAAGAATCCTGGACCTAAATTTATGATATGTAATGCCGATGAAGGTGACCCAGGAGCATTCATGGATGAATCTGTATTAGAAGGTGATCCAAATGCTGTTATAGAAGGTATGGAAATAGCAGGTTATGCAATAGGTGCATCACAAGGTTATATCTATTGTCGTGCTGAATATCCTTTAGCAGTTGAAAGAATTAATAAAGCTATTAAAGCTGCTTATGAAAATGGATTACTTGGTAAAAACTTATTTGGTACAGATTTCTCATTTGATCTAGAAGTAAGACTTGGTGCAGGTGCATTCGTATGTGGAGAAGAAACTGCATTAATAGCTTCTATTGAAGGTGAACGTGGTATGCCAAGAAATAAACCACCTTTCCCTGCAAATGAAGGTTTATGGAAACGTCCTACTGTTATTAATAACGTAGAAACTCTAGCTAATATTGCCCAAATTATTAGAAATGGTGTTGAATGGTTTACATCTATTGGTACAGAAAAATCTAAAGGTACTAAAGTATTCTCACTTGGAGGAAAAATTAATAATACAGGTTTAGTTGAAATTCCAATGGGAACAACACTTCGTCAAGTTATATTTGATATAGGTGGAGGAATCCCTAAAGGAAAGAAATTTAAAGCTGTTCAAACAGGTGGACCATCTGGTGGATGCTTAACTGAAAAAGACTTAGATACTCCAATTGATTATGATAACTTAATTGCCGCAGGATCTATGATGGGTTCTGGTGGTATGATTGTTATGGATGAAGATAACTGTATGGTAGACGTAGCTAGATTCTTCTTAGATTTTACTGTTGATGAATCATGTGGTAAATGTACTCCATGTCGTGAAGGAACTAAGAGAATGCTTGAAATCTTAAATAAGATTTGTGCAGGAAAAGGATCTATGGATGACTTAACACAATTAAAAGAACTAGCTTTAAGTATTAAAGACTCAGCTCTATGTGGTCTAGGACAAACAGCTCCAAACCCAGTATTATCAACTCTTAATAACTTCTATGATGAATATGTAGCTCATGTTACAGAACATCGTTGTCCAGCAGGTGTATGTAAAGAATTAATTCATTATACTATTACAGATAAATGTGTAGGATGCGGTCTATGTGCTAAAGGATGTCCTGCAGGTGCTATATCTGGTGAATTTAAATCTAAACATACAATTGATATTAAGAAATGTATCAAATGTGGTGCATGTAAAGCTCAATGTAAAGTTGATGCTATAGTTACTAAATAAGAAGGAGGTATATAATTATGGAATTTAAAGTAATAATTAATGGTATCGAAGTAATGGTTGATGAAAATGCAACTATTCTAGATGCAGCAAATATTGCAAAAGTAGATATACCACGTCTTTGCTTCTTAAAAGGTATAAATGAAAACTCATCATGTAGATTATGTGTAGTTGAAGTAGAAGGTATCAAAACATTAAAAAACTCTTGTAGTGTTAAGGTAAAAGATTGCTTACAAAGAGGATCTGATACATTAGTTGTTAAAACTAATACACCACGTGTACTAGATGCAGTTAAACATAACTTAGAATTAATTGCTGGTAACCACTTATTTGAATGTTGGAAATGTCCAAGAGAACATAACTGTGAATTATTAAGATTACTACGTAAATTTAATATTACTAATGTAATTGGTGAAGATGCAACATTCAGCATGAAAGATAGAGTTCAAAACATCTCTAATGCAATGCAACTTGATTCATCTAAATGTGTATTATGTGGAAGATGTATTGCCGCTTGTGAAAAACTAGCTGGTACAAAAGTATTAGGATTTAACTATCGTGGATCAAAAACTTATGTTGGTCCTGCACTTAATTATCTTATTGCTGATTCTGGATGTATTTATTGTGGTAAATGTATTCAAGCATGTCCAACTGGAGCTATTAAAGAAAAAGATGATATTGCTCTTGCAGAAAGCTTAGTAGCTAATAAAGAATTTTATACAATATTCTGTATGGCACCATCAGTACGTGTTGCTTTAGGTGAAGAATTCGGAATGAAGATGGGTACTAATGTAGAAGGTAAAATCTATACAGCTATTAAAGAACTTGGATTTGATGATGTTACTGATGTAAACTTTGCAGCAGATTTAACAATCATGGAAGAAGGTACTGAATTTATTGGTAGATTTACAAAAGCTCTAAAGGGAGAAGAAGTTAAATTACCACTTCTAACATCTTGTTCTCCAGGTTGGATTAGATATATTGAAACATATTATCCAGAATACTTAGATAACTTATCAAGCTGTAAATCACCTCAACAAATGCAAGGTGCAATAATTAAAAATTATTATGCAGAAAAACTTGGTTTAGATAAAAACAAAGTAAAAGTTATATCTGTAATGCCATGTATTGCAAAGAAATTTGAAGCAAGCCGTCCAGAAATGGAAGTAGATGGCGTAAGAGATATCGATTGCGTATTAACAACTCGTGAACTTGCACGTTGGATTAAACGTCATGATATTGATTTCAGAAACTTAGAAGATAGTATTCCAGAAAGCGCTCTTGCTAAATACACAGGTGCTGGTGTCATCTTTGGCGCAACAGGTGGTGTTATGGAAGCAGCTCTAAGAACAGTAAGAGATATATTAGAATCTAAAGATTATAAAGATGTAGATATTACTCCAGTTCGTGGAACTGATAATATTAAAGAAGCAACTTTAACTGTTGCCGGTCATGAAGTAACTGTAGCAGTAGTTCATGGAGCAGTTAATTTTAAAGAAATGTTTGATAAGATTAAAGAAAATCCAAACAAATATGCCTTTATTGAATTTATGGGATGTACAGGTGGATGTGTAAACGGTGGTGGTCAACCAATCGTTCCATCATATATTGCTGATACAATTGATGTACGTGCAGAACGTGCTAAAGGATTATACAATATTGATGAAGAAGCAACACTTAGAAAATCACATGAAAATAAATTTGTAATGGATTTATATAAAGAGTTCTTAGAAGAACCTAATTCTCATATTGCACATAAATTACTTCATACAACATACGTAAAAAGAGATAAATATAATAAATAATTAACATGAACACATTTCTTTTTGGTAAAACCAAAAATACATTAATGTTTATAGTAAAGGTTGCCGTAAACTTATCTATTACAGTAGTATTACAATATTTAATGGGTTTATTTGGAATACAATTATTAACAGGATCAATTGTTAATATGATGTTACTAATAAATACACTTTTTGTAGGACTAATTGGATCAAGTATTATTGCTTGTGTAACTCCTTTTATAGGAATTTTACTTGGTTTATCTAATAATATTATTTTACAAATCTTTATATGTGTTGCTAATATCTTATTTGTTACATCATTTTGTTTATTAAATAAGATAAACTTTAAAAAAGATTTAAAAATTATATCATTGATAAAGGATTTAATATCCGTAATAGTAACTAGTGTAATAAAATATTTATTTATGTTTTATATAACATTTAAATTATTATTACCACTAATAATGCCAAATGTACCACAAGTATTAAGTATAACACTTGGAGTTACTCAACTATTTACAGCTTTAATAGGTGGAATGCTATATATAGTTATATCCAATATATTAAAGAAAACATTAAAACAAATTTAAACAATAGTCTGATTACATTTTGTAATCAGACTATTTTATATCAAAGTAAAATTGTTGACTCATACTGAACAATTTTTCGATTTTAGTAAAATTGTTCACTACTACTGAACAATTTTCTTGATTTAGGTAAAATTGTTCACTCATACTGAACAATTTTTCGGATTCAACTAAATTGTTAATTGAATTCAAAGAATTTTCTTGATTCTAATTATAATGTTAAGTATAATATTATAAGAAATGGAAAAATAATAATAATTTATAAATGTAAAAAGGTATCAAAATTATGTTAAATAATTATCTAATAAAAAAATATAATGGATTATCAAACACTAATAATGTAATTTATTTTAATAATTTAAGAATTACTATTCTTACACTTCATATAATAAGAATAGAATATTCTAAAACTAAAAACTTTACTGATGATGCAACACAAGTTTTTATTAATAGATATACAAGTGATGTTAAATATGAGATATTATCAAAAAATGATAATTTATTAATATTTATAGTAAACAACGTTTACTATAAATTTAAAAATAATAAATTTTTAGGTATATCTTTGGATAATAAAAAATATAGTTTAAATACATCATCTAATTTAGAAGGAACTATTAGAACACTTGATATGCATTTTAATAAATGCAAATTAGGTAATGGTTTAATGTCTAAAAACGGTTTATCTATATATGACGATTCTAATAGTTTAGTATTTAAAGAAGATGGAATGCTTTATAAAAGAGAATATCCTGAGAAAGATTATTATGTATTTGTTGGATTTGATTATAAAAATATCTTAAATGATTTCTATAAAATAGCTGGATCTATTCCTCTTGTTCCAAAATTTATATTTTCTAACTGGTGGAGTAGATATTATCCATATACACAAAATGAATATTTATCTTTAATGAAAGAATTTAGTGATAAAGATATTCCTCTTGGGGTATCCGTAATTGATATGGATTGGCATAAGAGTTATAAACAAAACTTTATTAATGATTATCCTAATATTAAATTACCATTTATATATAAGAATAGTTTATTTGGTTGGACTGGTTATACTGTTGATAAGAATAAATTCCCAAATATTAAAGAAATGTTTGATGAATTACATAAAAACAATTTAAAAGTAACACTTAACCTTCATCCTGCACAAGGCATATGGCCTCATGAAGAACAATATGAATATTTTAAATCTAAATATAATTTAGGTAAAAAATATCAAGATATTGAATTTGATTTTACTAACAGTGATTTTATTAATGATTATTTTGAAAAACTTCATCATCCACTAGAACATCTTGGAGTAGATTTTTGGTGGATAGATTGGCAACAAGGTAAAAAATCAAAATTAGATGGTCTTGATCCTTTATTTTCTTTAAATTATTATCATACATTAGATTCAACTAGAAATAATAATCGAAATATTATATTATCTAGATATAATGGATTAGGAGCTCATCGATATCCAATTGGCTTTTCAGGTGATTCTGGTATAGTATTTAATATATTAAAGTTTATTCCATATTTTACATCAACTTCTTCAAATGTTGGATATACATTATGGAGTCATGATATAGGATCTCATATGTTTGGCTATACAAACAATGAATTATATACAAGATGGATTGAACTTGGATGTTTCTTACCAATTAATAGACTTCATTCATCTAATAATAACGCAATACGAAAAGAACCTTGGTTATATGATAAAGTAACAGAAAACATTACTTCAAACTATTTAAGACTACGTCATAAATTAATTCCATTTATATATTCAAGTTACTTAAAAAGTATAGATAATGGATATCCACTAATTTCTCCTATTTATTATTATGATAATAATCCATTAGCATTTAAAAAATCTAATTCATATATTATGGGAGAAGATTTATTTATTCATCCGATAACATCTAAATTAGATAAATTGTTAAAATATTCGGTTGAATCATCATATGTACCTAAAGGTATTTGGGTAAATATCTTTAATGGCAAATATTTAGATGGAAATAAAAATAATTTATTTGTATCTGAATTATCCGATATTCCCGTATATCAAAGATTAGGATCTACTTTATTACTTAATTATGATTATCATGATATCGATAATTATAAAACAGTAGAACTACTTACTTCATTTGGTAATTATAAATCAACTATTTATTATGATGATGGAATAAGTATTAATACAAAAAAAGAATTAATAACATTTGAAACAAAAATAAATAAAGATGTACTAGAATATCAAGTTTCAAATCTTTTTACAAATCAAGTTATTATAAGACTTATTGATGCAGAAGACATTAATGAAGTATTATGTAATAATACTTCATTAAAAAGATTTGAAAAAGATGGACATATTATCTATGCTTCTTCACTTGAATCATTAGATATTTTATGTGATAGATATAATATAATTGATTCTAAAGTATTAATAATCTTAGAGAATATTGATAAAGACTTTAAATTAAATATCAAAGGTTATACTTTAAAGAAAATATTATCATATAAAGAATCTTTAGATAATTTATTCCCACGTATTAATATGGATAATTTAATAAAACAAATTATTTATACTTCTTTATCTAATGCAACAGCAAAAAAGGATGCGTTAAATAAATTAAAGTTTAGTTTATTAAATAAAAATACTAAGATTTTATTAAAAGATATAATTAATAAAACATTATAATAAATAAAACACTTACAACTTAAATGTTGTAAGTGTTTTATTTAATGTTTGATGATTAATATCTTTTCTAGGGTTTTATTATAATCTACAGTATAGGATAAGTATGGTTTAATTTCTCCAGAGATAATTTGTGTTGCGATAAGAGTTTCTATATTTTTTTGAATAAATCTTTTAATAGGTCTTGCACCAAATGTTATATCAAATGATTTATCTATAATATATTTTTTAATATTTTCTGTAAAATCAATATGAATATTTTGATTTTTAATTCTATTTTTTAAATCATTTAACATTTTATCTACAATTTTTATTTGAACTTTTTCATCTAAGCTATTAAACATGACTATTTCATCTATTCTATTTAATAATTCTGGTTTAAAAGAATGTCTTACAAGATTCATTACTTCATCATATTTATTTGTATCATTTGATAATAAATATTCAGAACCTAAGTTTGATGTCATTATAATAATAGTATTTTTAAAGTCTACTGTTCTACCTTGGGAATCTGTAAGTCTACCATCATCTAATATTTGTAAGAATATATTAAATACATCATGATGAGCTTTTTCTACTTCATCAAATAATATAATAGAATATGGTTTTCTTCGTACAGCTTCTGTTAATTGTCCACCTTCATCATAACCAACATATCCTGGTGGTGCTCCAATTAATCTTGCAACACTATGAGGTTCCATATATTCTGACATATCAAATCTTACTATATGTTCATCACTATCAAATAATGCTTCTGCAAGTGCTTTACATACTTCTGTTTTACCAACACCAGTTGGACCTAAGAATAAGAATGATCCAATAGGACGTTTAGAATCTTGTATTCCAGAACGTTGTCTTATTATTGCATCACTTACTAGTTCTAATGCGTTATCTTGACCAATAACTCTATTAGATAATGTATCTTTTAAGTTAAGTAATTTATTTCTATCACCTTGTACTAGTTTTGATACAGGAATTTTTGTTGCGTTAGAAATAATTTGAGCTATATCATCTTCAGTTACTGTTTGACTTAATAAGTGATCAGTAGAAGAAGAATCTTTTATCTTATTAATTTCTTTTTCTAATGTAGGAATTTTAGAATATTGAATTTCTGCTGCTTTATTATAATCACCATTTCTTGATGCAGTTTCATATTCTGTATGAAGATGTTCTAATTCGTTTTGTTTAGTTTTTAATGATTCTATTTCTTGTTTTTCTTTACTCCATTTATTTTGTAAAGATTTTTCTTCATCATAACTCTTATTTAATTCCATATCTATTTTACTAAGTCTATCTTTAGATACTGCATCAGTTTCATTTTTAATTGATGCTTTTTCTATTTCAAGTTGTAAAATATGACGTTTTAAATTATCAAGAGGTTCTGGTAGAGAATCCATTTGGATTCTAATTGATGCGCAAGCTTCATCAATTAGATCAATTGCTTTATCAGGTAAGAATCTATCTGTAATATATCTATTAGATAAAACAGCTGCAGATACAATTGCATTATCAGATATATGAACTCCATGATGGGCTTCAAATCTAGATTTAATACCTCTTAATATAGATATAGTATCTTCTACGTTCGGTTCATCTATTAATACTTTTTGGAATCTTCTATCAAGTGCTGAATCTTTTTCAATATATTTTCTATATTCATTTAATGTTGTTGCACCTATACAATGAAGTTCTCCTCGTGCAAGAAGAGGTTTTAACATATTACCAGCATCTAATGCTCCTTCTGTTGCGCCTGCTCCTACAATTAAATGAATTTCATCAATAAATAGAATTATTTCTCCATTTGATTCTGTAATTTTCTTTAATACAGCTTTTAATCTTTCTTCAAATTCTCCTCTGTATTTTGCACCAGCAATAAGAGATCCCATATCTAATTCATATACATGACATTTTTTTAATGATTCTGGTACATCACTTCTTACAATTCTTTCTGCTAAACCTTCTATTATGGCAGTCTTACCAACACCTGGTAATCCTATTAATATAGGGTTATTCTTAGTTTTTCTTGCAAGAATCTTTATTATTCTTAATATCTCATCAGTTCTACCTATAACTGGATCAATTTTTCCTTCTCTAACTAAATCTGTAACATCTCTTCCAAACTTCTTTAAGATATTCTCATCATTTTCATAATTAATTGGTTGTTCCATATAATAATACCTCCAATATATTTATCAAGTATTAGCACTCTAACACCTTGACTGCTAATATTATATACCATTTTATTAGCACTGTCAATAGTAGAGTGCTAATTTTATAAAAATATTTTACATATTTTTATATATTTAATATAATAAAGAAAAGGAGAATAATTAATATGGATAAATTTAGATGGTGTTTTATAGGATGCGGAAGACTAGCTAATACAGTTGCTAGTCAAATATTAAAAAATGGTAAACATGAAATAGTTTCTTGTTATACAAGAAACTTTGATAATGCAGTAAAATTTGCTAAAAAATATAATTCAACAGCATATAATAATGCATTAGATGCAATCAATGATAAAAGAGTAGATGCTGTATATATAGTAGTTACTCATAATGTCCATTATAAATTTACTAAAATGGCATTAGAATCTAAGAAACCAGTTTTCTGTGAAAAATCATTTATGATGAATTCTATTGAATCAAATGAAATAATAAATCTTGCAAAGAAAAATAATTGTTATTTAGCAGAAGCTATGTGGACTTGGTTTGCATCTCCCGCAAACCAAGTAAAAGAATGGCTTGAAAAAGGTTTAATAGGTAAAGTAAAAGATGTTAAATTTAATTATCATTTAAGAAGTATTAATTTTGCACCACGTGTATCTGATCCTGCTCGTGGTGGTGGAGCACTTCTTGATGTTACTGTTTATCCAATAACATATGCATATCGTTTATTTGGTAAACCATTAAGAATAGAATCAAATGGTACTATATGGAATAATGTAGATACTAATGAAATTATAAAAATGTATTATAAAGATTTTAATGTATTAATTGATTCATCATTAATGGATTTTAAGGGGTTAGAACATATGGAAATTATTGGAGAAAAAGGAACTATTTATACAGGATTATTCCATATGGGTACAAAAGTATCATATAAATTAAATGATGGATCAAAATATACCTATAAAGGATATAAAGGATTAATACTTCCATATACTGATGAATTTGATAAGGTTGCTGAAGAAATAAAACAAGGATTAAAAGAATCTAAATATGTTTCTTTAAAACATACTCAAGATGTTATGGAATTATTAGATTTAGTAATGGAACAAATTAATTTAAAATATGATTCATTAGAAGAATAATTTAAAAAACTAGTTAATATGAAGTGAACCCCATTTGTTGGACACTTCATATTAACTAGTTTTTTATACTTTTATATTAATAATATCATTTATGCTACATTTTAATGCTTTAGCAAGATTCATAACAGTAATAACTGAGGCTTTATTTATATCTTTATCATTACATTCATATTGTTGTAATGTTCTAAGATTTACTCCACTATTTATTGATAATTCTTTTTGTGTCATATTTTGATTTTTACGCATTTTTTGAAGACGAGAAAATTCTGCTTCTCTATTGATTATTTCTTTAAATACTTCTAGTGTTTTATCAACAGATGCTTCATGCAGAGGATTATACAATTTATTAATGTCTTCAATATGTATAAATTCTTCTATTTGCTTAAATGAAAGACATGTATCCCATTGTAATTGCGCAAGTATCCATCCAGTCCAATATACATCATCTCTATCAAAATATGGTATTTCTTCTTTAAATTTAAAGTTTAATACATTATTATTAATTATTTCGATAGCAAGATCAATTCCACTTTGACCAACTGTATATATTGGATTACCTATTTCAAATTCATTTGAAATAGAAGAGTTAATAAAGTATTTATGAAATTCTGTTATACTTAATCAATTTTGCTTAGCATAAACAAATGCTTCACCTAATGTTTCACACGATATATTTATATACCATTCACCATATGCTTTCATAGTTTTATTCCTCGCATCAAATCAGTTATATAGATTTCATTTTTATTAAAATTATTTGTTAGTTCTTGAAATTTTTTTACTGCTTTGTAATCTCTAGTTATACTCCTATATAGCAATATTATACTTCTATAGAAGTATAAAATAAAATATATAATAAATTGTCGCAAACTTTAACAAAAATTAATTTATAATACTATAATCATTATTATGATTAGTACTATTATTATTGCAGTTATAACTGCAATCTTACTTATTTTATCGATATTATTATTACCAAAGATTAGAATATTTAAATTAAATATATCTACATATTGGATTGTTGCGTTGATAGGGGCAATACTTATGATGTTATTTGGAGATACATCATTAAATGATTTTATTAGTATTGCAGTATCATCTGATGAATCTAATCCTATAAAGATATTAATATTATTCTTTTCAATGACATTTTTATCAATATTCTTAGATGAAGTTGGTTTATTTAGTTATCTAGCTAAAAAAGCTGTAAGTTTAGTTAAGAATAAACAAATAGTTTTATTCTTAATAATCTATTTTATGGTAGCTATACTTACTATATTTACATCTAACGATATAGTAATACTTACATTTACTCCTTTTATTTGCTATTTCACTAAAGCATCAAATATTAATCCAATACCATATTTAGTTGGAGAATTTGTATCTGCAAATACATGGAGTATGATGTTATTAATAGGTAATCCTACAAATATTTATTTATCACTTTCTGCTTCAATCAATTTTATCAATTATTTTAAAGTAATGAGTATTCCTACAATAATAGCTGGTATTGTACAAATAGTTGTTTTACTTATTATATTTAATAAATACTTAAAAGAAGATCTTCATCCTTCTGAATATGGAATAAAAAAATTAAATAAGTTAGATTTATGTATTGGTTTATTTTGTTTAATAGGTTGTCTAATATTACTTATAATTTCTAATATAATTGGACTTGAAATGTATATATTTAGTTTATCTTTTATGATTTTGTTATTTATATACATAATAATATCTTCTATTATTAGAAAAAATCATTTTATATTATTTAAAAATACATTAAAAAGATTACCATATGAATTAATACCTTTTGTTTTAGGTATGGAAATAATTGTACTAGGAATAACTAATTCTGGTATATTAAATAACATATCTACTTTATTTGGTGATTCTAATGTAATATTTAATTATGGAATATCATCTTGTTTAATGTGCAATATAATAAATAATATTCCAATGTCCATTCTTTATTCATCCTTATGTAATGTATCTATTAATACTATATATTATTTAAAATGTGTTTATTCATCTATTATAGGTAGTAATATAGGAGCATTTATTACTCCACTTGGTGCTTTAGCTGGTATTATGTTTACAAATTTATTAGATCGATATAATGTTAAATATGGTTTTAGTAAATTTATTAAATATGGAATAATTGTAGCAATTCCAACACTTTTCACTGCTTTATTAGTTTTATCAATAATTTTATAAAGTATCATGATTAAAATCATGATACTTTTTTAATTAATAAATTATATAATAATAATGTATTAATAATTTTAGGAGTTTATATGAATAAAAAATTAAAATTTAATAACTACTTAGGTTATGGACTTTGTGACTTAGGTAATAATTTAGGATTTTCATGTATATCAGCTTTTCTTACTGTGTTTTATTCTGATGTAATTGGAAAAAACTTTTCTAAAGAAGAATCTGTTATATGGGGTATTGCAACATCAGTAATATTAATTGTTGCACGTATATGGGATGGTATAAATGATCCTATGATGGGAATGATAGTACAACGTCATAAACCTTCTAAACTTGGTAAATTTAGACCATTTATTATTTATGGTGGAATACCTCTTGCATTAGTTATAATTGTAATGTTTATTCCATTTCAAAATTTAGGTTTAGTTGGTGCTATAGCATTTACATCCTTAACTTATATTGCATATGGAATGCTTTATACAGTTGTTCTTGTTCCTTATGGATCACTTGCAACTGTTATGACACGAGATGAAAATGAAAGAAGTTTATTATCTGTATCAAGAAGTATAGGTGGAGGAATTGGTGGAATTCCTTGTGGAATGTTACTTCCACAAATAGTTTATACAGTAATTGATGGAAATAAAATATTTAATGGTGATAAATTCTTTATTTGTGTATGTATTATTGCAGTAATTATTGTAGTATCTTATTTAATAGGATTTACACAAGTTAAAGAAAATTATCCATATAATGAAGTAGATACTAACCAAAAAGTTAATTTCTCTCAAACTTTCAAATCAATTATTAAAAATAAACCATTTATTATTATGAGTTTACTAGGAATGCTTTTAATTGCATCTAGTATGTTTATGAATAGTATGTATACATACATCTTTAAAGAAAATTATGAAGATGGTGGATTAATGACATTTGTTACTATTGCAACATATATTCCTATGCTTATATGTATTCCACTAAGTGGTATGATATTTAAAAAAATTGGTAAAAAAGAATTTATGGTACCATCTTTAATTATAGCTACTATTGCATCTTTAGTTATGTATTTATGGAAAATAGATAATCCATGGATTTTCTTAATATTTGTTGCATTACAAGGAGTAGGAGTTGCTTTTATAACACTTGAAATATGGGCTCTTGCAATGGATGTAATAGATTATCAAGAATTATTAACTGGTAAAAGAGAAGAAGCTCCAAGTTATGCATTATTTACATTTATGCGTAAGATTGGTCAAGCATTAGCAGCTTTTGTTCCAGCAATTGTTTCATTATGTGGTTATGTTGCAGCAGATACTGGTCATTTATCAGATACAGTAAAATCTAATCTATATAATAGTGGAACTCTAATTCCTTTTATAATATTTGCTATAATGACTGTATTAATTTGTTTATATCCATTATCTAAAGATAAATATATTGAAATGAAGAAAAAACTTGCTATTCAAAGAGGTGATGTTAATGAGTAAAAAACCTAACCTAATTTTTATATTTGCAGATCAACTTGCATATAATAGATTAGGATATAATGGTGATAAAGTATCTTTAACACCATTTATAGACTCATTATCTAAAAATAGTTTAGTAGTAGATAACTGTGTATCAGGTCATCCTGTATGTGCTCCATACAGAGCAAGCTTACTTACTGGTAAATATACAACATCTACTGGTATGGTTATTAATGAAATAAGATTATCTACTAAACATAAATCTATTGCTCATGTATTAAATGATGAAGGTTATCATACATCATATATGGGGAAATGGCATTTATATGCAGCACAACTAGGACATCATTATGATCCAAAAAATTCTTATATTCCTGTAGGAGATAATAGACTAGGGTTTAGTGACTTTATAGGATATAATTTCCATCATGAATATTATGCACCAAACGCATATTATCACTTAGATACTCCAGAAAAGCATTTTGTAGATGGATATGAACCAGATGTACAAGTATCAATGGCACTTGATACTTTAAAGAATTTAAAAGAAGAAAATAAACCATTTGCTTTCTTCTTAAGCATTGGTACACCTCATGATCCATGGATTAAAGAAAATGTACCAGAAGAATATTATAACAAATTCAAAGATGTTAAAATAAATCTTCCAGAAAACTATTTACCATATAATGATTATCATGCAGATTTATGGGCTAAATTAAAGAAAAAAGAAAGAATTGAATTACCTGAATGGATAAGATGTTATTATGCTATGGTAAATAATTTAGATGATAACATTAAACGTTTATATGAAGGTATAGAAAAATTAGATTTATTTAAAGATTCTGTAGTTGTATTTACATCAGATCATGGTGAATTATTTGGAGCACATGGTAGACGTGCTAAAAATATATTCTATGATGAAGCTGTAAGAGTACCTTTCCTTATCAAATATGATCCACTTATTAAAAATGGAAAAACTGATGCAGTATTCAATACTGTTGATATAATGCCAACACTTCTAGGATTATTAGGTATTAATTCACCAAAAGAAGTAGAAGGTAAAAATAGATTAGATGAATTACTAGGTAAAGTAAAACAAGATGAATATGAAGGATCATTAATGATGTGTTGTGGTCCAACAGCAATTTACGGTAATGGAAGAGAATGGCGAGCATATAGAACAAAACAATATACTTACGCAATATTTAGATCGGATAGAAAAGAATTACTATTTGATAATATCAATGATCCATTACAAATGCATAATTTAGTAAAAGATCCAAATTATAAAGAAATATATAATATATTAAAGTCTAAAATGTATGAAGAAATGAATAGAATTGGTGATGATTTTGAACCAAATTCTTTCTATAAACATCATTGGATTAAAAATAGATTAATTAAGGATTATTTACCTAGAAGATCTGAACTTCATAAATAACATAATTCCCATTGTATAACAATGGGAATTATGTTATTTTGAAACATTTTTCAATTTATTTGATATAATAAAAGTGCATTTAAATATTATCAACAAGAAAGGACTAAAAATTATGTTAGATATTTTAATGGGTGTATTTGATTTAGTGCCTGTTGTGGCATTTTTAATTGCCTCTATTATATTTCAAAGATGTTTATATAATAAGATGAGCAAAGGCGCTTTTGCGTTATATTCTGGTGGAACAATTGTTGTTTTTGTTGCTGGATTCTTTAAAGCTTTACATAAAATATTATATTATGCAGCTGGAATTGAAATTGAAGTATTCTTTACAAGTTTCTTCTTTGTACAAACAATGGGATTTACTTTAGAAGCTATTGGATTAATTGCATTATTATTCCATAAACAAGGTGCAAATAAAGCTTATGCATTTGTAGGTTTATTACCAATATTATTACTTACTGCTTCTGCAGTAAAAGTTAATCCTACAATGATATTTGTAGTATTTATGGTACTTGGTGTATTAGTTAATACTGTTTCTTATTCAGTAATGGCATGCAAATTAAATAAAAAGATTATTCTTTTACCTTTAATAATTTCATTTGTATTTACACTTGGAATGGGATATTTATCAACTAAAGATGGTATGTCTGATTGGGTTAAAGAATTTGTTAATACTGTTGGACAAGGAGCTCTATTATTATCTGCTTGGTTATTAAAGAAAAATGGCCTTGCAAAAGAAGATGTTAATCTTACTTTAGTAAAATAATCTTTAAAATACCTCAATTTTGAGGTATTTTTTAATTTATAATCGTCATAATATCTAGAAGTAGTGACATTTTTGTCATAACTTCTAGATATTTTTATCAAAAATATTGATTAAATTAATAAATCTTGTATAATAATATCTAGAAGTAGTGACATTTTTGTCATAACTTCTAGATATTGTGAGGAAAACAATATGATAAATCGAGATGAATACGTTAAAAAAATAGTAAATTCAATGTGGGATGGAAATGTAAAAGTTATTACAGGTCTTAGAAGATCTGGAAAATCAACATTACTATTTGAATTATTTTATAATTATCTTATGTTAATGGGAGTTCTTCCAGAAAATATCATAAAAATAGAATTAGATAAAATATCATATTTAAAATATCGTAATCCAATATTATTAAATGAATTTGTTACTAACACTATACAAAATAAAGTTGAAAAATATTATTTATTTATAGATGAAGTTCAACTTTCAAAAAAAACAGTTCTAAAAAATGAATATGATGAAAATGAAATATCTATATATGATATGTTAAATGAATTAAAAGGATATAAAAACTTAGATGTTTATGTTACTGGAAGCAATTCTAAAATGTTATCAAGTGATATCGCAACAGAATTTAGAGGAAGATCTACTCAAATTCATGTTTTTCCATTATCTTTTAGTGAATACTATTCATATTATGGTGGTAATGAAAAAGAAGCTTTAGATGATTATATGTTATTTGGTGGAATGCCTGGATTAATAAATAAAAAAACTCCTGTAGATAAGATGGAATATTTAGATGATTTATTTAAAGAAACATATCTTAAAGATTTAAAAGAACATGGCAGAATACAAAGAGAAGATATTTTAGCTAATATTTTAGATTATTTATCATCATCAATTAGTTCTTTAACTAATTCTAAAAACGTATCTAATGTTCTAAGTAATTCAATGCATGAGAATATCGATTCTAATTTAGTTAATTCATATATTGAAAAATTAAAAGATTCTTTTTTAATTAGCGAAGTAAAGAGATTCGATATTAAAGGTAAAACTTATTTTACCTATCCAAATAAATATTATTTTACTGATTTAGGATTAAGAAATTCAAGACTTAATTATAGACAATTTGATTACGGACATATAATGGAAAACATTATATATAATGAATTAATAAAAAGAGGTTATAAAGTTGATGTTGGAGTTGTCTATGATAGACGAAATGGAAACAATATATCTAAAGAAATTGATTTTATTGTAAATGATTTCGATAAGAAAATTTATATTCAAAGTAGTTATGAAATAAATAATGATGAAAAACTAAATAGTGAATTAGATTCATTATTGCTAACAAAGGATTTCTATAAAAAAGTAATAATAAGAACTGATATTAAGTATAGTTTCTATGATGATAAAGGATTTTTCCATTGTAATATAATTGATTTTCTATTAAATAGAATTAATTTGTTTTAAATTATTTAATAAATATATTATTGTGAGGTAACTTAAAGCTACTATTACATATGATTATCATGAATAAAGACTTCATAAATGAAGTCTTTATTTCTTTTAAGCATGCTCTATGAATATAATTATCTATTTTGATATAATTGTTAAAGATAAAAAGAGGATATAATATGTTTAAAAAGTATATTGGAAACAAAGCATTTTATAAACAAGTATTTACAATTATTATTCCGATAATGCTTCAACAATTATTCTTAAGTATTGCTGGATATGTTGATTCTATAATGATTAATAGTTATGGGGATACTGCTGCTGCATATAATGGAGTATCCGCTGCTAATAGATTAATATTTATCTTAAATTTCTTTTGGTTTGGACTATGTTGTGCAGTAAATATATTTACAGCACAATTCTATGGGGCAAAAAATCCAACTAAAGTTAAAGAAACAATTAGATTATCTTCTTATATTACTGTAACATTTGGAATAATTGGATTTATCGTAATAACTTTATTTGGTAATAAAATTGTCGATACATTTATAATTGATCCTACTGCTAGACAATATGGATATGATTATATTGCTGCAATTAGATATGCAACAGTATTTATTTCTATAAATTATACTTTTGCAACATCATATAGATGTATAGAAAAGCCAAAATTACCACTTATAGTTGGTACTATAGGTATATTAGTAAATGTATTTTTTAACTGGTGTTTAATTTTTGGTAATCTAGGTTTTGAAGCCATGGGTGCACGTGGTGCAGCCATTGCAACAGTTATATCAAAAATAGTAGAATCTATACTTTATATATTAAGTGTTATTTTAAGCAAAAATGAATATACTAAAAATATATTTGAATCATTTAAGATATCTAAAGAATTATTAATAGATTGTGCAAAAAGAGGAACACCTGTTGCACTTAATGAATTATTATTTTCAATAGGTATGGTAATATTAGCAAGGTTTTATACTTATGAAAATGATTTATGGTATAACGCTTATGCATATACACAAAATATAAATGATTTATTCTTTGTAGTATTTGCTGGACTTGGAAATGGTTGTGGTATTATTATAGGTGCTACACTTGGTGAAGGAAAGTTCGAAGAAGCTCAAAAACAATACTTTTATTTTAAGGGGTTAGGTATTGTCATGGGATTTACTGTAGGTATGTTATTATTATTTACATCACCACTTACTGCTAGAATGTTTACTCAAGATGAAGATACAATAAAGATAATGTGTAAGATAATGTCAATAACAGGAATATTTACAGCTATTTATTGTTATAATGCTGTTAACTTCTTTACATTAAGAGCAGGTGGAGATTCATATAGAGCTGTAGCATTAGATCAAGCACCATCATATTTAGTAGGTATACCTATTACTATAGTATTAGGAATAAATGCAGTTAATTGGGGACTAACAATTGTTGAAATATATCTTGCATCTCATGCGTTAGATATAGTTAAAATGGTATTAGGCGATTTCTTTATTAAACAAAAGAAATGGTTAAAAAATCTAACAATAGAAAATAAATAATAAAGCTAAGAACTTTCGTTCTTAGCTTTATTTATATAAATTATAGTATTTCATTACTATATCATTCATTTTATCGATATTATTTTCCATTTCTGTTAATAATTTAAACTGACATCTTGCTCTATCTAGATTATGATTAGTTCTTTGAATATTGAAATAAACATCACCATCTAAATAATCTGTTAAAAATCTCATACCACATTCATATGTCATCATTAAAGCACCAGTTGATAAATATAATGCTTCTTCATATGTTATAGAATCTTTTAGGCTTTCAAAATATCCTTTAGTAAATGATTCAAATAAATCTAAATTAAATGTAACCTTATCTAAATTAGTTTCATCTTCTTTAGCATCATTACATCCAAATCTAATTGAATCTCCAAAATCATAACAAATTGTTCCAGGCATTATAGTATCAAAATCTATTAATGAAAGAGGTAAATTAGTATCTTTATCAAATAATATATTATTTAATTTTGTATCATTATGAGTTACTTTTAATGGAATTATTTTTTTATCTAATGCATCTACTATTTTAGATGCAAAATCTTTTCTTTTTTTAACAAATTCTATTTCATCTAATACTTTATCTTTTCTATTTTCTATATCAATACTAACTGAATGCATAAAATTATTATATCTAACTATAGTATTATGAAAATTAGGAATAGATTCATACAATGTTGATGCATCAAAATCTTTTAATAATTTTGCAAAATTACCAATAGCTTTTGCAGATTGATAAAATAATTCTTTATTAGCATTTTGATAACTAATAGAATCTTTTATATATAAATAAACTCTATAATATGATGTTCCATCATAATAGTAGTTTTCTTTTGATTTTGTTTGAATAATAGATAATGTTTCTCTATCAGGATTACCATTTTGTTTTATTATTTCTTTTTTAATATATTCAGTTACATTATATACATTTTCCATTAATCTTTTAACATCTTTAAATACAAAATGATTAATCTTTTGTAAGACATATTCACAAGAATTAGTTTTACATAAAAAGGTATTGTTAATATGACCTTCTCCAAATGGTTCATAGGAAATTATATCTTCACTAATATTGAATTTTTTTAATATATTAATTATATTTTCATTCATATTATTAATCTCTTTCTAATATCTTAAAAGAATATGGATCATGAAATGTATTCTTTAATGTTGGATATACACTTAATAAGTTTTTATTTATTATTCCGCCTTCAGTTTCTATTCTAAAAGCATTAAATAATATATTACTTTTACCATCATAATTTATTACCTTAAAAGGAACAATTATTTTAGTAAAATAATTATTATCTATTATTTGTACACTAGAAAATATTAAATCATTTAAATATTTACCACTAAATGTTCCATTTAAATCATTTGTAATATATGAAAACCATCTAGTATTATTTGGTGATACTTCTATTTCATAATAATGATTTAAATCATTATTTAAACATAAAAATACCTCTACAACATCTCCATTATATAATGGATCATTAAAAATTGATCCAGCATTATATAATTTTGAATCATATGATTCAAAATCAAATATAATAGAATCATTAGTAAACGATACATTTAGTTTAGTTAAATATTTTGATTCATTACCTAAAATGTTTTCTTTTAAAATATATTTCATAAATATTAGTCTCTTTTTTAATATTATAGCATAGTAGTTAATTCATTTAAAAGTATTTGTTAGAGATGTTTAATACATAATAATTTATCATTAAATAATTAAAACATATTCTTTAATTGTTTAATTGTATTAAATATTAAATAAACTATAATATATTTATAAAACATATTAAGGAGAATTATATATGCGTGAATATGATAAGATGATTCGTGGAGAAGTATATGATCCAATGGATAAAGAATTAGTTGAAATGAAGACAAAAGCTCATAAATTATCTATCGAATATAGTAAGCTTGCAGAAGATGAACAAAATAAAAGAGAAGAAATATTAAAAGAACTTGTTCCAAAAAGAGGAAAGAATACTTATTTTCAAGGCCCAATTAACTTTGATTATGGTATTAATTTAGAAGTTGGAGATAATTTTTATTGTAATTTTAATTTTACAATACTTGATTCTTGTCCTATTAAAATTGGTAATAATGTTATGATTGGACCTAATGTATCTATTTATACTGCACTTCATTATTTAGATTATGAAAGACGTAATATTTATTATCATGAAGAATTAGGCTATGATACAGATGATGAATTCTCAAAAGAAGTTGTAATTGGTGATAATTGTTGGATAGCAGGTAATGTAACAATACTTCCAGGTGTTCATATTGGAGATGGATGTGTTATAGGAGCAGGATCAGTTGTTACTCATGATATTGAATGTAATACGCTTTCATACGGTAATCCTTGCCAAATTGCTCGAAAACTAAAGTAAAAAGAATGTATAATATAATTGTAAAAAGAAAAAGAGGTAGATTATGAAAAACTTTTTATTAAAGAATGTCAATGTAGTAGACGTTAAAACAGGAAAAATTAAAGAAAATGCATTCGTTTATGTAGAAGGATCTAAAATTAAGTCTTTTGAAAATGTAATGGGTGTAAAAACTTTCGATTGTAAAGGAAAGTATTTAGTACCTGGATTAATCAATATGCATGTACATTTATTTGGTAGTGGTAAACCATCAAATACTGTTAATGCAAAAGGGGATTCCCAGGCCAAAACTATCAAGTTTGTAAAAACTCCACTAGGAAGAATTGTTCTTCATTTATTATATGGTGGATGCTTAAAACAAACTATCAATTCAGGAACAACAACTGTACGTGCTGTTGGTGATATTGAATGGGAAGATGTATGGCAAAGAGATAAAATTAATGCTGGTAAAAAATTCGGTCCAAGAATTTTAGCATCAGGATATGCAGTTTGTACACCTGGAGGACATGCTGATGGTGCAATTTCAATGCATGGTGTTACAAAAGAAGAACTAGAAAAAATAGTAGAATTAAATGCAGAACATAATGTAGACTGGATTAAACTAATGGTTACTGGTGGCGTTATGGATGCAAAAGAACGTGGTAACACAGGACTTAAGATGTCTAAAGAACAAATCAAATGGGTTTGTGATAAAGCTCATGCAATGGGATATCGTGTTGCTGCACACTGTGAATCAACTGAAGGTGTAGAAGCCTGCGTATATGGTGGTGTAGATACTGTTGAACATTCAGGTGCTTTAACAGATGCATTAGTAGCTGAAATGAAGAAAAAAGGTACTGTAACAACTTGTACAATTTCTCCAGCTTATCCATATGCAAAATTTGATCCAGAAATGACACATTGTACAGAAGCTCAAACTTATACTGCACAAGTTGTTGCAGAAGGAGTTGTAGAATCTGCTAAACGTGCATTAAAAGAAAATATGCCAATAGGACTTGGTACAGATGCTTCATGTCCATATGCATTCCATTATGCTATGTGGAGAGAACTATATTATTTTACAAAACTAGTTGGTGGCGATAATAAATTAGCATTAAAGATGGCTACAATTGGTAACGCTGAAATATTAGGTCTTGATAAAGAAATAGGTTCTATTGAAGCTGGTAAAGAAGCTGATATGTTCTTAGTAGATGAAAATCCATTTGATAATGTAAGAACATTATCAGAACCAAAAATGGTTGTTAAAGGCGGTAAGATGTTAAAGAATCCTAAAGTTAAACGTTATGCCGACTTTGAAAAACTATTAGATGATTTATTAAAGTAAAGGATAAAAAATGAAAGGTATTGAATTATTAGTTAGATTCCTTGGTAAGTTCTCAGAAATATTTATGAACGCCAAAAAACGCTTGGGTGTTTTAATTCAAATAATTATTTATGCAGTATTATTTGCATTATGTGCAAAAGGAACAATTGAATGCTTAAATAAAGGTGATGCATCTATTGTTATAGCTTTATTCTTAGGAATACTTGCTTTTGTACTAGGATTATATACAATTTTTTCAGTAATATATGTTGTACTAATTATTATTGCAACTATTATTGATTTATGTAAACACTGCGATATTGGCTTAAATATTGTTAATTTATTCATAACATTAATTGCAGCTGTACTAATTGTTGGATCTGTTGTTTATGGATTTGGTGATCAATTAGGATTAGATGCAGCTTGGTGGGGATTCTAATAATTTAAAATTTAGAGAAGTTTTAGATATATTTATCTAAAACTTCTCTTTAATTTCACAATCAAGGTTTATAATATAATTGAAGAATTAAAATAAATAAATTAATTCTTTTTCATTTTATTAATCTTTTTTATAAAAGATTTATATCCTTTTGTTAATCGGTTAAGTTATTACTTAACCGATTTATTATATTTAATACCCATAATTTTATTAAATATGTTAAAATAATTATGTATTATAATTATTAAAGGAGATAAAAAATGTTTCTTGAAGTATATAGATTTGCTTTTGAGTGGGATATATTAGATTTCTTTTGTACTTTTGCTAATGACTTCTTTAATCTACTTGCTCAAGTAATATCAGAAGCAGGTTCAAGTCCTGCAGTAATTGTATTTATAACTATTTCTTATTGGTTAATTGATAAAGAAAAATCTAAAAAGATTGCATTTATTTGTTTTTCATCAATGAGTTTATTAAATACATTTAAAATGTTATTTTCAGCAGCACGTCCATTTGAATATGAAGGTAAAAAATATTTAAGAAAATTAACAGAAGCTGAAGATAATGCAACTGGATCAAGTTTCCCATCTGGTCATTCAAATAATTCTTGGACTTTATATGGTGAATATGCTTATAATTTCAAAGCTACATGGCTTAGAGTTATTTGTATAGTATTTATGGTATTAGTACCAATTTCAAGACTATATTTAGGAGTTCACTTCCCAGGTGATGTATTTGTTGGAGCAATTCTTGCTTTAGCATATATTATTTTAATGGAAGTTCTATATAAGAAAGTTAAAAACTTTAATATAGTAAAGCTTATTGTTATGGGTATCTTTACTGTTGTAGCTATTTATATATTAATTGTAGGACAATCTAATTTAAAGGATTTCTTCTCAGCATATGGATTATTAGTAGGATTCTATATTGGAGATTTATTAGAATCTAAATATGTTAAATTTAATCATACTAAAGATTTAAAATTAAATATATTAAGATATTTAGTAGGTATTATAGTAACTCTTGCGGCATACTTTGGATTATCTTTAATTAGACATATTGATACTCCAATTATTCAAGTAACATATGTATTATATGCAGTAACATATGGAATAACTTGTGTTATAGCAGGATATGTTGCACCATTATTATTCAAAGTATTACCATTTTTAAAAGATAAAAAATAATAAATAATATTCAAAGAAAGGAGATTTTATGAGTACAATAATTCCAAAAAATTATAGATCAAAGCTATCAATTTATGATACACAAGTTGCAATTGGTAGATTAAAAGAAATATTTATTTCTAAATTAAGTAAATATTTGGATTTAAAAAGAGTATCAGCTCCTTTATTTGTAGAATCTTTTCAAGGATTAAATGATAATTTAAATGGTTATGAAAGACCAGTATCATTTGATATATTAAATGTTCCCAAAAAAGGTGAAATAGTTCATTCACTTGCTAAATGGAAAAGAGTAGCATTAGGTAAATATGATATTTATCCATATAAAGGTTTGTATACTGATATGAATGCTATTAGAAGAGATGAAGAACTAGATAATATTCATTCTATATATGTTGACCAATGGGATTGGGAAATTCATATTAATGAATGTGATAGGAATATTAATTATTTAAAAGATATTGTATCAAAAATAGTTCATGCTATACATGAAACATCACTAATAATAAAAGAAGAATTTCCTAGTATAGAATATGAATTTAGTAATGAAGTAACATTTATAACATCAGAAGAATTATTACAAATGTATCCAAATTTATCACCAAAAGAAAGAGAACTTGCAGCTGTAAAAAAATATGGAAATGTATTTTTGATGCAAATAGGTGATAATTTATCAAATGGAACTCCTCATGATGGAAGAAGCCCTGATTATGATGATTGGATGCTTAATGGTGATTTATTAACATATAATAAATTACTTGATATTCCATTTGAATTATCAAGTATGGGAATAAGAGTTAATAAAGAATCTCTTGTTAAACAATTAGAAAAGAAAAATTCTCTTGATAGACTTAATTTAAATTATCATCAAATGATTTTAAATGATGAAATACCACTATCTATTGGTGGAGGAATAGGTCAATCAAGACTTGCTATGTTAATGCTTGAAAAAGCGCATATTGGTGAAGTACAAGTATCAATATGGGATGATGAAACTCTTAGTATTACAAAAGAAAATAATATAAAGCTATTATAAAAAAATAAATAAATTTAAGGAGATGTAAAAATATGGCTTATAATGGATTTGCAGTAGACGAATATTTAGATGCAGAAAAGGTAACAAAAGAATTAGATGAACTTATTAAAAAACCAATCTATTCTATCTTTCCTGATGCATTAAAAGATTATGAAGAAAATTATTTTGAAAAGAAATGTAAAAAATCAAAATCTATGATTACTGAAGCAAAGAAAGTAATTCCTGGTGGAGTTCAACATAACTTAGCTTTTAATTATCCTTTCCCTTTAGTTATTACTAAAGCAGAAGGTGCTAAAATGTGGGATGCTGATGGTAACTGGTATTATGATTTATTACAAGCAGGTGGACCAACAATAATTGGTTCTAATGATCCTGTAGTTAAAAATGCAGTAATAGAATTACTTAATACTTGTGGACCTTCAACAGGACTTTTCCATGAATATGAAATGCTTCTTGCTAATAAAATAAAAGAATGTGTACCATCTGTAGAAATGTTTAGAATGCTTGGTTCTGGTACTGAAGCATGTATGTGTGCTTTACGTATTGCAAGACTAAAAACTGGTCATAAAAATGTTTTAAAAATGGGTGGAGCATATCATGGTTGGAGTGATCAACTTGCATATGGTATAAGAATTCCTGGAACAAAGAATTTAAAGAGCGGTGGAATTCCTAAATTTGTATTTAAACATACAGATGAATTCTTCCCTAATGATTTAAAAGACTTAGAAAGAAAACTTATTAAAAATACTTTAAAAGGCGGAACAGCTGCTGTATATATTGAACCAATTGGTCCAGAATCAGGAACTAGACCTGTATCTAAAGAATTTGTACAAGGATGTTTAAGACTTGCTCATAAATATGGAGCACTTCTTGTATGTGATGAAGTAGTATCAGGATTTAGAATTGGTTTAAGTGGAGCACAAGGTTATTTTGGAATTGATCCAGACCTAACTATTTTTGGTAAAATTATAGGTGGTGGATACCCAGGTGCAGGCGGTGTTGGTGGTCATGCTGATTGCATGAAGTATTTAGGTGCTGGTCTTGATTCTAATGGTCAAAAGATTACTAAAGCTTTATGTGGTGGAACAATGAGTGCTACACCTATATCTTGTATAGCAGGTTATACTGTAATATCTGAAATCCAAAAACGTAATGCTTGTGAAGTAGCAGGTCGTATGGGTGATAGATTAACTAAAGGACTACAAGAGTTAATTAAAAAATATGATTTACCTTTTGTTGCATTTAATATTGGTTCAGTATGTCACCTAGATTCAGTTGGAACAATGCATTTTGCTATCAACTGGAAAAAATTATGGGAAGTACCTCGTATCTTAAAAGAAACATCAGCTCGTCAAAAAGAAATGGAACATATGGGAGCTGCTTATATGGCTGAAGGTCTAATTACATTAGCAGGATCTCGTTTATATACATCTTCTGCATATACTGAAGAAATGATAGATGATGTTTTAGCAAGATTTGAAAAAGTATTTAAAAACTGTGGTTTAATTGGTGAAGTAAAATAATGTATTATTCTGAAAAAGAAGCAAGACGTTTAGTAGTTAAAGCTGGTCTTGATCTTATTAAAAATAATTTAATAGCAAGAACTTGGGGTAATATTTCATGTCGTATAGCAGAAGATGAATTTGTAATTACTCCATCAGGTAGAGCATATGAAACATTAAAAGAAGAAGATTTACCAATTGTAAAAATATCTGATATGTCATATGTTGGTCCTTATAAACCAAGTGGTGAAAAAGGAATACATGCTAATGCATATAAACAAAAACCAGAATGTAATTTTATAATTCACACTCATCAAAACTATGCAACATGTTTATCAATGCCTGGTGTTAATCAAAAAATTGTAAAAGTTGTCGAATATGCACTTCCTTCAACTAGTTTTCTTATGAATAAATTCATTAAAGCAATGAATAAATATCCTAATGATAATGTATTTGTACTTGCTCGTCATGGTGCTATTGCAATGTCTAATTCATATGAATCAACATTTGATTTACTAACAAAACTAGAAAATGATGCAAAATCATTTTATGATAAAAATCATTTTGATCATAATGAAAAAATTATTTCTAAACCTTATTTAGATGATTATGCACAAATGATGGGATTTAAAAAAACAAATCCATATGAAGATAAAGAAGCTGTAGAATTTTTAATTCATAAAAATACTCTTGCCGCAAACGCATCAAAAAAACCAATTGCTATGGGATTGTTTGATGTATTACTACAACACACAGTTTATAAATTAAAATATTCAAAATTAAAAAATAAATAAAGGAAATAATATTAATGAAACATATTATCGCATACGATATAGGTACAACAGGACTTAAAACATGCTTATTTAAAGTAGATAAAACTATTAAACTATTAGCATCAGCTGGTGCATCATATCCATTATATGTTTATCCAGATGGTGGAGCAGAACAACATGGAGATGATTGGTTTGAAGCAATGTGTACTTCAACACATGAATTATTTAAAAATACAACTGTTACTAAAGATGAAATTGACGGAATATCATTTTGTTCTCAAATGCAAGGTGTTGTATTAGTAGATAAAGATTGTATTCCAGTTCATCATCCAATGAGTTACATGGATCAAAGAGCAAAAGAAGAAATTAAAAAAGGTATAGCAAATGGTATTCAAGTAGCAGGAGCTAATATTTTTAAATTAATTCCATCTTTAATTATTACTGGTGCAGTTACATCATCAGTTAAAGATCCAGTATGGAAATATAAATGGATTGAAGCTCATGAACCCGAAAACTTTAAACGTGCTTATGCATGGCTTGATGTTAAAGATTATTTAACATCACGTCTTACTGGTCGTTTTACAATGACTGAAGATTCAGCTTTTGCAACATTAATTTATGATACACGTAAAGGAAAAGAAGGCTGGAGTAAAACAATGTGTAAGATGTTTGATATTAATATGGATTTACTTCCAGAAATTATCAAATCTACTGACCTTGTAGGAACATTAAAAGAAGACGTTGCAGCATCACTTGGTTTAAATCCAAATACTAAAGTATTTGGAGGAGGTGGTGATTCTTCATTAATTGGAGTAGGAGCAGGATGTGTTAATGTTGGTGATACACATGTATATTGTGGAACATCAGGATGGGTATCAACAGTAACTGATCACCAAATGGTAGATACTGATGCAATGATTGCAGCAATTGTTGGAGCATTATCTGGTAAATACAATTATTTTGCTGAAATGGAAACAGCAGGTAAGAGCCTAGAATGGGTAAAAGATCACCTAGCATTAGATGAAATTGGTGTTTATGTACAAGCAAAAAAGATTACAGATGAATATGAATATCGTGATAGATCATTATTTGATTATTTAATAGAATCAATTAAAGATGTACCACCTGGTGCAGATGGTGTTATATTTACTCCATGGTTACATGGTAATAGATGTCCATTTGAAGATCCAAATTCTACTGGTATGTTTTTTGGATTAAAAATAGAAACCGGAAAAACACAAATGATTGCAGCAGTATTAGAAGGAGTATTCTATCATATAAGATGGATGCTTGAATGCCAAGATAGAAAACTAAAAACATCTGATGTAATAAGATTTGTTGGTGGTGGTGCTTTATCTAAGGGATCTTGTCAAATGTTAGCAAACATTATAGGAAGACCTGTAGAAACAGTTGATTCACCACAAAGAGTAGGTTCATATGGAGCAGCAGCTATTGCAGCAGTAGGACTTGGTGCAATTGATTCATTAGAATCAATTAAAAACTTTATTCCTGCTAATGCAGTATATTATCCAGATATGGATAAACATGCTAAATATGAAAAATATTACAATACATTCAAAAAAATTTATAAAGCAAATAAAAAATTATATGCTGATTTAGCAAAATAAAGAAAAGGAAGTTTAAAATATGGATGACAAGAAAAAAGAATTCTGGCGTGGAGTAAAATTTTTCTTATTCTCATGCTCTGCTGGAATTATTCAAATGGGTTCATTTGCATTAATGAATGAATTATTACAATGGGATTATTGGGTATCATATTTAATTGCATTAGTATTATCTGTTATTTGGAATTTTACATTTAATCGTAAATTTACATTCCAATCAGCAAGTAATGTTCCAAAAGCAATGTTTTTAGTATTCTTATTCTATTTAGTATTCACACCTCTATCAACTCTTAATGAAGATTATTTAACAGGACTTGGTTGGAATGAATATTTAGTAACATTTATTAATATGTTCTATAATTTAGTATTAGAATACATTTATGATAGATTCTTTGTATTTAAAGATTCAATAGATACAAATGATGTCGCAAATAAAAATAAATAATGTGGTTTTAAACCACATTTTTTATATTTAATGGATAAATAGTGAAAAACAATCAATTTAATGATAAAATATATAATATAAAAAAAGTAATTTAGGTATTAAATATGATTGAAGTACCAGAGTTTTTAATTAATTATTTACGAAAATATTATAATAATGAAGATATTTCTAGAATATTAAATGGTTATAAAGAAAAAAGACTTTCTACATTTAGAATAAATAGATTAAATAATATAGATAGTCTTGATAATATTCCATGTACAAAATTAAATAATATTGATGCATATTCTTTAAATGATAATAATTTTAAATTATTTGATACAAAAGAAGTAAATAGTGGAAATATATACGTTCAATCAATATCTAGTATGATTCCCCCACTTGTATTAAATCCAAATAATAATGATATTGTATTAGATATGACAGCTGCCCCTGGATCAAAAACAAGCTTACTAGCTCAAATAATGAATAATAACGGTTCAATTACGGCTGTAGAAATTGATAAATATAGATTTGAAAGATTAAAACATAATCTAAGATTATTAAATGTTAAAAATACATATTGTATAAATCAAGATGCGTTAAAACTAGATGAAATGTTTTCTTTTAATAAAGTATTATTAGATGCCCCATGTAGTGGAAGTGGAACAATTAATTTAAATAATGATAATTTAGTAATATCTGATAAATTAATTAAGAATTCTTCAATTCTCCAATATAAACTTCTTGATAAAGCAATAAAATTAACAAAAAAAGGTGGAACAATAGTTTATTCAACATGTTCAATATTAAAAATAGAAAATGAAGATATAATATCTTCATTTATAAAAAAAGGATTAGTTAAAGTAGAAGAAATAAGTTTTAATGATTTACCATTATTACCTTCTACAATTACAGGAACATTAACGATTTGCCCAAATAAATTATATGAAGGTTTTTTTATTTGTAAATTAATAAAATTATAGGTGAAAAATATGTTTAAAGTTTTAATATGTGATGATGATAAAAATATAAATTTCTTAATAATGAGATTTTTACAAAAAGCAGGTTATGAAGTTGTTCAAGCTTTTGATGTTAATGATGCATTAACATCATTAGAAAATAATTATGTCGATTTAGTAATAACTGATATTATGATGCCAGGTATAGATGGATTTGAATTTACAAAAATGCTAAGATCAACATATAAAGAATTACCAATCTTAATTATTTCTGCAAAAGATCAATTAAATGATAAAAGTATAGGATTTGATCTTGGAGCTGATGATTATTTAGTAAAACCATTCTTACCAGAAGAACTCGTATTAAGAGTAGGAGCATTACTTAGAAGAAGTAAAATTAATAATGATAAATCACTTCAAATAGGTTCAACTATTTTAAATTATGAAACATTTACAGTATCTTGTAATGGAATTGATTTATTACTACCTCAAAAAGAATTCTTAATATTATTTAAACTATTATCATATCCTGATAAAATATTTACTCGTCATTCATTAATGAATGAATTTTGGGGACCTGACTCTGATTCTGTTGAAAGAACAGTTGATGTACATATAAATAGATTAAGAGATAAATTTAAAGATAATCCAGATTTTGAAATATCTACAGTTAGAAATCTTGGATATAGAGTTATTAAAAAATGAGAAAAGTTAAAAAAAATAAAGATTCGATTAAAAGTAGAATAATATTTTATATTTGTTTATCGAGTTTAGTTATTGCAACAATAATAGCATTATTAATACTTATATTAGTATCTGAAAAGGTTATTTATGTTGATCAATCTGTATATTCATTATTATCACTTTATACTACAATATTTTTAGCTTGTTTAATAAGTGGTATTATAATAGGATCAACTATTGCATTAATTGGATTAAATCCAGTTCATTTAATGAGTAACGCAATCAAATCAGTTGCAGAAGGCAACTATACTGTTAAACTAAAAGAACTTCGTTTTAGATCTAGTTCATCGGAAATGAAAGGTCTTGTTAAAAGTTTTAATGAAATGGTTGATAAATTAAATAAAACACAAACATTAAGTGAAGATTTTATATCTAATATATCTCATGAATTTAAAACACCACTTCATACAATATTAGGCTATGCTTCTTTATTAGATGATAATAAAATAACTGAAACTGAAAGAAAATCTTATGTTAAAATAATTACTGACGCAATTACATCTTTATCAAATTTAGTATCTAATATATTAAAACTTAATAAACTTGAAAAACAAGATATAAAAATAGAAGTATCTAGATTTAATTTAGATGAACAATTAAGAGAAGCTATAATATTATTACAATCTTTATGGGAAAACAAAAATATTAATATTGATTTAACAACTGATTTATTTGAAACAAAAATTAAATCTGATAAAGCATTATTACTTCAAGTATGGGAAAATTTAATAAGTAATGCGATAAAATATTCAAAAAATAATAGTGATATTAAAGTTAGTATAAAAAATAGTGGATTAAATGTAGAAGTAACTATATCTGATAATGGTATAGGCATGAGTGAAGAAACTGTAAATCATATATTTGAAAAGTTTTATCAAGGTGATGTATCACATTCTAAAAATGGTAATGGTCTTGGAATGTGTTTAGTCAAAGATATACTTAATTTATTAGAATGTGAAATTGATATTAATTCAAAAATTGATGAAGGTACAGATATAGTAGTCACTATACCTTATTCTATAATGGAGTAAAATTATGAATAATATAATTAATGATAGAATTTTACAATTAAGAAAAATTATGGAACAAAATAAAATAGATTTATATTTTGTTCCAACATGTGATTATCATGATTCTGAATATGTATCAGATTATTTTAAAGAACGTGAATTTATAACAGGATTTACTGGTTCTAGTGGATATGCTGTAATAACAAAATTAGATGCCTTACTTTGGACTGATGGAAGATATTTCATACAAGCTGAACAAGAATTAAAAGATACATGCGTAAAACTAATGAAGATAGATGAAAAAGATGTACCATCATTAAAAGAATATTTATCTAAGAATAAAGATAATATATCATGCATGGCATTTGATGGAAAAACAGTATCTAGTTCATTATTTAAGATGTTTAAAGAATCTTTAAATTCTAATACATTATTTTTATTAGATCATGATTATATAAATGATATTTGGACCAATAGAAAAGAACTATCTCATAATAACATTTTTGAATTAGATATTAAATATACAGGTTTATCAAGAACTGATAAATTAAATTTAATAAAAGATAATTTAAATAAATTAAATGCAACTTCTTATATACTTACATCTCTTGATGATATCGCATGGCTTTTAAATTTAAGAGGATCTGATGTTTATTGTAATCCTGTATTTTTATCTAATTTATTAATTGATAAAGATACTATTTATTTATATGTTATGGATAATACAATAGATAATAATTTATTATCTAAATTAGAAAATGATAAAATAGTTGTTAAAAATTATTTTGAAATTTATAATGATGTAGATTATTTAGATAAAGATTCAGTAGTTTTATTAAATAAGAATAAAATTAATTGTTTACTTGTTGAAAAATTATCTAAATATAAATTAATTAATGAATTAGATTTTACTTCTAAATTAAAAGCAATTAAAAACGATACTGAAATTAAAAATGCATATAAATATCATATTTTAGATGGACTATCTTTAACTAAATTTATTTATTATTTAAAACATAATAATAATTTATGTAACGAAACTGAGATATCTGTTGCAGATTATTTAGAATCTTTAAGAAAAGAAAATGAAGACTTTATGGGACTAAGTTTTCCTACAATTGCAGGATACAAAGAAAATGGTGCTATAATTCACTATGAAGCAACACCTTCTTCAAATAAGATATTAAATAATGAATCATTTATTTTAGTAGATTCTGGAGCACAATATTTAGGATCTACTACAGATGTTACCAGAACTATTAGTTTAGGAAAATTAACAGATAAAGAAAAGAAGATGTATACTCTTGTATTAAAATCACACCTAGCACTAGGTGATGCTGTATTTAAAGAAGGAACTAATGGATGTAAATTAGATATGCTTGCAAGAGATATATTATGGAAAAATAATCTAGATTATAATCATGGTACTGGTCATGGCGTTGGCTCATTCTTAAATGTTCATGAAGGACCACAAAATATATCAAATGTCGCTCTTAGATCTTCATATCCATTTAAAGAAGGAATGATTACATCTAATGAACCAGGATTATATTTTGAAAATGAATTTGGTATTCGTATAGAAAACTTAATACTATCTGTTAAAGATAAAGAAAATGAATTTGGTAATTTCTTAAAGTTTGATACATTAACTCTTGCTCCATATGATGTAGAAGCAATTGATCAATCAATGCTCACTAAAAAAGAAGTAGAACTAATTCACTCTTATCATGAAAGAATATATAATACTTTTAAACCATTTCTAAAAGATGATGAATTAAAATGGTTAAAAAGTGTTGTAGATGCTATTTAATATATAAAAAAAGACTAATTCTATTTTAAGTAGAATTGGTCTTTTTAAGTGTAGAGAGAATAGTATTGAACTAATAATGAATACTTGATATACTTTTATTGACTAGATAATAGTCGTGTTCCCTTTATATAAAAGATGCAGAATAAAATTCTGCATCTTTTATTTATCTTCTTTATCTTCTTCGAATAATTTTAATAGACGTTCATCTTTTGCTTTATTATAAGCTTTTTCAAAATAATAATAAATTATTACTATTATTTCAGCTAGTGCACCAACAAGTAAAGTATAAATTCTACCTGGTAAGTCATATGCCCAAAATATAAAATAAGCAAGAATTGTTAATCCTAAAACGAAACCTGTAAATGATATAAATTCAATTCTTTTATTAAACCATAATCTAGCATATATAAAAAATACAAAACAATTGATTGGTATTGCATATAAAAATGTAAGCCAATCATTTTTAAATACACCGCCTAATAATTTAAAAACAAGGAATATAATAGATGCTCCTAGCCAAATAATTAATGCAGAAATTAATGCTATTAATAAATTTGTTGATTGTTTTGAATATGCTGCATTTACTGGTTCTTCACTCAAATGTAATAAATCAGTTATTTTAATATTAAATAGATCGGCTATTCTATATAATGTATAAATATCTGGGACAGCATCACCTCTCTCCCATTTAGAGATGGCTTTATCCGAATAATGTAATTTATATGCTAGATCTAATTGTGTTAAACCGTTGGCTTTTCTATATTTAATTATGTTTTGTGCAATAATATTTCTTAATTCATCTTCTTTAATCATAATTTTATTTTACACCATTTTTTAAAAGCATTTAATATTTTATGTAAAAATATTTTAAAAATATTTTAATAATGATATAATAATTTTAGTTTTAAAACTAACTATATATAGGAGGTATAAATAAATGGAAAAAGAAATTCCAATAAGTTTGCTGATGCATTTTTGTAGTAAGAAATTTAAAAATGTAATTAGGAATAAATGTGACTTAATAGGATTAAACTCTACATATTCAGATATTATTATGTTACTTGGCAGAAACAATGGTGTTTCTCAAAATGATATATGCGAAAAACTTCACTTAGCTAAACCTACGGTATCTTTAACTTTAAGAAATATGGAAAGTTTAAATTTAATAGAAAAAAATCAAGATTTAAATGATTCAAGAAAAACAATAGTTACATTAACTACTGAAGGTATTAATATTGATAATAAAATTAGAAATTTATTTAAAGAAACAGAAAATGAAATGATTAATAATATTAATAGTGATGAATTAACTATGTTTAAAAAAATTTTAAATAAGATGACTGAAAACTTAGAAGGTGAACAAAATGTTTAAATTATTAAGATATTTAAAAAAATACTGGATATTTGCTGTATTAGCACCTACTTTTATGATAATAGAAGTACTTATGGATATGGAATTAACTAAACAAATGCAACAAATGATAGACTATGGAGTATCAAGTGGAAACTTAGATAAAATATTATCTATTGGTGGAAAAATGATATTAATAGTATTAGTTGGAGTTATTGGTGGATTCTTTAGCGGGGTATTTGCTAATATTGCATCTTGTAATTTTGCTAATGATTTAAGAGAGGATTTATTTAGCAAAATAATGAAACTATCTTATAATCAAACAGATAAATTTGAAACATCTTCATTAATTACAAGAGTAACAAATGATATTACTCAAATGCAAAACTTTGTTAATCAAATAATAAGAATGTTTATTAGATCATTTGGTATGCTTGCTTTAGGTATTATATTTACTTTGCAAATAGATTCTAGATTTTCTATTATTTTAGCTATCACTTTACCTATTGAGCTTTTATTTATGATAGTAATTGCTTTAAAAATGTTTCCAAAGTTTTCTATTATGCAAAAAAGATTAGATAAAATCAACTTAGTAGTTCATGAAAATTTAACTGGAGCTCGAGTTGTTAAAGCTTTCTCAAAAGAAAACTATGAAATAGATAGATTTGGTAAAGCAAATGATTCATATGCTGATATATTACTTAAAGTAGGTAAAATCATAGCATTACTTGCTCCTTTATTTATGTTATTAATATATGCTGCACAACTTGGAATTTATTCAATAGGTGGAACAGAAATATTTGCTGCATGGAATGATGGTGTTACACCTTCTATTTCAGTTGGACAAACATCTCAAGCAATTACTTATATCGTAATGATTTGTATTTCGCTTATTACTTTTGCGATGGTATTTTCAACTATTGCAAGAGCATCAGCTTCTGCTAAACGTATAAATGAAGTTTTAGATTGTAATTTAGAAATAAATGATGGTAATTTAGATGTTTCTTCTTTAAAAGAAAAAGGAACAGTCGAATTTAAAAATGTTTCATTTACTTATCCAGAATCAAGTAATAGTGTTTTAGATAATATCAGTTTTAAAGTAAATAAAGGTGAAACTATTGCAATAGTTGGTGCTACAGGATGTGGAAAAACATCTTTAGTTAATTTAATAACTAGATTTTATGATACAACTTCAGGAACAGTATTAGTAGATGGTGTAGATGTAAAGAATTATTCTCAAAAAGACTTAAGAGATAAAATTGCTGTATCATTACAAAAATCAGAACTGTTTGCAGGTACTATTAAAGAAAATATTAAATGGGGAAAACTTGATGCAACAGATGATGAAGTTTATAATGCATCAGAAATTGCCCAAGCATTAGAATTTATTGAATCGCGTGATAAAAAATTTGATGAATATGTTGAAGAAAAAGGAACATCTTTATCTGGTGGACAAAAACAACGTTTATCAATTGCTCGTGCAATTATTAAAAATCCAGAAATATTAATATTTGATGATTCTACATCTGCATTAGATTTAGTAACAGAAGCTAAACTTTATAAAGCAATGCGTACTAAGATGAAGGATACAACAAGAATTGTTGTAGCACAAAGAATTGCTACAGCTAAAAATGCTGATAAAATAATAGTTTTAGATTCTGGTCATATTGTTGATTTTGATTCTCATGATAATTTAATGAAAAATTGTGAAATATATCAAGATATTTATAATTCACAATTAAAGATGGAGGCATAATATGAGTAAAAATATGATGAATAATGTTTCTATGATGTCTCGAAAATTATCTGATGAAAAAATCAAGTCAATGCAACAAGCTGAATCTAATAAAAGAGGTCCTAGTTCTAGATATGGTGGTATTAAAGAAAAACCTAAAGATTTAAAGAAAACTATTAAACAATTATTAAGTTATGTTTCAAAAGATAATAAATCTATTATATATTTAGTAATTATTGTAGTTATTTCAACATTACTAAATCTATCTGTAAATATATTATTAGAAAAGATTATCGCAAGTTTAGGTGTTTATGATTTTGAATCATTAGCTTGGACAAAAGCCCCAGATATTAATAATTTTATTAAATTTATAATAATTTTAATATGTGTATATTTAACTCATTGTTTTTTACAATACTTCTCAGGTTGGATTGGAACAAAACTTGGAATAAATACTGGTAAAAAAATGCGTAATGAACTAATTAATATAATTATTAAATTACCAATTAAGTATACTGATTCTCATCCACATGGAGATTTAATGAGTAGAGTAACAAATGATGTTGATAATATTACTAATGCAGTAAGTCAAACACTTGCATCACTTATAAGTGGAGTAATAACTTTAGTAGGATGTGTATGTATAATGCTTTATTATTCACCACTTTTAACTTTAGTATCATTTATTACTTTAATATTATCATTTACATTTACTATGCTTATGAGTAAATTTATGAGACCACTTTTCTTAAAACAACAAGGAGTATTAGGATTATTAAACTCTCAAACAGAAGAAATGGTATCTGGATGTAAAACTGTTATCGCATATAATCATCAAACTGTTGCTGAAAATGAATTTAACTGTTTATCTGAAGATTTAAAACATATAGCTATTAAAGCAAATATATGGGGTGGATCAATGGGACCTATAATGAACTTTGTAGGAAATGTCGGATATTTCTTAGTATGTTTCTTTGGTGCAATATTTGTTACTAAAGGTATAGGTAATGGATTATTTGGTAATATACTTACAACATCAGTTGTTATTACATTCTTAACTTTAAATAAACAATTTACTAGACCAATAAATGAATTAGCTCAACTTTATTCAACAATGTTAACTGCATTAGCAGGAGCAGAACGTGTATTTACATTACTTGAAGAAGAAACTGAATCTTTTGAAGGTAAAATATCTTTTAGTTCAGATAAAATGATAGGTAATATTGATTTTAATCATATAGGATTTAGTTATGTTGAAGATAAACCAGTATTAAAAGATTTTAATGTCGATGTTAAAAGTGGACATAAGATTGCATTAGTAGGGGCAACAGGATCTGGTAAAACTACTATTGTTAATTTATTACTTAGATTTTACGATATAAATAAAGGTAAAATTACTATTGATGGAATAGATATAGCTGATATGTCTAAAAAAGACTTAAGAGATGCAATATCAATAGTTCTACAAGATGCAGTCTTATTCTCTGATACAGTTGAAAATAATATTAAATATGGTAAAGAAAACGCAACAGAAGAAGAATTTAATAACGCATTAGAGATGGCACATTGTACAAGTTTTGTAAATAGATTACCTGATAAAGAAAAAACAATGTTATCAGAAGGAGCTACTAATATTTCTCAAGGCCAAAGACAATTATTAACAATAGCAAGAGCAATACTAGCTAATCCTAAAATATTAATATTAGATGAAGCAACATCAAGTGTTGATACAAGAACTGAAAAAAAGATCCAAGATGCTTTAGTTAATTTAATGAAAAATAGAACATCAATAATAATTGCACATAGATTATCTACTATTCAAGATGCTGATTTAATAGTAGTATTAGATCAAGGAGTAGTAGTAGAAATGGGTAATCATAAAGAACTTATTGATAAAGATGGTGTATATAACCGTCTATATCAAACTCAATTCCAAGGATTAAGTATATAAAAAAAGATATTGTCTAATTATATTAGACAATATCTTTTCATTTATTTATAAGTATAGAAACAACATATTTAAAATGCTATAATAAATATATAAGGAAAACTAAATATGAACTTTAAAAGATGTAATACAAAAATACCTCTATTAGATGATTATTATGAACATTTTAATGAAGATACAAGACTAAAAACTCGTCATGGAAATGTTGAATTTATTACTAATATTAAGTATATTCATGAAACATTAAATAATGATTTTAATAAAAAAATATTAGATATCGGTGCAGGAACAGGTGCTTATTCTATCCCGTTAAGTATGGAAGGGTACAATGTTACTGCTGTAGAACTCGTAAAACATAATTTAGATCAAATAAAAGATAAGAATTTAAACATTAATTGTATATTAGCAAATGCAATAGATTTACAAATGATTGATGATGAAACATATGATTTAGTACTTTTATTTGGACCAATATATCATTTAATGAATAATAATGATAAATTACTTGCTATAAAAGAAGCAAAAAGAGTATTAAAAAAAGATGGTACTTTATTCATAAGTTATTACATGAATGATTATGCTGTATTAACATATGGCTTTATTAAAGGTAATATACAAGAATCAATTAATAATAATTTAGTTGATAATAATTTTATTATTCAATCAAAAGAAGATGATTTATTTAGTTTTGTAACTTTAAATGATATTAATGATTTTAATAAAAAATTAGATCTTAAAAGAATAAAGATTATTGCATCTGATGGAGCAAGCGATTATATTAGAACTCCACTTAATAAATTATCAGATGAAGATTATAATTTATATATAAAATATCACTTATTAAATTGTGAAAGAATTGATTTACTTGGTGCTAGTTCCCATTTATTAGATATTGTAAAAAAGAATTAGAGAAAGGATTAATATGATTACTAAAACATTTTATTTAAAAGGTATGTCTTGTGCAGCATGTAAATATCATGTTACAAATGCAATTAAAAATATTAATGGTGTTGAAAATGTTTTAGTAAACTTAGTTAATAATGATTGTATTATTACATTTAATGAACAATTATGTTCATTAAATGAATTTAAATTATCTCTAAATAAAATAGGATATGATATTTCAGATATAAAATTTTTAGATAATAATAAAAATTATAGATTATTAAAAATAATTATTTCATTTTTATTATTAATAATTGTTTTATATCTAAGTATGGGTGAAATGATTGGTTTAAGATTACCGATATTTATAAGTAAGAGTTTAAGTCCTTTTTATAATGGATTATTTCAAATAATATTCACTATACCAATTTGTATATTAAACTTTAATTTTTATAAAAGTGGTATTACTAAATTATTTAAATTTATTCCAAATATGGATTCACTTATTAGTATTGGATCAATATGTTCATTAATATATGGAATATATGATGTTATAATGATCTATTTTGGCCATTTAGAATATGAAAATATGCTGTATATTGATTCTTGTGGTATGATTTTATGTTTTGTTTCATTAGGTAAATATTTAGAATTTATATCCAAAAATAAAACTATTTTAGAAATAGATAAAATAAAATCATTAAAACCAACTATATGTACATTGTTAAAAGATGAAGAAGAGGTTTTAACAAATGTTGATAATGTATCAATAAATGATACATTTGTTGTAAAAGTTGGTGAACAAATACCACTTGATGGAATAATTATTAAAGGGAATGGAGTAGTTAATGAATCAAGTATAACTGGAGAGTCACTTCCAGTAGATAAAAAAACTAATGACACAGTTTTTGCATCAACTTTATTACTTGATGGATATTTAATTTGTAAATCAACTACTTTATCTAATAATACTGAAATTGCTAATATTATTGATTTAGTTTTATCTTCATCTTATTCAAAATCTAATATTGAAAATATAACAGATAAAATATCCAAATATTTTGTTCCAATAGTATTATTAATATCATTAATTACTTTTATCAGTTGGATACTTATATCAAATGATTTTGAAACAGCATTTAATAATAGTATTACCTTACTTGTAATTGCTTGTCCTTGTGCATTAGGGCTTGCAACACCTGTTAGCATAATGGTTGCAACAGGTGTTGCAGCTAAAAATAAAATTATATTTAAAAATGCTACTATATTAGAAAATGCACGTTTGATTAATAATATAGTATTTGATAAAACGGGTACTCTTACTAAAGGAAATTTAAAAGTTGTTAAAGTAAATATAATAAATCATGATATTGATAATTTAGGATTAATTTATTCTATTGAAAAATTATCAAATCATCCTATTGCAGAATCTATTAAATCTTATTTAAAAGCCTTATATCCTAATCTTTATGATATAGTTGATTATAAGATATTAATAGGATCGGGTATAGAATGTAGGTATAATAATGATTCATACTATATAGGTAAACAAACTTCTGTAACAAAAGATTTTAATAATCATTATACAAAAATTATATTTACTAAAAATAATGAATTATGTTGTGAAATATTCTTAGAAGATGAACTAAGAGAATCAAGTAATAAAGCTCTTTTATTACTTAAAAAATTAAATATTAAAACTTCTATATTATCAGGTGATAATAGTAATGTTGTATCTTATATTTCATCAATATTAGGCATTGATTCATATAAATCTAATTTACTTCCTATTGATAAATTAAATACTATTAAGGACTATAAAAAAACCGGCGATTTTGTATGTATGGTAGGTGATGGTGTTAATGATTCACCTAGTATAATAGAGTCAAATATAGGTATTTCACTTGGAAATAGTACAAATTTATCTTGTTTATCTAGTGACATTGTTTTATTATCCAATGATTTAGTAGATATTTTTAATGCAATAAAACTATCTAAATTAACATATAAAACTATTCTTTTATCATTATTTTGGGCTTTTTGTTATAATATTTTTGGAATTATTATATCAACTGGTATTACACCTTTAAAAATAAATCCAATGATTGCGTCAATTTGTATGAGCATATCAAGCGTATTAGTTGTTACAAATGCATTATTAATTAATAGATTTAAACCAATTATTTATCAAGAAAAAATTAATGAAGCAATCTTTAGAATTGATAAAATGATGTGTAATCATTGTGAAATAAAAGTTAATAATATTACAAGATTAATACCACAAGTTAAAGATGTTTCATCATCTTATAAAGATAAAATGTTAAAAATTAAATACATAAATAATTTAGATATTGATTTATTAAAAGAATTATTATCTAAATCAGGTTATGAATTAAAAGAAAGAATTAAATAATGAAAAAAGAATTAACTTATATACAAAATGTAGAACGTAGTATTATTACAACATATAGAAAAGAACTATGGGCTAAATTTGTAAAAGCTATAGATGATTATAAATTATTAAAAGAAAATGATTCAATATGTGTATGTATTAGTGGTGGCAAAGATTCTTTTATAATGGCTAAATTATTTCAAGAATTAAAAAGACATTCAGATATTAATTTTGATTTAAAATTTTTAGTCATGAATCCTGGATATAATAAAGAAAATCTTGATTTAATAAAACATAATTTAGATATATTAGAAATACCTGCTATTATCAAAGAATCTAATATCTTTGAAGTAGCTAATTCACAAGATAAAAATCCTTGTTATTTATGTGCAAGAATGAGAAGAGGTTATTTATATAGTCTTGCTAAAGAATTAGGATGTAATAAAATAGCTATAGGTCATCACTATGATGATGTAATAGAAACAACACTTATGAATATGTTAAATAGTGGATCTATTCAAACAATGTTACCAAAACTTCATTCTACTAATTATGAAGGAATGGAATTAATTAGACCAATGTATTTAATAAGAGAAAAAAATATTATAAATTGGACTAAACATAATAATTTAAAATTTATTCAATGTGCTTGTAAGTTTACAGAAAGTGCACAATTAAAAATAGTATCATCAAAACGAAAAGAAACAAAAAAACTAATTCAAGATTTAATATCTTATAATAAATTTGTAGAACAAAATATTTTTACATCAGTAGAAAATGTAAATATGGATATGATATTAGGTTATAGAAAAGATGGAATTGATTATTCTTTCTTAGATGATTATGATAAGGAGTAAGATATGTATAAATTTAATGCAGAAGATGCTGTTAATAAAACAGTTGAATGGATAAAAAACTTTTTTTTAGAAAATGGTAAAGATTGTAATGCAGTAATAGGCATATCTGGAGGAAAAGATTCTTCAATTGTGGCTGCACTTTTAGTTAGAGCGCTTGGTAAAGATAGAGTATTAGGCGTATTAATGCCCAATGGTAATCAAATGGATATTGATTATGCATACGGAATATGTGCTTTTTTAGATATTGATTTTGTAAAAATTAATATCAAAAAAAGTTATGATGCATTAATGAAAGAAATATCAGATAATGTAGAACTTACTTCACAAGCAAAAATTAATCTTGCTCCCCGTCTTAGAATGTCTACATTATATGCAGTTAGTCAATGTCATAATGGAAGAGTTGCAAATACTTGTAATTTATCCGAAGATTATGTAGGCTATTCAACTAGATATGGTGATTCTGTTGGAGATTTTAGTCCTATATCTTGCTTTACAGTAACTGAAGTAAAACAAATGGCAAAAATTTTAGGTATACCAGAAATATATTATGAAAAAGCCCCATCTGATGGATTAACTAATAAAACAGATGAAGATAATCTTGGATTTACATACGAAGAATTAGATAAATATATAAGAGAAGGAATTGAACCTTCTAAAGAAAAGAAAGAAAGAATTGATCATTTACATAAGATAAATTTATTTAAATTATCTTATATGCCATGTCAAAAATATGAGGTTGAAAAATAATATGGAAGAAAATAAAAATTGTTCAGGCGATTGCTCTAATTGTCAAGAAGAATGTAATGAAAAACATGAATGTTCAGGCGATTGTTCAAGTTGCGGATCTAGTTGTTCTGGATCATGTCATCATTCTAAAGAAGACTTTTTAAAACCACAAAATAAAGATTCTAACATTAAGAATGTTATTGCTATTACATCAGGTAAAGGTGGAGTAGGTAAATCTATGACTACTGCAATGCTTGCAGTAGAACTATCTAATAAAGGATATAAAGTTGGTATATTAGATGCGGATATTACTGGACCATCTATTCCTAAATTATTTGGTATAAAGGGTATGCTTCAAGCAACAGAATCTTCTATTATTCCTGCAATATCACATAATGGAATAAAAATTGTATCATCAAATCTACTATTAGAAAATGAAACAGATCCAATTATTTGGAGAGGCCCAGTAATTGCTGGATTAGTTGAACAATTTTGGACAGATGTAGCATGGGGTGATATTGATTATTTATTAGTAGATATGCCTCCAGGAACAGGAGATGTGCCATTAACAATATTCCAAAGTTTACCAGTAAACGGAACAATAATAGTTACTACTCCACAAGATTTAGTTTCTATGATAGTTGAAAAAGCTATTAATATGGCTTTAAGAATGGAAATTAAAGTATATGGAATAGTTGAAAATATGTCATATTTTATTTGTCCATCATGTGATGATAAACATTATTTATTTGGAAAATCAAATATAGAAAGTATTGCAGTAAATCATAATATTGATATAGTATGTGAAGTTCCTATTAATCCAATTCTTCCATCATTATCCGATGAAGGATTATTTGATTCTTATAATGAAGAATATTTATCAAAATTGGTTAATAAAATTATTAATTAATAAAAATATCTAGTTTACTAGATATTTTTTAATTATGAAAAATTTGTATTGAATTTTATAAATGAAAATGCTATAATAAATTTAATCATTATTTTTAAATAAAAAGGAGTTTGTGTATGATAAAAATCGATGTTATATCAGGATTTTTAGGAGCTGGCAAAACAACTCTTATTAAAAAACTATTTGAATCTAAATTTCATAATGAAAAAATAGTTTTAATTGAAAATGAATTTGGAGAAATCGGTATTGATGGATCTTTCTTAAAAGAATCTGGAGTATCTATTAAAGAAATAAATTCAGGATGCATTTGTTGTAGTTTAGTAGGTGATTTTTCTAAATCAATGAAAGAAGTAGTAGATAGATTTAATCCAGATAGAATAATTGTAGAACCATCTGGTGTTGGAAAACTATCTGATATAGTAAATGCTGTAAAGAAAGTTGATTTACCATTTGAAATAAATATTTTAGCAACAGTAGTTGATGGCCCTAAAGTAAAAGTATATTTAAAGAACTTTGGAGAATTCTTTTTAAATCAAGTGGATTCAGCTGATACTATTATTATTAATAAAATAGATAAAATGGATGAAGATAAATTATTAGAAGTTGTAAACTTAGTAAAAGAGAAAAATCCTCATGCAGCAATCATTACTACTCCTATTTCTTTAATTGACCCTGTTAAATTGTTAGAAATATTAGAAAAAAATGTATCATTAAAAGATGAATTATTAAATGAATTAACTGATGATGAAGATGAAGATGAATGCTGTTGTCATCACCATCACCATGAAGAAGATGATGATGACGATGATGATGAGTGCTGCCATCACCACCATGATGAAGATGATGACGATGAAGATAAATGCTGCTGCCATCACCATCACCATGATGAAGATGATGACGATCATGATGAATGTTGCTGTCATCATCATGATGAAGAACATCACCACCACCATTACCATGGACATGATGCAGATGAAATATTTGAAAGTATCGGTATTGAAACTGCTAAAAGCATTTCTAAAAAAGAATTAGAAAACTTCTTAAATGCACTTGCTACAGATGAATCACTTGGTATTATTGTTCGTAGTAAGGGAATTTTAAAAGCTAGTGATCAAAATGATTGGTATTATTTTGATTTTGTATCGGGTGATTTTGAAATAAGAAATGGTGCGCCTGATTATACTGGACGTTTATGTGTAATTGGTTCAAAAATGAATCAAGATAAAATTAAATCTTTATTTGAAAGGAATTAGTAAATAATGGCATATCCTGTATTTTTAATAAATGGTTTTTTAGATTCTGGTAAAACAACTTTTATTATTGATACACTTAGAAACGATGGATTTGCTAAACAAGGTGGAAGATCATTATTAATAGTATTTGAAGAAGGTGAAGTTGAATATGATCAAAATGAACTTTTTAAATTAAAAACTCAAGTAGCTTATTTTAATGAACCATCTGAATTTACACCTGATGTGGCATATGAACTAGTTGAAAGCTTTAAACCAGATCGTATTATTATCGAAGATAATGCAATGTGGGATAAAGAACTAGTTAAATTACCAAAGAGTTTTGAAGTGCAACAAATAGTTTCATTCATAGATTTTTCATCATTTGCGGTATACTATAACAATATGCGTCAGAAATTTGTAGATAACTTACGTTTTTCAAATGTAGTTATTATCAATAGATGTGATAATGTAGAAGAACTTGCTAAATATCAAACATCATTAAAAATGATTAATAATAATGCTCAATGGGTAGCAATGAATTCCAAAGCAGAAGTTCAACCTGCTTTTGAAGAACCACTTCCATATGATATTGATGCACCTATTATTACTATCAAAGATAATGATTTTGCAAGATGGTATATAGATACATTTGATAATAAAGATCGTTATGAAGGAAAAAAAGTTTGTTTTACTGGTACAGTAATAAAGTCATTAAAACTTCCAAAAGATTCATTTATTGTTGGAAGACATGCAATGACTTGTTGTTCAAATGATATACAGTTTTATGGACATCTAGCAACAAATTCATTAGGTATTAAACTTAAAAATAAATCATGGATAAGATTAACAGCAACAATGCATTATGAATATTCTAAAGAATATGAAGAAGATGAATTAGTTTTAACTCCTTTATCAATAGATGTTGTTGATCCTTTAGATGATCCGATATTAAATTTGACTTAGTTATAAAAGCTTTAACTGTATTTAACAGTTAAAGCTTTTATTTTGATAGTTAAAAATAACAATATTTTAAGAAATATGTTATAATATATTGAAATAATAATTTAAGAGGTTAATTTTATGGTTAAAGTAGAAAAATTATCAGAAAATCGTGTTAAGTTAGTAGTAACTGTATCTTCTGAAGAATTTGATAAAGCATTAGATCAAGCTTTTGAAAAAGTAGTAAAAGAAGTAAAAGTAGATGGATTCCGTCCTGGTAAACTTCCAAAGAAAATGTTTATTGAACGTTTTGGATATGAAGCATTATATAGTGATGCAGTTGAATTTGCTTTCCAAGCAACTTATCCTTTAGCATTATCTGAAGCAAAAGTTTATCCTGTTGCCGATCCTAAAGTAGATTTAGAAAAGGATACAAAGATTGAAAAAGGTTCTTCATTCAATTATATTGTTGAAGTAGATGTATGGCCTGAAGTTCATCTTGGTGAATATAAAGGATTAAAAGTTAAAAAAGATACTGTTAAAGTTACAAAATCTGATATTGATGAACAAATTAATACAACTTTAAAATCTAAAGCTGAAAATGTTGTTAAAGAAGATGCAGCTGTTATGGGTGATACAGTAGTAATTGATTTTGAAGGATTCTTAGATGGTGTACCATTTGAAGGTGGCAAAGGAGAAAATCATCCATTAGAACTTGGTTCTAATTCATTTATACCTGGTTTTGAAGATCAATTAGTAGGCGTTAAATCTGAAGAAGATCGTGAAGTAAAAGTAACATTCCCAGAAAATTATCAAGCTGAAAATTTAGCTGGTAAAGAAGCTATCTTTAAATGTCACGTTCATGAAGTAAAAACAAAAGTTGTTCCTGAATTAAATGATGAATTCGTTGCAGAACTTGATTTAAAAGGTGTTAAAACTGTTGATGAATATAAAGAATATGTTAAAAAGGATTTAACAGATTCTAAAACTAAAGAAGCAGAAAATAAATTTGAATCTGAATTATTAGAAGAAGTTTGCAAAAACTCTTTTGCAGATTTTCCTGCAAGTTTAATTAATAATGCAGTTGAACGTCAAGTTAAAGGGTTAGAAGATCAAGCAAAACAATATGGTATTCCATCAGAAGTATTACTTCAATATTACGGAGTAGCTTCACTTGATGATTACAAGAAAACTGTTGAAGAAAATATTCGTAAACAATATTTACAAGAACTTGTATTTGATAAGATAATTGAAATGGAAAAGATTAAATCAACAGATAAAGAAGTTGAAGCAAAATATCTTGAAATTGCATCAGGTGATGCATCACGTATTGCTCAATTAAAGAAACAATATGCTCCATCTCAAATTGAATATCAAGTAAAAGTTGAAAAAGTTATTAAATTATTAAAAGATAATATTGCTTCAACTAAAAAATCTACTGATGATGCTCCAGCTGAAGAAGCACCAAAAGCAAAGAAAACTACTAAAAAAGCAGAATAATAATAAACATGGCATTGTTATACAATGCCATTTATTTACAAATGTAAAATTATAAGGAGGTAATTATGACATTTAATACTGAAAACCCAGTTCAAATTAAATTACCATTTATTGGTATTTATGATATGATTCTTTTACCATGTAGTGATGTTAGAATTGATTTTACTCGTCAAGCTGAAATTAAAGCATTAAAACTTGCAGAAGATTATCAATCTTATGTAGTTTTATCAACTGAATGTATTGATGATATTGTTCATGAACATTTAGATGGATTCTATAGAAGAGGAGTTCTAGCTAAAATAATATTATCAACATCTCCTAATTCATCTTTATCTAGAGTTAAATTTGATATTATTATGCGTTGCGATATATTAGAACTTAATACTGAAGCTGATTGTACTATGGCATTAGTTGAAACAGTTCCTTCAATTACAACAAATATTGAAGAATCTACTCCAATAAAGTCTTTAATAAAAAAAGAATTAGAAGAATCTAAAAATAAAAATACAGAAGATCAAGTAATATATCAAAAAATTAGTATGTTATTATCTAGAGATTTATCTGATGATATATTAAGTGATTCTATTGCGTCATTAATAGCTGTTGATGCTAAATCTAGAAGTAATTATTTATTTGAATTAGATACTAATAAACGATTATTAAATGTATTAACAGATCTTCGTAAACATAAGTTTTATGATGAATTAGAAGCAAAGATAGATAATGATGTTCGTAAAAATATGAACGAACAACAAAAAGAATATTTCTTAAGAGAAAAAATGCGTGCTATTCAAGAAGAACTTGGTGATAAAGCATTAAAAGATGCTGATATTGAAAAATTAAGAAAGAAAATTAAAGAATCATCTCTTCCTAAAAGTGTAGAAGAAAAGTGCTTAAATGAATTATCTCGATATCAAATAACACCTTCATCTTCTCCAGAAGCTGGTATCATTAAAACATATTTAGATTTTGTATTAAGTCTACCTTGGTCACTTTCTAGTGAAGATTCAAATGATTTAAATGTAGCAAAAGAAATATTAGATGAAGATCATTATGGATTAGATAAAGTAAAAGATAGAATTATTGAATATTTAGCTGTAAGAGTTATGTCTCATAAGAATCCTCAATCAATTCTATGTTTAGTAGGTCCACCAGGTGTTGGTAAAACATCTCTTGCAATGAGTGTTGCAAGAGCATTAAATAAGAAGTTTGTTAAACAATCTTTAGGTGGTGTAGCTGATGAATCTGAAATAAGAGGTCATAGAAGAACATATATTGGTGCTTTACCTGGTAGAATTATGCAATCTCTATCTAAAGCTAAAACTAATAATCCAGTATTTTTACTTGATGAAATAGATAAATTATCATCTGATTATAAAGGTGATCCAACATCAGCTATGTTAGAAGTATTAGATCCAGAACAAAATAAAACATTTTCTGATCATTATCTAGAAGAACCATTTGATTTATCAAATGTATTCTTTATTGCAACAGCTAACTATTTAGGCAATATTCCAGCACCCCTTCGTGATAGATTAGAAATAATTGAATTATCTAGTTATACAGAACATGAAAAATTTGAAATTGCTCATCGTCATTTGATTGATAAACAATTAAAACAAAATGGCTTAGATAAAGATTTATTTTCTATAACTGATGAAGCTATATATTTAATAATTAGAAACTATACACGTGAAGCAGGTGTCAGAGAAGTTGAAAGATTAATTGGATCATTAATTAGAAAAGTAATGCGTGATATATTAGTTAAAAAAATATCTAAAGCAGAAATTTCTAAAGATAATATTCAAGATTATTTAGGAAAATTTAAATTTGAAAATAATGAAGCCATTGAACAAGATTATGTAGGAGTAGTAAACGGACTTGCATATACAGAATATGGAGGAGATACTTTACAAATTGAAGTAGCTCATTATCCAGGTAATGGTAGAGTATTAATAACAGGTAAACTAGGTGATGTAATGAAAGAATCAGCAGAAACTGCTTTATCTTATGTAAAAGCAAACGCTAGTGATTTCTTAATTAAAGATGAGTCATTTAATAATACTGATATTCATATCCATGTACCAGAAGGAGCAGTTCCTAAAGATGGACCATCAGCTGGAGTTACTATGGTAACAGCTATTGTTTCATCATTTTCTAATCGTGCAGTTAATCATTTAATTGGTATGACAGGAGAAATTACTCTAAGAGGTAGAGTATTACCAATTGGTGGATTAAAAGAAAAATCAATTGCTGCTGCAAGATCAGGTCTTAAAAAGATATTAGTTCCTAAAGAAAACGAAAAAGATTTAGAACAAATACCACAAACAGTAAAAGAACAATTAGAAATTGTTCTTATAAGTGATGCTAAAGAAGCAATTAAAGAAGCTTTGATTTAGCAATCTTATTGAAAAAATACATATAATTATATATAATTAACATATAAGATTTATTAATATTAGGAGAGCATTTATGAGCGCTTTATCTTGGTACGATTGGATATTATTAATAGTTTCCATTCTTTTGATTTTAATAATTGTTTTACAATCATCAAAAGATGATATTGGTAATACATTTTCAGGTGAAAAATCAGATTTATTTGCAAATCAAAAAGCAAGAGGTCCAGAAAAAGTAATTAATTATATTACATTTGGATTATCTGTTTTATTCTTTATATTTGCAATATTAGCTGCTGCATTACCACGCTACTAGTAAAAAAGGGCTTAAAATATTAAGCCCTTTTAATATGTAATAAGGAAGGAGGTCCATATGATAAATACTGTAAAAGAATTTTTTATATCTCATAATAAGAAATGTTATTCATTTGATGAATTACATGAAATATTTAAAGATTATACAGTTGAAGAATTAGGAAAAGCTTTATCTTATTTAGAAGAATCATTTTTTATAATGCATAATAAAAATAATGAATTTGGAATATTATCATTATTTAATCTAATATATGGAACTCTTTCAATGAAACATTCTTTATATGGATTTATTGATGGAGAAGATAATCATTTATATGTACCATATGAAAAACTATCTTCAGCAATGGATAAAGATATTTGTCTAGCAAGTATTACTACATTTAAAGGTAAAGAAGAAGCTCATATTGAACGTATTATTAAAAGATCTCATAATAAGTATTATGGTAAAGTAATCATTTTCAGAAAGAAAAAATATCTAAAAGTATTTGAAAATATTGTAATTGGTGATTTATTAATTGATGAGTCTGAAAGCATCAAATTTAATATAGGTGATTATGTAGAATGTATTCCCCTAAAATATACAGGTAAACTTTCTGCTATTATAAAAGTAGTTAAAGTATATGGAAATGATTCTAATCATTCATTACTTGATTTAAAAATGATTAAAGAAGGTTATAACTTACCAGAATCATTTGATAATGATGTATTAAATGAAGCTAATTTATTTTTAAAAGAAGATTTATCTAATGAATTAAATAAAAGAATTAATTTAACAAATAAATATATTGTTACAATTGATTCCGAATCAGCAAAAGATTTTGATGATGCGGTAAGTGTATATAAAAATAGCGATAATACATATGAATTAGGTGTTTATATAGCTGATGTATCTCATTATGTTAAAGATGATTCATTAATAGATTTAGAAGCATTAAATAGGACTACTTCAATTTATTTACCAAATGAAGTTATACCTATGTTACCTTCTGTATTATCGGATAATTTATGTAGCTTACAACAAGATAAAATAAGATTAGTTATAAGTTTAATCATGAATATCGATTCTAATGGGAATATATTAGATTATGACTTAAAAGAAGGATTTATTAAATCAAGTCATAGATTAACTTATGAAGGAGTTAATAAATATTTAAATAATGATTTAGAATATTTAGAAAAGTATCAAGATATTAAAGATTTTATAATTCCTGCTGTAGAATTATCAAATATTCTTCATAAAAAAAGATTAAAAGATGGTGCATTTAATTTTGAATCGACAGAATCTGTTATAAATCTAGATAGTAATGGAGATTGTATAAATGTACTTCCTATAAAAAGAGGAATATCTGAAAATATAATTGAAGAATTTATGATTACTGCAAATTCATGTATTGCAGAAATATTTAATTATTCTAATTTTCCTTTTATTTATAGAGTTCATCAAACTCCCGATGATGAAAAAATTATATCTTTAATAAATAAAATTAATAGTTTTGGATATAATTATAAAGTAAAAGGTAAAGATTTATCCTATGTATTAAAAGAAGTAATTACTTCATTAGATGAAATATCGATTGATGAATCATTAAAAGCTATTATTAATAATGAAATAATTAGATCTTTTCCAAAAGCAATTTATTCAACAACTAATATTTCACACTTTGGATTAGCACTTAAAAATTATACTCATTTTACATCACCTATTAGACGATATCCTGATTTAATGGTACATCGAATGATTAAAAGATGTTTTATTCATCCAGAATATGATACTAAATCTTTAGATTATTATGAGAATAAATTAACTCTTGCAGCTAATCAATCATCTAAAAATGAAAGAATTGCAGAAAATATTGAAAGAGATATTGATAAGTATTATTATGCAATGTATTTATCACATCATATTGGTGAAGTATTTACTGCAACTATTTCTTCGATAACAAGTTTTGGAATATATTCATCTTTAGATAATTATATTGAAGGATTAACTAAATATGTTGATATGAAAGGTTATATTGAATATAATGAAGAAACATCTTCTTGTTATAATGAATATACAAAAGAATCATATCATTTGGGTGATAAAATATTAATTAAAGTAAAAGAATCAAATCCAATTTATAGAGAAATTGATTTTTCAATTATTAAGAGGATTATATAATATGAAAAAAGAAACAAATTCAAATATTATATGTCAAAATAAAACTCTTCATTATGAATATGAAGTTATTGAAACTTATACTGCAGGTATTGTATTACAAGGAACTGAAGTAAAATCATTAAGACTTCATAATGCGTCATTAATAGATGCATATTGTTATATTCATGATAATGAATTATATATCAAAGGATTACATATTTCTAAATATGAAATGGGTAATATTTTTAATCATGATCCAGATAGAGTTAAAAAATTATTAATGACAAAAAAAGAGATTTTAAAACTATCAAATAGAAAATCTCAAGATGGTTATACTATAGTTCCATCTAAAATAATGTTTATAAATCAATTTGTTAAAGTTGAATTATGTGTTGTTAAAGGTAAAAAACTATACGATAAAAGAAATGATTTAAAAAAATCAGATCAAATGCGCTATATAAAAAAAAGTATTTAAAAGGTATATAATAGATATATGATTAATTTTAAACTTAATATACTTAATAAAGATGAAGAATCACCTTTTCTTTCAACACATTTTTTAGGATGTCCTGATGTCCCAACTAGCTGGAATGATAATTCGATATTTTATAATGATGAAATATTTATAGGACAAATTAATTTAAAAGATATAACTTCTGAATATTTACCAAAAGAAGGAATGTTATATTTCTTTATTCAAAGCATGTCTTATCCATTTAGAGGAATTGTAAGATACTCTAAAGATACTAATAATTGTGAAAGAATTGATTTCAATGATGAAATTGAATCAAATTATAACTTATTTTTAGATACATGTGCTGTATTAGATAATATTGATACTGGTATATCATTATTTCCTAATAAGGTATCATTTAAAAATTATAATTTAAAAAGTAATGAAGTAGTACTTTTGAAATTAGATTTTAATAATTACAAAGAAATAAACTTATTTAAAGATCAAGATGAAACAGTATGTTTTATCATAAAAAAAGACGACTTAGCTAAACATCAATTCGATAAAGCATATTTATCACTTATGTTAGATAATTAAGACTATTAATAAATAGTCTTTTATAGGACTATTGCCAAGCGGTAAGGCGAGTGGCTCTGACCCACTTATTCGGAGGTTCGAATCCTTCTAGTCCTACCATTTATAAAATTTAGCTTTAAGTTTGAACTTAAAGCCTTTTTATTTAGGAGAATATATGAAATATATTTTAGTTACTGGTTCTGAAGGTGGAATGGGTAAATCTGCTGTTAATAAATTAGTTGAAAATGGTTATTATGTTATTGGAACTGATATTTCTAATCAATCATATAATTTATCCAATTATACATTTATTAAAGCTGATTTAACTAAAGAAGAAGATTTACTAAATATTAAAGAAAATATTTTCAAAATAACTTCACATTTGGACGGAATTATATGTTTATCTGGAATATTTATGATTCAAACACTTCTTGAAGGTAGTGAAAAAGATTTTAGAAAAATATTTGAAATAAACTTCTTTAGTATTTATAAACTAAATAAAGTATTATTTGATCTATTAAATAAAGATTCAAGAATTATTATTATGACATCAGAAGTTTGACGGTATTCTCCACAACCATTTAATTCTTATTATGCATTACCGAAAATATTATTAGATAATTATTGTGATATATTAAGACGTGAATATAATTATTTAAATATTAAAGTAATTAAAGTACAATCAGGTGCTATTAAAACTAAATTATTAGATGGTGTTAATGATTTATATTATGAAATGGTTAATAATTCTAAGTATTATAAATCACCACTTACAAAGCTTAAGAAATTAATGGATGATGAAATAACAAAAGATGCATCATCAGATATAATTGGAAAACTTATGTTAAAAATAATATCTTGTAAAAGACCAAAAATTTGTTACAGAATTAAAAATAGTTTTAAATTATCATTTTTAGATAGTTTACCTGAAAAATTACAAGATGAATTATATAAAATAGTAATTAAATAAAATAAAAAGGATTAATAAAATGATTACATTAACAGACATTGCACAAATTAAACCATCTAGAACATTTAATGGAGCTTACATTGTTTTAGATCTAATTTATCTATTATTCTTAATAGGACTACTTATTTATCAAAAGAAATTCTTAACTTTAATATGGTCAATAATAGGAGGATTGTTATATTTAGGAGTTGATTTTGGAATATTCTATTGTTTAACTCATACTAGAGAAATAACTATCAATGGCCAATTATTAGATACAACAGGTCATTTCTTTACATTATTATGGTTTTCATTTAGCTATGGAGTTCCTAATTTTATATTTATTTGGGAAGCTTTATCTCATGATAAACATTTAAAACTATATACTTTAATTATAGTTGGTTGGTGGTTAGTAGTTCCAACACTTTCTCAAATTGGATCAGTTAGTTTATTTGAAAATACATTTATGAATTATGTTGTAACAACTTCAAGACAAACTTGTAACTTTCATTGGGTTATGGGATTATTCTTAATAATTGGTTATACTCCATTAATAGTTTATTATTTAACTAAAGATCAAGAGCACCTAAAAGAAAATATAAAGAATTTATTATATTTAAATTTAATTGGTATCTTAACTCAATTTATGTGGGAAGCACCTCTATTAATTAATGGAATAAGACCATTAAATGAATTATCACTACAAACTCTTATAGTTAATTCATTAATTGAAACAAATTCTGGTATGGTATATTTTTATTTATTACATAAATTTGTTACTAAGAAAAGAGCTATTAATGAAGATTTAACAATTAATCACTAAAGTAAAACTTTAGTGATTTTTATTTTTATATTTAATAATGAATATAAAAGGTGTATAATAATAATGTATAAATAATAAATTAAATAGGAGATTTAATTATGGATATTATATTATTTGTAATTGGTGTTGCATGTTTTGTTGCGTCATTCTTAATATTTAGAACACAAAAACCATCACCACTTTCATTATTATTAAAGTTTTTATCATCAGTATTAATTATTGTATGTGGATTATTACTTGCTTTTAGAGGAGGCAAACTATCACACTATAGTATGCCAATGCTTGTAGGTATGTTATTTGGTACTATTGGTGATGTTGTTCTTGATTTAAAAGTTATGTATAAAAAAGATGTAGAAGATTCTAATATGTATATGTACATGGGATTTGTTGCATTTGCAATATGCCATGTTGCTTATTCATTTGGTATGGAATCATTATTTGCATTATCCGATGTTGCATGGTTTTGTGCTTTACCTCTTTGGAGTTGGTATTTAATATTAATTGCACCAACTTTAGTTATGACTGTAGGTACTTTAATGATGTTAAAGATGCAACATATTGATTTAGGTAAACATAAACCTATTGTTACTGGATATTGTTTTGTATTATCTTATATGGTAATGAGTGGAATATTACTTTGTATATTAGATTTTTCAACTTATTGGATGTTAGGTGTTGGATTTATTGCATTTGCACTAAGTGATGTTGTACTTTCTTATCAATATTTTGGTGATAAAGGTGATAATAAATTCTTTACTGTTATCAATCATGTATTATATTATATTGGTCAAATTCTAATTGTAATTGTAGGAATTGGACTAATTAAATAGCTAGTAGGAGTTTACTGAAGGGTACCCCTAAAGTTGGACT
>DCIB01000007.1:0-420 GCA_002315915.1 Caryophanales bacterium UBA1737
TTGAGAATAGTAAGCAATCAGGGGGTAGGGGGCTATAAATCTCTACACCTAAATTGATAGGTAACCGGCCTGGGGTTTCGTGCGAATTTTTTTCTTTTCAAAGGGGTGGACTTAGAAGAAGTGGCAAATCATTTTTGTTAATGAAATTATATAAACAATATTTACTAAAAAATGGAATTAAAGAAGAACAAATAATAATTGTTGAATTAGATGATGAGGTAAATGATTCGTTGCTTGAAAAAGGAAAATTAAGAAAATACGTAGAGACTATAGCTAATAATGAAAATATACAATATTACATATTTATTGATGAAGTACAACTTGCAACGGATTTTGTTAGATCTATTAATTCTTTAAATAAACACGAGAACTATGATATTTATATCACAGGAAGCAATTCAAAGTTTTTATCAAAAGATA
>DCIB01000007.1:477-59275 GCA_002315915.1 Caryophanales bacterium UBA1737
ATGATGCATATAAAAAAGATAAAAGGTTTGCTTTACAAGATTATTTAAAATATGGTGGTATGCCTGGCCTTTTTGAAGAAGAAACTGACTTGGCAAAAGAAAAATACTTAGATAATCTAATGAAGAAAGTATATATAGATGATATAAAAAGGAATATACATACTGATCTTGTTGATGAATTATCGGCAACAGTTGATTCATTGTGCTCAATTACAGGGAATTTAACAAATCCGTTAAATATGAGCAACTATTTAAAAAGTGAGAAAAAAATAAAAATAGATAATGAAACAGTTACTAGATTTTTTAAAGGGATTGTAGATGCTTATTTATTTGATCAAGTTAAAAGATTTAATATTCGTGGAAAAGAATATTTAAATACACCTTCAAAATTCTATTGCCAGGATATAGGCCTTAGAAATGTAAGATTAAATTTTAGAGAACCAAATCAAGGTTTTTTAATAGAAAACACTGTATACAATGAACTTGTAACAAGAGGATATAGGGTAGATGTTGGATTTCTTGAACAAAAAAAGAAAAACAAAGATGGTAAATATGTTTATGTACAATCTGAGGTAGATTTTATAGCAAGGCGTTCAAGTAAAGAATACTATATTCAAATAATGGACGAAATACCTGAAGAAAAACATTTAAACAACGAATATGACGCTTTACTTGCAGTACCTGGTTCATTCAAAAAGATTATGGTTATTAATAAACCATTGGTATATTATACTAATGATATGGGAATACTCGTAATTTCATTAGAAGATTTTTTGTTAAACATAGACAGTTTAAATCTATAGTATTTGTGGAGAGAAAGTATATGGTGACATTCTTAAGTTAAAAGAACTATATAATTTATTTTGACCAACAAGAGATATTCCATTTAATGAATTTAAACAAATATATGCTTTGATTGATGGAAAATCAAACAGTTTGAATCCTATTATTACTTATAAAGTTTATCAATATTGTTGTACAAACTCTGTAATATAAGTTATTTGTATCAATAATATAGTTCTTATAAATATTAAAATAATAAGCTCAATACAATAGTTAAAACTATTTTATATAATAAGAATATTAAGCATTTAAATAATGCTATAATAATAATGTAACAATAATTAAAGAAAGGATTAATTTAATGATTATTAAAAGAATTATTGCAGTTGTAATAGTTACTTTAGTAGTAGTATTTTCTTTTGCAAAATCAGATACAGTAAAATCTGCTGATCATTTAGATGATTATGTATATGAGATGGATTGGAAATCTAACTTTACAATATTACAACTAACTGATATTCATTGGAGTACTGGTTCCAATATTGCTGGTGAAGATACTGGTAGTATGAAGTATATTACAAAAGTAATCAATGAAGCAAAATCACATGCTGGTGGATCTATTGATTTAATAGAAGTAACTGGTGATACATTTATGTTATCAACTCCACAAGCAGTTAAAAAGTTTATTGAGTTTATGGAAAGTTTTGAAATACCATATGCTATGACATGGGGTAACCATGATAGAGAAGGTAAATATAATCCTAACTGGTTATCTAAACAATTTCTAAATGCAGCTCACTGTGTATATATAGAAGTAGATAATGATGATGTGCATGAAAGATGTAATTATGTTATTAACTTAAAAGATACAAATAATAAAGTAAAATGGCAAATATTCCACCTAGATTCAGGTGCATCATATAGAGAAGGTGCTACAGATCTTGGTCTTACATATGATTATATAAGAGAAGATCAAATTAATTGGTTAAAAGCTGAACATGATAAAGCAAAAACTGATTCTAATAGTAGTAATATTCCTAGTATTTGTTATTATCATATAGCTCAAACTGATTATGATACATTATTTAATGATTTACTTGCAGGTGGTAGTAAAGTAACTAAGTCTAAATTCTTTAAATTAGAAGGATTTGCAGCAAGTGATTATGCTACTTCTATGAATGATTGCTTTAAAGCAAATAATGTTGTTGCATCATTTATTGGACATGCACATGCTAATGACTGGACTTGTACTAATACTGATGGAATTATATATGGTTTAGGTGTTAAAACTGGTACAGAATTATATTATTATCCAGCATCATTTGGTATGGGTAAAGATAGCAAAGGTATTGGATGTTATGGTAATATTTCATCTACATATACAGAAGAATTCCAAGTAGTAGGTGCATCTTTAGTCACTCTACAAAGTACTTATGCATCATCATTAAAACTAGAACACTTATACTTAAATGAAGTAGAAGGTGCTAATGATTTAATTATATGGGAGACATACTAATATGCTAAAGGATTTATTATTAAAAGAAAACAGAAATGTTAGTATGATGAATAAAGACGCAAAGAAAGAAAGAATGTTCTACATGATTTTATTCTTTGTAGTATATACTCTTGCAGCATTTTCAATGTTTGAATTCATGTATGAATTATGTAATATTATTGGTTGTATAGTATCTGGTACTCCATCTGAAGCTATTAAAGAATTAATAAGAGTACTTCCAATGATGCTTACAACTGCAACATTTATTCTAATATGTGTATTTACACATAATGCATATGTTGCAGTTTCAGCTGATGCTAGAAAACATATATGGAAGAAAAATAGTATTGCAGTAATTGTACTTGCAGTAATAATGTTTTTATACATTATTGTTCAATATATTACAGGTTTATTTAAATTTGTATCTGGTGGACCAACACTACTATATCCATTTGATATCTTATTATTATCTTGTGGCTTTATAGCATTTGGATATTTTGGATTAAAATATGTTAAAGTATTAGAAACAAAGAAAACATTATTACCATTTGGACCTAAAGTAAAAGGTATTACTAAAGTATTTATGGTAATATCATTTATGATTGCATTATTCTCTAGTGCAGCAATATTCTATTCAACATATGTAATGGACTGGGCACATGGTAACTTATTTTATAATTTTATGTTGATAGCAGCATTTGGTTGTGCCGTACTTCAATTCTTCATGTATAAACTTGTTTATTGCGAAGCAAAGAACGAATTCAAAGTGCCAGCTACCAACAAACTTGGTTTAAAGTTACTAATATTTAATGTATGTATTTTTGCATTATACTTAGTTTCTGTAGAAGTAGAAAATGAAGCACCTAATCTAAACGCATTTGGATTATTACCAATTGAGTTTACTGCATCATTTAATGCTTTCTTACCATTATTTGGATTAAATAATATTGTTGCTCCACTTGTCGCAACATTAAGAAAGAAGAAATAAAAACAAGACACACTATTAGCTTTACTAATAGTGTGTCTTTTTATTGAATATTTATTTAACTTATAGTAACAATTTTTTTGTATTTATTAGTTTGTTGAAATTTTTTTAAAAAATAATACTTAATTTATTATATAGGTAATATTTGTTAGATAAAAAAATAAAAAGTAAATGTTTTCAATATTTCATTAATTCTATATGAATTGAAAAATATGATTATTTTTAATATAATAATTATGGTAAATATAAGACCAAATAAGGAGATCTAAATGAAGAAATTATTAGTTTCAGAACAAGAAATTAAAGAAATTTGTGCTCGTATTGGTAAAGAAATTACTGATAAATTTATTGGTGATGAAAATCCACCTATTATAATTGGAGTATTAAAAGGTGCTGCACCTTTTATGATGGATTTGATTAAAGAAATTAAATGTTTCGTTGAACTTGACTTTGTTCAATATAGTTCTTATCAAAGAACTAAATCCACAGGTGTAGTAGTAATGAAAAAAGATATTTCAACTGATATTAAAGGAAGAAATGTAATTATTGTAGAAGATATAGTTGATACAGGAAAAACTTTTGCTAAAATGGTTGAATATTTACATACATATGAACCATTACATATTTATACATGTACACTACTTGATAAAAAAGCTCGTAGAGAAGTTGAATTTGAATGTGACTTTGTAGGAAAAGAAATACCAAATTATTTTGTATATGGATATGGTCTAGATTATCTAGAATATTTTAGAAATACAAAAGAAATATATTATATAGATGATGAAAAAATAATAATTGATGAATTAAATAATAAGAAAGAGTGGAATTACTAATGCGTCCTATTATTATTGCAATCGCAGGTGGATCTGCATCAGGTAAAACTACTGTTATAAAAGAAATTATTGAACGTTTAGATAATGATATGGAAATAACCCTTATTTCCCAAGATGATTATTATAAAGATTTAACAAATGTATCTATGGAAGATAGAGCATTAGTTAATTATGATCATCCTGATAGTTTTGATAATGAATTATTAAAACAAAATCTAATGGATTTAATATCCGGTAAAGATATATTAAAACCAGTATGGGATTATAAAATTCATAATAGAAAAGATACTTGGGAAAAAGTATCACCTACTAAGATTATTGTAATAGAAGGAATCTTAGTATTACAAAATGAAATGATTAGAAATTTAGCAGATATTAAAATATTTGTTAAATGTGATGAAGATTTAAGATTTATAAGAAGACTTCAACGAGATATTAAAGAACGTGGAAGAACGGTTGATTCTGTTATTAAACAATATTTATCTACAGTTAAACCAATGTTTAATACATATGTTAGACCATCTAGTATGGCAGCAGATATTATCATACCTAATGATAATAAACATGATGTTGGAGTAGATTTCTTAGTATCAAGAATAAAAGATATATTAAAAAATAATTAATAAATGAATTAGGAATAGTTATATGAAACCAATTATTATTGCAATAGCAGGTGGATCAGCATCTGGTAAAACATCTGTTATAAAAGAATTATTAGAAAGACTTCATTATAATGATGATGTAACAGTCATCTCTCAAGATGACTATTACAAACATTATGATAATGTTCCATTTGAAACACGTATTACATATAACTATGATTCTCCTGATAGTTTTGATAATTGTTTGCTTGTAAATCATCTACAAGAATTACTAAAAGGTAATAGTGTATTAAAACCAATTTATGATTATACAATATTTAATAGAAGTGGTAAATTTGAAGAAGTTAAATCTACTAGACTAATTATTGTTGAAGGAATAATGGTTTTACAATCTAAAGAAATAAGAGATTTAGCAGATATTAAAATATTTGTTAAATGTGATGAAGATTTAAGATTTATACGTAGACTTAATCGAGATATTAATGAACGTGGAAGAAGTGTTGACTCTGTTATAAATCAATATTTAAAGACAGTAAAACCAATGTTTAATGAATATATTAGACCTTCTGCATCTTATGCAGATATCATTATTCAAAATGATCAAAAACATGATGTTGCGGTAGATTTTTTAGTATCTAGAGTAAAAGATATATTAGATTTATAAAAGGATATAAATTATTATGAAAAATTATGATTGTATAATAGTTGGAGCAGGACCTAATGGATATTTTCTTGCATATGAATTATCTAAAAAAAATCCATCATTAAAAGTATTATTAATAGATAAAGGACGTTCTATCGAAAAAAGAAGATGTCCAGTATTAGAACATAAATTAGATAAATGTCCAGTTAATAAAAACGGTCATCAAGAATGCTATCCTCATTGTTCAATAACAGATGGATTTGGAGGAGCAGGAGCATATTCTGATGGTAAATTTAATATAACTACTGAATTTGGTGGCTGGATGGCTGATTATTTATCTAAAGATGATTTATTAGATTTAATTAATTATGTAGATGATATAAACCTATCCTTTGGTGCAACAAAAGTTGTAACTGACCCAAATACTCCTAAAGTAAAAGAAATAGAACATCTTGCAATGAGTTATGGAGTAAAACTTTTACGTAGCAAAGTACGTCACTTAGGAACAGAAGAAAACTTTAAAATATTAACAAATATCTTAAATTATTTAAAAGATAAAGTAGATATTATGTTTGAAACTAAAGTTAAAGATATTATTGTAGATAATAATGAAGTTAAAGGTGTAATACTTGATAATGATGAAATTATTAATTCTACATATGTCGTACTAGGAGTAGGAAGAGAAGGATCACTTTGGCTTAAACAAACATTAGAAAAGAATAATGTTATAATGCATCAAAATAATGTTGATATAGGTGTAAGAGTAGAATGTCCTAACCTTGTAATGGAAGAAATTAATAATAATTTATATGAAGGAAAATTCTTATATTCAACATCAGTTGGTATGATGGTTAGAACATTCTGTTCTAACCCAGGAGGCCATGTCGTTGTTGAAAATAACGATGGTATTATTAATGTTAATGGACATTCATATAACTCATCAAGTTTACAAAGCGAAAATACTAACTTTGCATTACTAGTATCACATTCATTTGATGAACCATTCCATGAATCAAATGAATATGCATCACGTGTATCAAAATTAGCTAATGAATTATCATGTGGATCAGTTATTGTACAAAGATTTGGTGATATATTAATGAATAGAAGATCAACAGAAAAACGTATTGCGGATGGTTTTGTAAAACCTACATTAAAAGAAGCAATACCTGGTGATTTATCTTTAGTATTACCATATAAAACAATGCAATCAATTATTGAAATGATAAAAGTATTAGATAATATTACACCAGGTATTGCAACAGAACATACTTTATTATATGGAGTTGAGGCTAAATATTATTCAGCTCATCCAGAAATTACAAATGAATTTGAAATAAAAAATATTAAAAATTTATTTGTAGGTGGTGATGGAGCAGGAATAACTAGAGGTCTTGCTCAAGCTGGAGCATGTGGTGTTTATATTGCTAGAAACATTTTAAAGAAAGAAAGTGAATAATTATGTCTAGATGTGTAGGAACTCAAGTTCGTGGAATCAGACTACCAATTATAAAAGAAGGAGATAATTTAGTAAAAGAAGTAGTATCATCTGTAATTGATGCATCTATATCTGAAAACTTTAGTTTTCATGATAAAGATGTTATTGCAATAACTGAATCAGTTGTTGCGAGATGTCAAGGAAACTATTGTACAGTAGATGATATAGCAACTGATATTAAAAATAAATTTAATACTGATACTATTGGTGTAATATTTCCAATATTATCTCGTAATAGATTTGCTATATTATTAAGAGGAATAGCTCGTGCTACAAAAAAAATATATTTAATGTTATCATATCCATCTGATGAAGTAGGTAATTCACTTGTATCGTTAGATAAAATAGATGAAGAAAATATTAATCCATATTCTGATGTTTTAAATATTGATGAATATAGAAAACATTTTGGATATGAAAAACATGTATTTACAGGTGTAGATTATGTAGAATATTATGAATCTTTAATTAAAGAAGAAGGATCAAGTGTTGAATTTGTTTTTGCTAATCAAGCAAAAACAATTCTAAACTATACAAAAGATGTTTTATGTTGTGATATTCATTCTAGAAAAAGAACTAAAAGAATTTTAAAAGAATTAGGTGGAAATGTAATACTTGGTTTAGATGATATAATGACTTCATCGATAAATGGATCTGGATTTAATAAAAATTATGGTTTACTTGGTTCTAATAAATCAACTGAATCGAAAGTTAAATTATTTCCAAGAGATGCAGAACAACTAGTATTAGATATTCAAAAAGAAATGTTTGATAAAACTTCTAAACATATAGAAGTAATGGTTTATGGAGATGGAGCATTTAAAGATCCTCAAGGACATATTTGGGAACTTGCAGATCCTATTGTATCACCATTTCATACTGATGGATTAAATGGTACACCTAATGAATTAAAACTAAAATATTTAGCTGATAATGAATATAAAAATCTTACAGGTGAAGAACTAAAAGATGCTATAAAAAATAAAATAGCAAATAAAGACTCTAATTTAAAAGGATCTATGGCTACACAAGGAACTACACCTCGTCAAATAACTGATTTACTTGGTTCTTTATGTGATTTAACAAGTGGATCTGGAGATAAAGGAACTCCTGTAGTATTAGTTCAAGGTTACTTTGATAATTATACAAATGAATAATGTACTATTAAAATAGTACATTTTTATTTTTTTATAATTAAATAGTACAAAATAATAATATAATTCGTACAAAATACTTGACAATTTTGTACATTTATATTATAATTAAAATACAGAAAAATAAGGAGTATTTAATATGTCAATAACAGCAACTGAATTGAAAGAAAACTTAAGCAAGTATCTTAATTTGTCGTTAACAGAAGACGTTTATATTACAAAAAACGGTAAGATAATTAGTAAACTTACTAATCCTTTTCAAGAAAGAATAGAAATTGCTAAGTCATTAATTGGTTCTATTCCAAATACAATTACACTTGAACAAGCTTTAGATGAAAGAATTAAAAAATTATGAGAGTTTTAATTGATACTTGTGTTATTATCGATGCACTACAAAATAGAGAACCTTTTTCTATAGATAGTGAAAAGATATTTGTTTATGCTGCAAATAAAGTATTTAATGGATACATATCAGCTAAATCCTTAACTGATATTTATTATTTAGTTCACAAATTAACTCATAGCAAGGAACAAACAAAAGAAATAATTAACAGTCTATTAATGTTGTTTAATATTCTTGATACCAAAGCAATTGATTGTAAAAAAGCATTATTATCGACAGTTTCTGATTATGAAGATGCTGTTATGATTGAATCAGCAAAAAGTAATGAAATAGAATGTATTGTTACAAGAAACGAAAATGACTATGTAAATTCTAGTGTTAAGATATATTCACCTAAACAATTTATAGATTTTTTTAACGTAGTTAATTAGTTCATAATTTAAATACTAATTGTTTTTTACTTTAAGTTATATTTATGATAAAAAAAGATGATTTAAGTTTAACTTAAATCATCTTTATTTATTTTATAATACTATTTTTTAAGTCCACAAACTATATCATACATTTCTTTAAATTCTTCTTTATTGAAGATTACTGGAACTGGATATAGAGGGTTAGCTTCTTTCATAGCATTTTTGATCATTTGATCAATATCTTCTGCTTTGTATGGTTCTAGATACATAGGAATATTCATACGTTTATTCATTGCAAAGATTTCATCAATAAACATATTAGCAAGTTCTTTATCAGAATTACCTGTCATACCTACTTCTCTTGCAAGAATAGCAAGTTTTTTGTATGATGCTTTACCATATCTACGAAGAACATGTGGTAGAATTACAGCATTTGCAAGTCCATGTGGTACATGATAATATCCACCAAATGAATGAGCAATAGCATGTACATTACCTACATATGCTCTTGTAAATGCAACACCTGCTTGATAAGCAGCTATTTGCATTTCATTACGTGCTTCAATATCTGTAGGATTATTATAAGCTTTTTCTAAGTACTTAAATATTAACTTAGTAGCAGATATTGCCATTTTCTTTGTTTTAATTGTATTAGCTGATCCAATGAATGCTTCAACTGCATGTGTTAATGCATCCATACCTGTAGTTGATGTAATATGTGGAGGAAGTTTTACTGTTACAACTGGATCTAATACTGCATAATCTGGAATTAATACAGGGTCATTTATTGCATATTTTTCATGAGTTTTAGCATTAGTAATTACAGCTGCTAAAGTTGTTTCTGATCCTGTTCCAGATGTAGTTGGTACTGCGTAGAATGGTGGAATCTTTTTTAATACTTTTAATACTCCACGCATTTTTTGAACTTCAGTCTTTGGACGAGCAACACGTGCACCTACACCTTTTGCACAGTCCATTGAAGATCCGCCACCAAATGCGATAATAGCTTTATGTCCTTCCTTATGATATTGTTCTAATGCCTCTTCGATATTGTCAATTGTTGGATTAGGTACTGTTTTATGATAACAAGAATATTTAACACCTTCTTTATCAAGTGCTTTAAATAAATCATTTAACATTCCTAATTCAAATAATACATTATCAGTTACAATTAATACTGATTCTATATTTTTTTCTTTTAAATGTTTAGGTAGTTCTTTTAAACAACCTTCGCCTTTAATAATCTTAGGTTCTGAAAAATCTAAGAAATGGCATGCTACCCAGAATATTCCTTGGAATACACGAGCGTATGCTCTATAAAATACGTTCATTGTAATATCTCCTTTCATTCATTAGTTATTACAATCATATTATACTTAATAAAATTTTATAAAGTGATAAATTTTATAAAAAAATATTTAGAAAAAATGATAATTTATTTTAATATTTGTTATAATATATCTATATAAAAAGAGGTATTAATTATGGATATTATACAAATCTTAACATTAGTAGTTATAGTAGTTGTTGCGGTACTATTAATTATTAATATGTTAAAACCTACTCCAGAATCTAAAGAAATTAAAAACTTTGATAATCAAATGAGTAATCTTCGTCAAGAAGTAACTAATTCTATTAGTAATTCTTCTACACAAATAGTATCTAATTTATCTAATACATTATCATTAAATAATGAATCTGTAAATAAACAATTAGAAACAGTAACATCTAATAATGATAAAGTAATAAAAGAATTAAAAGATTCTTTAGAAAAACTTATTAGTAATGTAAATATGCAACTTACTGATATTAGATCAACTACTGAAAAGAAGTTACTTGATATGCAATCATCTATGGATGAAAAGTTAGATAAATCTTTAAATGATCGTTTACAAAAATCACTTCAAGGTGTCCAAGAAAAACTAGATGCTGTAACTAAAGGATTATATGATATGCAGTCTCTTGCATCAGATGTAGGAGATTTAAAAAATGTATTAACTAATGTTAAAAATAGAGGTACATTTGGTGAAAATCAATTATCTAATATATTAGCAGATATGTTATCATCTGATCAATATGATGTAAATGTTAAAACTAAAGGTCCACAAGATCCAGTTGAATTTGCTGTAAAACTTCCAGGAGAATCTAAAAAAGATCCTATTTATTTACCAATAGATTCCAAGTTTCCACTTGAAAGTTATTACGCATTACAAGATGCATATGAAACAAGTGATAAAGATAATATAACTTCATGTGTTAAAACATTAAAAAAAGCTATTACTGAACAAGCAAAAAAGATTCATGATAAATATATTAATGTACCTAAAACTACTGAATTTGGAATAATGTTTTTACCAAGTGAATCATTATATGCTGAAGTTATTAAATCTGGTGTATCAGAAGAAGTACAAAGAAATTTAAAAATATTAATTACTGGACCTACAACATTATCTGCTTTACTTAATAGTTTACAAATGGGCTTTAGAACGTTAGCTATTCAAGAAAAAACATCCGAAGCATGGAAAGTATTAGAAGCAGTTAAAACTGAATTTGATACATTTAATGATGTATTAACTGTTGCTCAAAATAGAATTAATCAAGCTAATGATGAATTAGATAAATTAATAGGTGTTAGAAGTAGACAAATATCATCTAAATTAAAAAGTGTTCAAAAAATAGATATTGGCGAAGCCAAATCTATTATTGGAATAGAAGAGGGAACAAATGAAAAATAAAAAACTAATTGGTCTTATATTAAATATAATAAATATTATATTAGAAATAATAGGATTAGTTGAAGCTGTTATTCTAATTGGCGGAGCAGAAATGCTTATATACTATACTCAACAATCTAATATTTTATTACTTATCTCATCAATTCTTTATGTAATAGGTTATTTCACTAAGAAAAATGAAAATTTATTTAATGTATTAAAATATTGTAGTGTTGCCGTTACTACACAAACATTTTTAGTATCATTATTTTTATTAACACCTAATCTTGCAGGAACAATGGGATTATGGGAAGCATTTAAAATGATGTTTTTATCAAAATGCGTATTATATCATCATTTCTTATGTCCAGTAATAGGAATTATATCTTTATTATTCTTTGAAGAAGGAAATAAGTTATCACTTAAGAATACATTCCATGCAATGATATATACAATAACTTATGCCGTAGTATATATAATACTTAATATCTTAAAAGTAATAGAAGGACCATATTTCTTCTTAATGGTATATGCCCAACCTGTATATATGAGCATAATTTGGTGTATTGTTGTACCAGGTATTGCATATGGTATTTGTGTATTATTAAGATTATTGTTTAATAAAACACATAATTATTAAAATAAAGTCTTTCAAAGATATTACTTTGAAAGACTTTTTATGATAAGATACATATTAGAAAAGGTTATAATATGAAACAAATAATAAATGAAACATTTGATAAAGAAAGATCACTTTATCATTCTTATAATTTAGAAGTTAATAATTGTACTTTTAAAGGAGATTCTGATGGAGAATCACCTTTAAAAGAATCCAAAAATATAAAAGTGTTAAATTCTTTTTTTTATTTAAGATACCCATTTTGGCATGATATTAATTTAACTATCGAAAATACTCATTTATATAATACATGCAGAGCACCACTTTGGTATTCTAAAGATATAAATGTACAAAATTCTTTTATTGAATCTGTTAAACCATTTAGAGAATGTTCTAATATAGTTGTACTTGATTCAAACATTATATCAGAAGAACCATTCTGGAATTGTAATAAAATAAATATTATTAATTCTAATATAGAAGGATTTTATGCTTTTAAAGATTGTAAAGATATATCATTTGAACATTCTACTTTTAGTGGTAAATATTCATTTCAATATTCTAAAAATATTTATATTAATGATGTAACATTAAATACTAAAGATGCATTCTGGCATTCTAAAAATGTTTATGTTAAAGATTCTATTATTAATGGAGAATATTTAGGATGGTATTCTACTAATTTAACATTAGTTAATTGTGTTATTACAGGTACACAACCATTTTGTTATTGTAATAATTTAAAACTAATTAATTGTAAATTAATAGATTGTGACTATGCATTTGAATATTCTACAGTTAAAGCAAATATAATAGGTAATATTTTATCTATTAAAAATCCTATTAATGGATATATTAATTGTGATAGTGTAGAAGATATTATATTTGATGATTTTAGAAGATCTAAATCATTTAAAATTAATAATAAGAAATATTAAAAGGTAAATTATGAAAATATTTAAATTAGTTAAATTCATCTTTAATATATTACTTACAATATTCATCTTCATTTTTAAAGATATTTTCTTACATGAAAAAGTATTAAAATACTTTATTGGTTCAATTATATGTATTTATGCAATTGACGCAATATTCCCTGTTATATTTAAAGATAAAGAATATTATAAAGAAGATAAATTTTATCACGGAATAGTAGAATTAATATTAGGATTATCTACAATAATATTCTTTAATGATTATGAGTGTATTTGTATAGTATGGGGAGTATGGGCTATATTAAGAGAAGCTAATGAATTAAAAGAACTATTTATTTTTGAAAAAATAAAATTAGTTAAGTATTTATCAATAATTGAATCTATTATTGCAATAGCATTTTCTATAATGTTAATAGCTGAAGCAGGTAAGACTCACGCATTAACTCATATGTACTTACTAGCATTAGAACTATTTACTGCAGTAGTGTTCCCTCAAATTAGTCATTTTATAGATAAAAAGTTATCAAAAGAAAATAATAAATAATATTTAAACAGGTATAATCGGATTGATTATACCTGTTTTTATCCTTTACTTAGAATGTTATTATTTTTTCTAAGTAAAGGGAAAGTGCTATTAAGTTTACATAGAATGATATTTTATAGTTGTTTATATTGTGTTCACAATTAATTTTGGTTGGAATTTTACTAAAATCGACCCATATTTTGGTTGGAATTTTACTAATTTTGATATGTTTTTTGGTTGGAATTTTACTAATTAATGTGTTATAATATATTCATAAGGAGAATTATATGTCATTATTTAGAAAAATTGAAAATGATTTATTAAGATGGAAAACTAGTGATTCTGCACTTATTGTATATGGACCAAGACAAGTTGGTAAAACTTATACGATAAAAGAATTTATTAAAAACTTTAATAGTTCTTGTTATTTGAATTTTCACAATAATCTAAAAGCTATAAAATCAATTATTGAATCAAAAGATATAGATGATTTTTTATTGAGAATTTCATTATTATGCAATGAAAGAATATATTCTGATACATGTATTTTTATTGATGAAATTCAAGAATACTATACTTATTTAAATAAGCATAGAGATATAGAAGAATATTTTGACATTATATATCAAACTAAAAATTTTGTTGAAAGAAAAAAACAAAGAATAATTTTATCGGGATCACTTTTAAGACTTGAATTGGATAATTTAATTACATCTCCAACAGGATATTTGTTAAAACTTGAAATGTATCCTTTAGATTTTGAAGAATTTTTAATTAATAACAAAGTAACTTCTGAAATTATTGAGATTGTAAAAAAATCAATTAAAAATGAAGAAGAAGTTCCTAACTATATTCATGAACACTTTATGAGTAAATTCAATGAGTATCTTTTAGTTGGTGGAATGCCAAAAGCTGTTGAACAGTATTTAACTAAACATGATTTTTTACAAGTTGAAGATGCACATAACGAAATTGAAAGTTATATTGTTAATGATATAATGAGATATGCGTCTGATAATGAAAAATTAAAAGTAAAAGAAATATATAAATTAATCCCAACAGAATTATCAAATCCATCAAGAAAATTTATATTATCTGATATATCTGAATATAATAAAAACAATAAAGAAATTTTAAGCTTTACATGGCTTAATAATGCAGGAATTACAATTCCAACATATTTAGTTAGTAATCCTACTATACCTTTAGTTTTAACTTCAAAAAGAAATCAATTTAAACTATTTTTTGAAGATGTAGGTTTATTATCATATAAACTATTTGATAGTGACACAAAACTTTCTATATTAAATAATAATATAAAAACTAATAATGGTTTTATATATGAAAATTTTGTAGCACAAGAACTTCATGCTCATGGTTTTAGTGACTTATATTATTATAATAATAAGAAAAATGGAGAAGTAGATTTTTTAGTGGAATATCATAGTGAAGTATTGCCTATCGAAGTAAAATCTGGTAATAATAATACTTTTCATCGAGCACTGAATACTATTATAGATATTGATGAATATAACTTTTCAAAAGCTATTGTTTTAACAAAAGATAATTTTAAAAAAATTGGTAAATTTCTTTATTTACCTATATATGCTATTTCTTTTTTATACAAAAGAAAATAATCTATTTTTTAATTAAAAAAAGAACTCATTATTACATGAGTTCTTTTAGCTTTATTTTAGTTTATTGCGTTAGAAGTTGAAATTATGAAATTTGTAGTGTATGAATTATCCACAGATTGCGATGATAAATAGTAATTGTAGCCACTAAATAAATATACAGAATATGTTTTATATGATGAACTAGTATAATAAGTTGATGTATTTACGGAAATCGATGAACTATTTATATCATTATTATTGAAACGGTTAATTGTTAGGTTATTACAATTATTTAAATAGGTGCTATAAATTGTAATGTAATAAGTACCGCTTTGATTACATGAATACTTATAGTATGATGATGAAGTTAGATTATAAGTTGAATCTTCATACATTTCTGAAGCATTATAATATGAATTTTTAGAAACCGATGAACTATTATTATTTTGAGATGTTGGAGTTACAATATTCGCAAAACCAATAATAGAAAGTATTGTACCTATTCCTACTAAAGTCCAGACTATTATTTTTCTGATTAATTGATCACGCATTAATATATTCCTCCATTTCTTCCAATTCTTCATTCATTTTTTCAATTTTTTCTTTCTTTTTTTCATTATATTTTAATTCCCAATTTAATATAAGAGCAAATAAAATTATAGATATTCCACTTAATAATAATAGATTTGGATTGTATGTTGAAACAATAAAACCAATAATTACAGCTATTACTGTTATTACAAATCCTATAATTCTTAAAATTTGAAAGAATCCATCATCATCATCTTCATTTTTAGGTGGCTCTTCATTATTTTTTTGAAGTTTCATTGCATCATCATTTAATCTTTCTTCTTCACTTAAAATGGAAGTTTTAATCTTTTGCTTTTCATCATCTATAAATTGTAATCCTTCTTTTAGACCATAACGTCTAAACGCATTATCTTTTTCAGCCTTAGTTAATGAATCAACAAGTTCAGGATGTTTTGATAAAATTTCTGCTTTTCTTTCAAATAAATCAAGTGATGCTTTTTCATATTCAATTCGTGCATCATTACTAATATTTTTTATTCTTTCAGATAATATTTGATTTGTTACAATTTTAGTTATATTTGTTTCTTGAAAACTTAATTCTTTAATGTCTATTGCATTAACACAAATACCATAATCTGCTAAAACAGAATTCGCTCTTGAAATAAATAAATTTTCGATAGGTGAGATTTTTGATGAAAAACTATAATAACCAAGTTTATTATCAATAATTGTTTCTGTAATACAATCACGCATTATCTTTTTAGTAAAAGTAAGAATAAAATTATAGATTTCATTATAACCAATATGTTTGAAATCAATATCTAATTTATTAATGAATGCTATACTATCAGTAATTCTATAAGTTAAGTATGATTTAAAAATTAAATTTAATGGCATTTTTAAATCTGTGTCATAATATGTAATTTGTGAACCTAAATATGGTGTATAGACAAATTTAATTAAAACATGTTCATCTACGCTTTTTTCAATTGCCATTTTGACTTCTAAACTATCGGAATAATTAGATTCATTCTTAAATTTGGCATTGATTATTGCTTTTTGATCTTCCTGAGATTTTAATAATATTTGATATAAATAAACGTCTAATAATTCATTTGTAAAATATTTTCTATTTAGTTTATAAATGTATTGATATGGTGATTTATGATATTCATTAAATGCATCTTCAATTAACTTTATTAAAAATTTTATTTCAGTTTCTGATTTAAACTCACAAACAGCATTTTCATATCTGTTAATATATTTGTTAACAGCGTCAACATGTTTTCTTTTTTCAGGTGATAAATCATCAATATTAATATCTTTTTTATATAATGATTCAAATATGACCTGAACATCACCATTAATAATGTTTTTCTTCTTTAATTCTTCAATGGCCATAGCTTTTTACTCTCCTTTTTATTAGTATTTAGTAAATTTGAACATTTTGAACACATAAAACTATATTGTTCGTTAGCGAAACCACATATTTCGCAAATAATCTTAATATCTTTATTTGATATTTCTTTCACTTCTTGTTCTGAGATTTCTTTTGTTATCTCAGTACGATAGATTACTTTATTTTCTTGAGGCATACGTTCTCCTTTATAAAAATATTATGTTTTCACATAATTAATAAAAATTTTAGTACTTTTTTTTTTTCAATTTATTGAGTAAAAAATTTATCTTTTTAATTAAAAAATGAACTCATTTATATGAGTTCATTTCATTTTATTCCATATGAGTTGGACTTGATACTCCTACTAATGTTAATGCATCAGATAAAACGATTCTAACAGCATTTAATACTATTAATTTTTCGTTTGTTTCATCTAAATTATCTGTAATGATTTTTTCATCATTATAGAAACTATGAAGTAGGCTTGATAGTTCATTGATATAATGTGTAATTTTATGTACAAGTCTTGATTCTGATACTTCTTTAATTAAAGATGGGTATTCAGCAAGTTTTAATGATATTCCTTTTATAATAGAAGAATCTAATAATTTAAATTCTGATACTTCTTTATAAGTATTTCCAAGTAATGCAAATTTATCAAATACTCCACATATTCTAGCATGTGCATATTGAGCATAGAATACTGGATTTTCATTAGATTTAGATTTCATAAAAGCTAAATCTAAATCCATATGAGTAGATAAAGATTTATCAACATAAAAGTATCTTAACGCATCAGTACCAACTTCATCAATTAAATCTATTAGAGTAATTGCTTTACCGCTACGTTTACTCATTTTAACTTCTTCACCATTTTCTAATACTCTTACCATTTGTAAGATATCTACATCTATTAAATCAGAATTGCCACCAACCATAGATACAGCTGCATGAAGTCTATCAATATAACCATGATGATCTGCTCCAAGTACATCTATTAAGTGATTATATCCTCTTGATAATTTATTAAAATGATATGCGATATCTGGAAGTAAATATGTATAAGATCCATCTGATTTAACAATTACTCGATCTTTTTCATCTCGATATAGTGTAGTCTTAAGCCATGTTGCGCCATCTTGAACATAAGTAAAGTTATTATCTTTTAAGAATGTTAATACTTTTTCTACAGCGCCTTCTTCATATAAAGATGTTTCACTAAACCAAGTATCAAATTCTACATTGAAACTTTTTAAATCTTTCTTTAAATGATCAAGTAGTATTTTAGTACCAAATGTTCTAAATAATTTTAAATCAAAATTATTTAAATATTTATCGCCATATTCATCTTTAAATAGTTTTGCTACATCAATTATTTCTTTTCCATGATATCCATCTTCTGGTAAATCAAGTGGTAATCCAAATAATTCTTTATATCTAGCATAAACACTTAAAGCCATATTAGTAATTTGATTACCAGCATCATTAATATAAAATTCTCTATTTACATTATAGCCAGCTTTAGTCATTACATTAGATAAAGTATCTCCATATGCTCCGCCTCTACCATGACCTACATGTAATATTCCTGTAGGATTAGCTGATACATATTCAATACAAATATGTTTATTATTTTTAATACCATTACCAAAAGAAGAACCTTCTTTATTAACAGTAAAAATAATATTAGATAAATATGTAGGATCTATTGTCATATTAATAAATCCAGGTGCAACAAAACTTATCTTTGATAAATTTAAATCTTTTGGATTAACTTTATTAACTATTTCTTCTGCTATCATAATTGGTGCTTTATGCGCAACTTTTGCAAGACGCATTGCACAATTTGTTGATAAATCACCAAATGATGAATCTCTTGGAGTTTCTAAAACAATATCATTATAATCTTTTATAGATGATTCATTTACATAACCCAATTCATCTAAAATATTAAATAATTGTTGTTTTATATTATTTTGTAACTTATTTAACATGTAAGTTACCCCCATATCTATAAATATTTTTGTAAGTCAGCTACTTTATTTAATTGTTCCCATGGAGCATCTTTCTTTCCAAAGTGTCCATAATTACAATTCAAATGATATATTCCTCTTCTTAAATCTAATGCATCAATTATACCTTTTGGGGTTAAATCGAATTCTTTACGTACAATTTCTTCTAATTCAGCATTAGTTTTTTTAGAAGTATTAAATGCTTCAACATTAATACTAATAGGATCTTTCATACCTATTGCATAAGATAATTGAATTTGTAATTTATCAGCAAGACCTGCTGCAACCATGTTTTTAGCAACCCATCTTGCTGCATAACATGCTGATCTATCAACTTTAGTTGGATCTTTACCAGAGAAAGCTCCTCCACCATGAGGTGCATATCCTCCATAAGTATCAACAATTATTTTTCTTCCTGTTAATCCAGAATCTCCTTTAGGTCCACCTATTACAAATCTTCCTGTTGGATTTGTATAAATTTTTGTTTCGTTATCAATTAATTTATTATCAATAACAGGTTTAATAACATTATCAATTAATTCTTTTCTTAATTCTTCTTGAGAAATTTCTTCATCATGTTGAGCAGAAATGATAATAGTATCAATTCTTTTTACAGAACCATCTTCATTATATTCAACAGATACTTGAGTTTTTCCATCTGGTCTTAAGTGATTAACTATATTATTTTTTCTAACATAAGTTAATCTTTCAGCTAACTTATGTGCAAGCATAATAGGCATAGGCATTAATTCTTCAGTTTCCCTACATGCAAAACCAAACATCATACCTTGATCGCCAGCTCCTTCTGCATCACCTACTCCTCGATTGATATCAATACTTTGAGCATGTAAAGCAGTAATTACAGATAAGTTTTCGGCATCAAAACCCATTTTTCCTCTAGTATAACCAATACTATCAACAGTTCTACGAACTATTTGTTCAACATCACAATAATGATTTGTAGTAACTTCACCCATTACAAATACAAGTCCTGTAGTTGTTGTGACTTCGATTGCACAATGTGCAAGTGGATCAGCATCTAAAATATCATCCAAAATAGCATCGGCAATTTGATCACAAATTTTATCAGGATGACCTTCAGTTACTGATTCAGATGTAAAAATTTTTCTTTCTAACATCTTTAAAATCTCCTTCATTAAATAATATTTGTGGCTTATGATATTTTAGCATTATACCTTGCTTTTTTCAAGGTAAAAGAAAGAATCACTAATTACTAAAATTTAATATTAATACGTTTGAAAAATTAACCATAATTAGTTATAATAATATAACAAGTAATAAAAAATATGAAAGGGTGATTTATTATGTCTTTTAAAGAACAAATTAAACTCGTTAATGAATCATTAAAGCCATTTAATAATGTAAAAGTTGTTGCTGCTACTAAATACTTTAATATAGATGAAACTAAAGAATTAATAAATCAAGGTATTAAAGATATTGGAGAAAACAGAAAAGAAGTTTTCTTAGAAAAGTATGAAGCATTAAAAGATTTAAACATTACATGGCATTATTTTGGTGTTATAAAAATACCACCAAAACTTCAACCTGAATTTATTGATAAAATTGATTATTTACATTCATTAGATTCCATTGATTTAGCAAATGCAATTAACAAAACAAGAACAGTTGATACACCATTAAAATGTTTTGTTTATGTAAATATATCAGGTGCACAACATAAAGCTGGACTTGATGAATCAAAAGTAATACCTTTTATTAAATCTTTAGCTAAATATCCTAAAATAGAAGTTGTTGGTTTAATGACTACTGGTAAAAATACTTATGATGAAGATGAAAGTAGAATGTATTTTAATGCAATGAAAGATATACAAGAAGAAGTACAAGCATTAAAAATACCAAATTGCCCTTGTAAAGAATTATCAATGGGAGCATCAGAAGACTATTTAATAGCTGCATCATGTGGTGCTACATTTGTAAGACTTGGTACAATATTTACTGAATAGGTGAAATATATGAAACAAAAAATAAATATTAAGACAGTTGGTACATCTTTTGATAGATTACTTCCTTGTTATTTATCAGAAAAAGTAGATTTTTCTATACAAATGAGTGAATTTGCTGATGCATTATTATCTAACTGTCCAATACTTTTAGATTTTTCAAAATCTAAAGATACAAAGAAATGTAATCAAATGTTAGCTTTCTTAGAAGGCGTTTTATATGTAATAGATGGACAAACTCATCCAATTAGTGATGAATCATACTTAATGGGATCAAAAAAAGCTTTCCAAGATGGTTCTTTAAAACGTTGGATTAAAGAATTTGGTAAAGATACACCAAATATATGATAGATAACTTAAATGATATGCTTAATAAAGCATATCAAAAAGGACTTTATCTAACATTCTTTTTAGACGAGGCTTCCTGTGGAGAGCTGAATGAAATAAAAGATGAAGAATTACTAATCGAAAGCTTTGGTGGATTTTCATCATCTGAAAGAAAAAGAATTATTATTCATAGAAAAGATATTAACATAGATAATTCATCATTTAAGATAACTTTATTAAAAGCTACATATAATAATAAATTTTATCAAATAAATCACCGTCAAGTATTAGGTACTCTAATGAGTCTTGGTATTGAAAGAGAAGTAATAGGTGATATTATATTAAAAGATAATATTATTTATATTTATTTAATTAAAGAAATGTCTGATTTTATTAAAGAAAACTTAAAAGTTATAGCTAAAACATCACTTGAATTTAATGAATCAAATGATATATTAGATAAATCTTGTAATGAAATTAATAAAATTATTAATGTAGCATCATTAAGACTAGATGCCGTTATATCTAAAGTATTAAATATTTCAAGAGAAGAATCTTCTGAGATTATTAAAAATGGATTTGTATTATTAAATCATTTAGAATGTACAAATTCATCTAAAATATTAAAAGAGTCTGATTTATTATCGATTCGTAAATTCGGACGTATAACTATTTATGAAACAATTAATGTTTCAAAAAAGAATCGTATAAATTTACATGTAGGAATATTACATTAAAATAAAAGAGGAATATATGGAACAACAGAAAAAAGATTATAAAGATACGTTATTAATGCCTAATACCGAATTTCCAATGCGTGGTAATTTAGGAGTAAATGAAATAGGAATAGAATCTCATTGGGATGAAATAGATTTATATAATAAAGTATTAAATAAAAATCTAGGAAAAACACCTTTTTATTTACATGATGGACCACCTTATGCAAATGGTCCTATTCATATTGGTCATGCAATGAATAAAATATTAAAAGATATTATTATTCGTTATAAATCAATGAATGGATTCTATGCACCATATTTACCAGGATGGGATACACATGGACTTCCAATAGAACATGCTTTATCTAAATCAGGTAAAATCAATCGTAAAGAAATGAGTGTTGCAGAATTTAGAAAACATTGTGAATCATATGCATATGAACAAGTAGATATTCAAAGAAAAGGATTTAAACGTTTAGGAATTCTAGGTGATTGGGAAAATCCATATATAACTTTAGATCATAAATATGAAGCAGAACAAATCAGATGTTTTGCAAAAATGGTTGAAAGAGGATTAATTTTTAAAGGATTAAAACCAGTTTATTGGTCACCATCATCTGAAACAGCTTTAGCTGAAGCAGAAGTAGAATATCAAGATGTAGAAGCAACATCTATTTATGTTGCATTCCCTGTTGTAGATGGAAAAGGTTTATTAGAACCATCTATCGATGAACTAGTTATTTGGACAACAACTCCATGGACAATGCCAGCAAACCTTGCTATTTGTGCAGGACCATTATTTGAATATTCAGTAATTCAAGCAAATGATAGAAGATTTGTTGTTGCTACAGATTTAATTAAAGATTTTACAACTACTTGTGGTATAACTGAATATCAAGTATTAAAAACATTACGTGGTGATGAATTAGAAGGTGTTACATATAAACACTTATTATTTGATAGAGTATCTCCAGTTATTTTAGGAGATCACGTAACACTTGATTCTGGTACAGGACTTGTTCATACAGCACCAGGTCATGGTGAAGATGACTTTATTGTAGGAAAAAAATATAATTTAGATATTCTTTGTCCAGTAGATTCAAAAGGTTATATGACCAAAGAAGCTGGTAAATATGAAGGAATGTTCTATGAAGAAGCTAATGATGTAATTATCAAAGACTTAGAAGATACAAAAATGCTTTTAAAAGCAACTAAGTTTATGCATTCATATCCACATGACTGGAGAACTAAAAAACCAATTATCTTTAGAGCAACTCCACAATGGTTTGCTTCTATTGCAAAATTTAAAGATGAAATATTAGAATCAATCAAAACAGTTAACTGGGTACCTAATTGGGGAGAAGTAAGACTATCTAACATGATTAAAGATCGTGCAGATTGGTGTATTTCTCGTCAAAGAGTATGGGGTGTTCCAATTCCAATTTTCTATTGTGAAGATGGAACAGCAATATTAGATGAAAATGTAATTAATCATGTAGCTGATTTATTTAGTGAATATGGATCTAATATTTGGTTTGAAAAAGAACCAATTGATTTACTACCAGAAGGATATAAAAATGAACATTCTCCAAATGGTAAGTTTACTAAAGAAACAGATATCATGGATGTATGGTTTGACTCAGGAACTTCTCATCATGGCGCATTAAAACTTCGTTATAATACACCAGTAGCTGATGTATATTTAGAAGGATGTGACCAATATCGTGGATGGTTTAACTCATCTTTAATTTGTAGTGTTGCATTAGAAGGAGTTGCACCATATAAAACAGTTATTTCTCATGGATTTACTTTAGACGAAAAAGGTAGAAAAATGAGTAAATCACTTGGTAATGTAATTGATCCAAATAAAGTATGTGCAGAATCAGGTGCAGATATATTACGTTTATGGGTATCTAGTGTTTATTATCAATCAGATGTACAAATATCAAACGATTTATTAAAACAAATTACTGAAAGCTATCGTAAAATAAGAAATACATTTAGATTCTTATTAGGTAATATAAGTGATTTTAATCCATCTAAAGATAGTATTAAATATGAAGATATGGATGCTATTGATAAATATATGCTATGTCGTTTAGATGAAGTAATAAAGGTATGTATTGATAGTTACGAAACATATGAATTTGACGATGTATATCGTACAATTCTTAACTTCTTAACAGTTGATTTATCGGCATTCTATTTAGACTTTATTAAAGATATTTTATATATTGAAGAAAAAAATAACTTTAAACGTCGTAGTATTCAAACTGTATTAAATACATGTTTAATAAGTCTTGCAACAATTATGACACCTATTTTACCTCATACAATGGATGAAGTATATTCATATTTACCATATGAACATGAAGAATCTATTTATTTACTAGATATTGCAAAACCAGTTGGATATAAAGATTCTACTCTATTATTAACTGATATTTCTAAATTCTTAGTATTAAGAGATGATGTCTTAAAAGAATTAGAAATAGCTCGTAATGAAAGAATTATTGGTAAGAGTTTAAATGCTAAATTATCAATTAAGATTAATAAAGAATATTTAGATATTATTAATAAATATAATTTAGATATTCAAACAATCTTTATGGTATCTAAACTTGAAGTTTTAGATAATGTAGAAGGTACTGTTTATCCAACAAGCACTATTAAAGTAGAAGCTGCAACAGGCGTTACTTGTGATAGATGTTGGAAAATTGTTGATTTTGTAAATAGCGATTGTTTATGTGAACGTTGCAGTAACATTGTTAAAAATTTAAAATAAAGGATAATTTATATGACAATTCATTTCTTTAAAGATCGTACACAAGAAAGAATTGACTTTGTAGAATTAATTGATGGATACTTTGCTAAAATGCCTCATACTGAAATATCTTCAGATGAAAGTGAAGTAAAGATTCAAGTATTAATGAGTGAATTTGATTTTTCTTATGTATTTTATATAACAAAAAGAAATAAAGTATCATCTATTTATAGACTTAATCCCACTTTTATAAATATTAATTTATATTTAGAAATACCTGCTATTTTACCACAATATATTATTCGTAAAATGCTTAGTGTAGTTGGAGATATTTGTCAAAAATTTGATTTAGAAATCTATTATGATCGAGCAGATAATATTCATCAATTTGATATGTTTGAATTATTATCATTACTTGAAAATGAAAAGAATGATTACTATAAAAGAAATATTGATGAGGTAAGTTATTTATTACCAATATCTAAATTAAATAATTTATGCGCTTATCAATCTATGAAACAAGATTTACTTGCTAATTTAAAACAAGAATTAGTAGCACCTAACTATACAATGTTATATAATAAAGAACAAGAAAAAGTTAGTGTATGTATTTGTTGGACTTCTTCAAGTGCAACAATTATACCTCCTGAACTTGACTATATTATTACAAATATTGATGGAATAAAATATATGATTCCACTAGATATTTGGACAAAACATTTTCAAAGATTAGTTAGTGAAATTAAAGATGATAATTTAATGTTTAATGTTTCATATATTAATGTAAAACAAGCAACACGTATTGCTAAAAAATTATCGAAAATGAAAAAGAATTTTATTCTATTTGAAGGATATGAAACAATTAAATTAACTAATTGTATAGAAGGATAATTTTATGGAATTTAATAAATTATTTGATCACACTTTATTAAAAGCTTTTGCTAAAGAAGAAGAGATTAAAACTCTTTGTGAAGAAGCAATTAAATATGATTTTATGTCAGTATGTGTAAATCCTTGTAATGTAGAATATGCCTCTAAATGTTTAGAAGGATCAAATGTATTAGTGTGTACAGTTATAGGTTTTCCTCTTGGAGCATCAACTACTGAAGTTAAAGCCGTAGAAGCAATGGATGCTATAAAAAGAGGTGCTAAAGAAATTGATATGGTAATTAATGTTGGCAAAGCAAAAGAACATAATTATGCATATATTGAAGATGAAATCAAAACTTTAGTATCGGCATGTGCAGGTAATACTTTAAAAGTTATTATTGAAACATGTTATTTAACAGATGAAGAAAAAATAGAGGTATGTCTTGCAGCTAAAAGAGCTGGTGCTACATTTGTTAAAACATCAACTGGTTTTGGTACAGGTGGTGCAACTGTTGAAGATATTGCATTAATGCGAAAAACTGTAGGTGAAGCTATGGGCGTTAAAGCAAGTGGTGGAGTTCATTCTTTAGAAGAATTAAAAGCGCTAGTAGATGCTGGTGCATCTAGAATTGGAGCATCAGCTTCAGTTAAAATAATGGAAGAATATAATAAGGAGAAATAATTATGGCTAATTATCCAACACCTCATATAGAAGTTAAAGAATTAGGTATTATTGCTGATACAGTATTAATGCCTGGTGATCCATTAAGAGCTAAATTTATTGCTGAAAACTTACTTGAAGATGTACATGAATTTAACCATGTACGTGGTATGCTTGGTTTTACTGGTACTTATAAAGGTAAAAAAATATCTGTAATGGGTTCTGGTATGGGAATGCCTTCAATTGGTATTTATTCTTATGAATTATTTAATTTCTATGATGTAAAAAGAATTATAAGAATAGGATCTGCAGGAGCATATGATGCAGCATGTAAAGTATTCGATGTAGTAGTTGCAAAAGATGCATATTCTGAATCTAATTTTGCATATTGTCAAAATGGCGATACATCTAAATATATTGAATCAAGTAAAGATTTAACAAATACAATTTTAGATACTGCAAAAGAACTTAATATGAATGTTCATTATGGAACAATACATTCATCAGATGTATTCTATGGAACAGATGCTGATTTATGGAAAAAATTAAATAAAGAAAAAGGATGTTTAGCAGTTGAAATGGAAAGTTTTGCATTATTCCATAACGCAAAAGTATCTAATAAAGAAGCTGCATGTATCCTAACTATTTCTGATTCATTTATTTCACATGAAGTAACAACTTCAGAAGAAAGACAAACATCATTTTTAAATATGATGCGTTTAGCACTAGAATCTGCAATAAAATAAAAAGTCTTTATTTGATACAACTTTCTTATAAATAACTTAAAAAGAGTTATCCAAACCTTATTTTATGGATAACTCTTTTTATATTGTACAAATATAAAAAATTATTAAAAAATAATCTAAATAGCCGATTTGACAAATATTATTTATTGAATTATAATTCTAATACATAAATGAAAGGGGATATTAAAATTTATGTATAATAGTATATTTGTTATCGGTCGATTAACAGAAGATCCACGCTTAAATACTTATGAAGATCAATATTCAGTATGTAGCATTACTCTTGCAGTTAATAGACCATTTAAAAATTCAGAAGGAGACGTCGATTGTGACTTTATCCGTATTTCACTTTGGGACTCTTATGCAAAAACTACTTATGAGTTTTGTCATAAAGGCGATATAGTAGGCGTTAGGGGACGCTTACAAAACAGAGTACAAGAATTAAATGTTTCATCTCCAGATGGTGAACAAAAGAAAAGAATTTATTCTAACGAAGTAATTGGTGAAAGAATTATTTTCATTGATACTAAAAAACGAAAAGAAGTAGTTGAATAAGAGTCGTTTATTTCTTTTATTTTTCTTTTCTCTATTTTAAAAAGTTCAAATAAAATATTTGAACTTTTTTTAATTTTAATAAACTATTTTTTATATAAATATGATAAAATATATTTATGAATAATTAAGGAGTAAACATTTATGAGAACTGTTGATTTAATTATTAAAAAAAGAAATGGTTATTCATTAACAAAAGAAGAAATTAATTATTTAATAAATGGAATTGTAAATAAAGAAATACCAGATTATCAAACATCAGCATTCTTAATGGCTGTAGTATTTAATGGTATGAAGCCTTTAGAATTATTAGATTTTACTAATGCTATGTTACATTCTGGAGAAGTTGTTGATTTATCAGCGATTATTGGTGTTAAATGTGATAAGCATTCAACAGGTGGTGTTGGCGATAAAACAAGTTTAGTTGTAGCCCCATTAGCTGCTGCATGCGGAGTTAAAATGGCTAAAATGAGTGGTAGAGGTTTAGGCCATACAGGTGGAACTTTAGATAAAATTGAATCTATTCCCGGTGTAACTATTAATATTTCCAAAGATGATTTCTTTAAACAAGTAAATGATATAGGACTTGCTATAATAGGCCAAACAAAAGATATTACTCCGGCTGATAAAATATTATATTCATTAAGAGATGTAACAGGAACTATTGAATCAATTCCTTTAATCGCATCAAGTATTATGTCCAAAAAACTAGCATCTGGTGCTGATAATATTGTGTTAGATGTAAAGGTAGGAAGTGGAGCTTTTATGAAAGATGTAGAAACTGCTACATCTTTAGCCGAAACTATGGTTAAAATAGGATCACTTGCTGGTAAAAAAACAGTAGCTACATTAACTGATATGGAAGAACCTCTTGGATGTGCAATAGGTAATTCATTAGAAGTTATAGAAGCAATAGAAACCCTAAAAGGTAATGGTCCTAAAGATTTTACAGATTTATGTATAAGTCTAACTGAAGAAATATTACTTGTTACAGAAATATGTAATACTATAGAAGATGCTCATAATAAAACACTTGAAGTATTAAATAATTTACAAGGATTAGAAAAATTAAGACAAATGATTAAATATCAAAAAGGAAATGATAAAGTAATTGATGATTATAATCTATTTGTTAAATGTAATGAAATAATTGATGTTAAATATAGTGGTGATACATCTTATGTAAAACATATTGATGCTTTAAAAATAGGTGAATCTGCAATGCTATTAGGAGCAGGTCGTGCTAAAAAAGAAGATAATGTAGATCCATCAGTTGGTATAGTATTATGTAAAAAAGTAGGCGATAAAATATCTAATAATGATGTTATCGCAAAAGTATATACTAATGGATTAAATACTTATGAATCTATTAACTTAATTAATGAAGCATATTCTTATTCAAAAGAATTTGTAAATCCAATTAAAAAAATAATTAAAGTAGTAAGATAAAGAAATCTATAAGATTTCTTTACTTATTTTTAGGAGAATTATATGGAAAAAGAACAAATAATCAAAAGATTTTTAAAATATGTATCATTTGATACACAATCAAATGAATATACACATACTCATCCATCAACATTAAAACAAAAAGATTTAGGAAAATACTTAGTTAATGAATTAAAAGATTTAGGCATAGATAATGCTTATATGGATGAATATGGATATGTTTATGCAACACTTCATGGAGATAAATCCTTAAAACCACTTGGTTTAATCGCCCATATGGATACTTCACCTGATGCATCAGGTAAAGATATAAAACCAACTGTTGTTGATAATTATGATGGAAGTACTATTAAATTAAATGATCATATGGAATTAAATACAAATCAATTTGATTGTTTAACTAAATCTATTGGTCATACAATTATTCATACAGATGGATCAACACTACTTGGTGCTGATGATAAAGCAGGTATTGCAGTTATAATGACTCTTTTAGATGATATTATTTCAAATAACTTAAATCATCCAACTCTTCTTATAACATTTACTCCTGATGAAGAAATAGGAGAAGGTGCAGATAATTTTAACTATGATTATTATAAAAATGAAAACTGTATCTTAGCTTATACCTTAGATGGAGGAAGCCCTGATTATTATAACTATGAAAACTTTAATGCATGTAAAGCTGTAGTAAAAGTAATAGGTAAAAGTATTCATCCAGGTGATGCATATCATAATATGATCAATTCTCAAACTGTTGCAATGAAATTTCATAATATGTTACCATCTAATATGATTCCAGAAGAAACTAAAGGTTATGAAGGATTTAATCATTTAACATCTATTAATGGAACATGTGAAGAAACAACACTTGAATATATTATAAGAAATCATGATATTAATAAATTTAATAATCAAAAAGAATTATTTAAAAATATTGAAAAAGAAATGAATAATGAATATGGTTATAATATTATTAATGTTACATTAACTGATCAATATCAAAACATGAAAGAATTAATTAATGAACATTTTGAAGTAATTGATTTAATTAATAAAGCTAATAAAGCATTAAACTTAACATGTGTACCAGAACCTATTCGTGGTGGCACAGATGGTGCTCGTCTAACATATGGAGGAATATATACTCCTAATTTAGGAAATGGTTGTCATAATTGTCATGGTCCATATGAATATATGGATGTAGATGAAGCATGTCAAATGCTTCATGTACTAAAAGAATTAATAAAAGAGTAATTAAATGAAAAAGATAGCTCAATTTGAAAAAGTATCTTTTGAAGAATTTGCCGCAAGATACTTAGAAAATAATTTAGATAATATAGAAATTATAAAAAAAATATATAATGATATAGAATTACCAGTAAGAAAAACTTTAGGCTCTGCTGGATATGACTTTTCATGTCCATATACAGTATGCATAAAAAAAGGTGAAAGTGTTGTTATACCAACTGGGATTAGATGTAAAATAGAAGAAGGATGGGTACTAAAAATTTATCCTAGAAGTTCTTTTGGATTTAAATATCATTTAGCTTTAGATAATACTGTAGGAATAATTGATTCTGATTATTATTATGCTGATAATGAAGGTCATATAATGATTAAAGTATCATCATTAAATAATAATATAAGTGATATTATAATAAAGAAAAACGAATGTTTTGCTCAAGGAATATTCTTAGAATATGGTATTACTTATGATGATGAAGTTACTACTAAAAGAAGCGGTGGAATAGGTAGTACATCTAAATAAATATAATAAGGAGAAGTATTAATGATTATAAAAGATTATGTAGCAAATAAAAAAGAATTACTAAAAGAAGAAATTTCATCATTTACTATAAAACCTAAACTAATAATTATTCAAGTTAATCATGATGAAGCATCTAATGCATATGTATCTGGAAAAAAGAAAGATTTAGACTATTTAGGTGCAAGATATGAACATATATTATTAGATGAAAATACTTCTCAAGAAGAATTATTTAAATTAATTGATAAATATAATTTAGATAATGATACAGATGGTATATTAGTACAAATGCCACTACCAAAACAAATTAATGAAGAAGAAGTAAAACTTAGGATCAATCCTATTAAAGATTGTGATGGTTTTAATATTAATTCATCTATTAATCCTTGTACTCCACAAGGTATAATTACTCTACTTGAAGATATGAATTATGATTTCACATCTAAAATAGCATGTATTATAGGTAGAAGTAATATTGTAGGAAAACCAATGCAAAAATTATTACTTGAAAAAAATTGTACAACTATTATGATGCATTCAAAAACGCTTTTTGAACAAAAAAAGAGTCTTTTAAAACTTGCAGATTTAATAGTTGTATGTACAGGTCATAAATATACACTTGATTCAAGTTATGAATTAAAAAAATCATGTTATATAATAGATGTTGGAATTAATAGAATTGATGGTGTATTATATGGCGATTGTGAGCCTAATTTAGATGTAGCATTTCAAACACCTGTTCCAGGTGGTGTAGGACTTCTAACAAGACTTGCGTTAAGCGTTAATTTAATAAAGTGTTATAAAAATAATCGAGGTATAAAATAATGGAATTCAAAATAGAAAATGCATGTGTATATGGACTTGACAAATCTTTAAAAGCATCAGGTAATCCTATGCGTACTATTATCGATAATTCAACTGTTACAGATAAAGATGTATCAAGAAGTATTAAACTAGGTAATGCTGTACCTGGATCGGGACATGATAATTTCTTAAAAGGAATAATTGTACAATTTGATGTAACAGCACCACTATATTGGTGGAAACAAGCCCAAAGATATCATTGGTTTGATTATGTATCAAGCCAATCAACAATGCATTGCTTATTAAAATTTAATGTAAAAGATCAATGTGTAAAAGATACTGATGAAAGAGTTATTAAAGTAATTGAAGAATTAGTAGAAAAATATAATGAATTAGAAGAAGATAATCCTACTAAAAAAACATTATGGAGAACAATTGTAGCATCCCTTCCTTGTGGATTTTGTTTAGGAGCTACAATGACTACTAATTATCAAGAATTAAAAACTATGTATGCTCAAAGAAAGAATCATAAATTAACTGAATGGCATGTATTTTGTGATTTCTTAAAAACATTACCTAAGTTTTTAGAATTAACTGGCGTAGAAAATGAATAATTTATATTTTTTAGAAAATGTTGGACCAACTTATGAAAAAGGTTGGTTTCTAACAATGGGTATATTAATATTTATATTAATAGTACCTTGGATATTTATTATATTTAGATATTGGATATTTAGAAAACTTAGAATTCGTTTTATTTTAGAAGATGATTTGGAATTAAAACCAATTTATTTAAAAAATAAATCTAAAATAGAAATACCTTATAAAGAATATACTTGGTATATGGATAAAGAATTAACTGTTTTATACCAAGATATGTTAATGCCTGATTATAATATAAAATTATATGGAAAGAAGAATAAATAATGAATAATTTTATAGCATCAAACAGAACTGATATCCATACATCTGAAAATGTATTAGGTATAGCAAATGAAGCAAGACTTGCTAAAAAAAATAATCCCTTAGTTATTAATGCAACAACAGGTTCTTATTATGATGAAGATGGTAGTTTACATTTATTTAATAGTGTAAAAGAAGCATTTAAGAATGTTTCTTTTAATGATGAATTATCATATGCTCCTGTACCAGGACCAACATCTTATAATGATTCAATAGTTCCATGGATATTAGGTGATGATAATTTAAAACATTATAGCTCTTATCATATATCAAGCGTCGCAACAATGGGTGGATCAGGTGCTATATCAATGGCATTAACTAATTATGCTGATATTGGATCTACTGTATTACTTCCCTCATATGCATGGCCTGCATACAAACAAATAATTATTAATGCTAATTTAAAACCCGTTACATATGATTTATTTGATGATAACTATAATTTTAATGCAGCATCAATAAAAGAAAAACTATTATCTATTAAAGAACAAACACATACAGTAATTATTATTAATGATCCATGTCATAATCCAACAGGATATTCTATGAGTAATAATGATTATTGTAATCTAGTTAAAGAATTAAATTCCATAGATATTCCTAATTATGTAACTATATTAATGGATGTAGCATATTTAGATTTTGAACCATCATTTGGTGCATTAACACGTCTAAATTTCTTAGAATTACAAAACTTAAATGATCATTATCATTTTATGTTTGCAGCATCATTATCTAAAACATTAGGTATTTATGGATTAAGACTTGGTGCTTTAATAGACTGTGCTAAATCAGAAGAAGAAGCAAATGATTTTATTGAAAAAGCTAAATTTTTTGCAAGAAGTACATGGAGTAATCCTAATCATTTTGCCTGTGATATAGTAGCTAATAATTTAAATACTATAGAAAAAAGAAATAGTTTCAAAGAAGAAATTAAAGCAGTAGCTTATAATTTAATAAAACGAGGAGTTGCTTTAACTAGTATATTAAAAGATGCTAACATTCCTTTTATCTCATATAAAGGAGGATTCTTTGTATATTTAGTTAATCCAGTAGAAGATTTAATTAATAAATTAATTAAAGAAAATATTTATGCTATTCAAATGGGAGATGGAGTTCGATTTGCTATATCATCAATATCATTTGAAGAAGCAATTAGATTAGGTGAAACTTTAGTTAAAATTTATAATAATTAATTATTAATGAAAGGAGTAAATATGAAAGCTTATATTGATGAATTAAACAAGATTAAATTATTTATTAATTTAGATATAGTAGTAAATGATATAAAAGTAATATCAAAAACAAATATATTTACTCCTTCTAATAAAAATATTGAAAGAGATAATTTTGAACAAATTATCTCTTTATATTTTGATGAATATTTACCTCTTAATATAGATTTAAATGTTTTAATTAATGATACTATTAGTATTTCATGTTTACTTGGATATGTTACTAAAACTCCAATTTTTAATGAAATATATTATACTGATTTAGAATTAGGTGCTATATATTCAAAAGAAAAAACAATATTTAGAGTATTTACACCTGTTGCAAAAGAATTAATACTTGTTTTAGATGATAAAAAATATCCTATGCATATGATTGATAATTCATGTTATGAATTATCAATCAATAAAGATGTTTTAAATAAACAATATTATTATTTAGTAAGAGTAAACGATACATTTAAAAAGTGTATTGATCCATATTCTTTTGGAGTTACTAATAATGCAACTTCATCAATAGTACTTGATTATCCTAATAATATAGAAAAAGTAAATATTAAAAGTAATAAATTAATTTACGAAGCAAGTATTCGTGATTTAACTTCATATTATTATGAAGGAACATATTTAGATATGTTTAATCATCCGAAAATCATTAATCATTTAAAAGATTTAAATATAAGTCATATAGAATTCTTACCAACATACAACTTTGGTGGAGTAGACGAAACAAACTATCAAACTTATAACTGGGGTTATAATCCTGTATCATATTTTTCTGTATCTAATTATCTAGCAAATAAAAAAGGATTAGGAACAATTACTCGTTTAGAATTAATTAATACTATAAATAAACTTCATAAAGAAAATATTGGTGTTATATTTGATGTAGTATATAATCATGTTTATGAAACAGATAATTTTGCATATGAAATACTAGTTCCAGGATATTCATATTTTTATCATATGAATTCTGAATTATATAATGCATCTTGGTGTGGTAATGATTTAAATACTACTCATAAAATGATAAGAAAATTAATTATAGATAATATGATTTATCTAATTAAAGTATTTAATATAGATGGATTTAGATTTGATTTAATGGGTAATATTGATTCATCATTAATAGAAGAAGCAAAAGAAAAAGTATTAAGTATAAAAAAAGATGTCTTATTCTTTGGTGAAGGATGGGATATGAAATCATGTTTAAATGAAAAAGGCTTAATGCAATCTAATGCTTTACTTCATCCAGATATTGGTTTCTTTAATGATACATTTAGAAACACAATAAGAGGAAATGCTAGAAAAAATCAATTAGGATTCATTACTGATGCAAAAATATCTAAAGAAGATTTATTTAATATATTTACAGGATCATCAAATAAATATAACAATCCTTTACAATCTATTAATTATATAGAATGTCATGATAATTTAACTCTATGTGATTGCATAAAATATTTAAATAAAAATTCAACTAATTTAGAAATCATTGATAAAGTAAAACTAGGATTAGCATTTACAATATTATCTTTTGGAATACCATTTATATCTGGCGGTATGGAACTATTAAGATCAAAGAAAATGTGTGATAATTCATATAATAAAAGTGATTTTATAAATATGATTAATTGGTCTAATCTTAACTTGAAAAATGATTTAACATCATTTATAAAAAATATAAATGATGTTAAAAAAGATATTTCATTATATGTATCAAATGATTATAAGTATATTCTAAATAATATTAAAACATTAGATTATATTGAATCATTTAATGTTTTATTAGAAAATAAATATTTATTTATATTTAAAAATAATAATAATATAGAAAAAGTAAAACTATTTAATTATGAATGTATATTAAATGATAAAGTATTAACAAATAATAAAGATAATCTTTATGCATTAGCAAATATTGGTGTTTATATATTTGAATTAAAAAAATAAGAATTTCTTATCTTAAGAAATTCTTATTTTATTTTACTTAATAAATATTCATATATTTTAGATGGATCAGTATAATTATCTCTTTCCGGATGCCACTGAACACCAATTAATGGTTTAGTATTATGTTCAATAGCCTCAATATTGTTATCCCATTCATATAGTATAGTAAAATCATATGCTAGATCTTTTATACCTTGGTGATGATAATGATTTACAATAAATTCATCATCTAAAACTCTAGCAAGCCCAAAGTCATTTACTTTACATACCTTATGAGAATTATCATTAAGTAATTTTTCACCATGATTTTGTTTTATCATATCTTGATAAAGTGTTCCACCACAAAATACATTTAATGCTTGCATTCCTCTACATACTCCTAAATAAGGAATATTAAAATCTTTACAATAATTAATAACAATTTTATCTGCATTATCTAAATCATCATTAAAATTTATTGAATAAGTTAATTCTTCATTATATGTTTTAGGGTTTAAATCAACGCCACCAGTTGATATAATACAATCACATTTTTTTAAATCATCATAAATATTATCTAAATTAATAATTAATGTTTTAATATTATGTTCATTAAAATATTTTAGATAATTATCACTAACAAAATATGTCTGTTTATTATTAATTATTTTTATTCTTGGAACAAATCCTACTATGATATCTTTCATATAAATATTACCTTTAATAATCTATAATTATTTTACCACATATAATTTTTATGTTAAAAACTATTACATTGTTTTTATAATGATTTTTAATACCTTGAAAAAAAGATGTATAATTGATAAAATTATATGAATAAATATATTAATAAATTAGAGGTCTTTTATGGCAAATATTAAAATAATGGCACTTGGTGGCCTAGGAGAAGATGGAAAAAATCTATATATTGTAGAAGTAAATTCTAAAATATTTATCCTTGATGCAGGTATTAAATATCCTGCAATAGATATGTATGGTGTAGAATCAGTTATTCCTAATATGGATTATTTAATTGAAAGAAAAGATCAAATAGAAGGAATATTTATATCTCATGGACATGAAGATAATTGTGGGGCATTACCTTACTTATTACATACTCTTCATACAAGAGTATATGGATCACACTTTACAATAAGTATTGTAGAAGCTATTTTATCTGAGTATGATATGGATATTAATGATTTTAAATTATTCCGTATTAATGCAAATAAAGTAATGAAATTTGGTGATGTATCAGTAACATTCTTTAATACATCGCATTCTATTCCAGAATCTATGGGTATAATTATTCAAACAACTGATGGAATAATATGTTATGCAACAGATTTTAATTTTTCTGCAACAGGTGAATCTCAATATAAAACATCATTTGATAAGATTAATGAATTATCTGATCAGAAAGTAATTGCATTACTTTCTGAATCAGTTAATGCTCAATCAATTGATCGTATAAAAAATGATTCATTATTAGAACATAATTTTAATAATATATTAATTAATAATCATAATAGAGTAATTGTAGCTGCTTTTTCGACTGATTTAATACGTATACAAAAAATAATTGATTTATCTGTATCTAATAATCGTAAAGTAGCTATTATTGGTAAAAAGACTGAACGTATTATTTCTGTTGCGATACAATCTGGTTATTTAACTATACCTGAAGATAAATTCTTTCATGTTTCAAGTTTAACAAAAGAAGAACTAGAATCCTTAAAAGATTCTGTAATTATTGTAACAGGATTAATAAATGGACCTTATTTATCATTAACTAAAATGGCTCTTGGAGAACATGAATATATTAACTTACTTCCAACAGATGATGTTGTTTTAATGTGTCCACCAAAATCTGGTACAGAAAAATTTACTGCTAACGCCATAAATATTCTTTATCAATATGATGCTAACTTAACTATATTTGATAAATCTATATTAAGAAGTAATCATGCATGTAGTGATGATTTAAAATTACTTTATGCCATGATTAAACCAGAATATATTATTCCAATTAAAGGTGAATATCGTCAAATGTATTCTCAATTCTTAATTGCAAAAGAATATGGTTATGATAAAGAACATATATTACTTTTAGATAATGGAGAACAATTATCATTTAATAATGGTATTTTAGATAAAGATATCAATACATTTACCGCAACAGATGTATATATTGATAGAACTGCAGTTGGAGTAGTTGATGATAATGTATTAGAAGAAAGAAGTATATTATCTGAAGATGGAATAATTATATTAAATGTTGCAGTTAATAGTAATAAAAAAATATTATTAAACAAAATAACATTTAATACTAAAGGATTTTCTTTATTATCAGAAGAAGAATTATCTTCCACTGCAGAACCATTATTAAAAAGTATAATTAATAATCAATTAACTAAATCTAAATTTAATATTGATCAAGCAAAAGAAAAATTATCTACAGAATTATCTAATATGATTTATCATTATACTAGACGTCATCCGATTGTAGAAGTAGTAATATTTGATTTAAAAAAATAAAAAAAGGAGGAAGCATTTATGATAAAATTAGAAAATGTTTCCAAAGTATATCATAACAATGGTGTATCAACTATTGGGTTACATAATATTAATCTTTCTTTAAATAAAGGAGAAATTGTTGCGATAACTGGAGAATCTGGTTCTGGAAAATCTACTCTATTAAATGTTATTTCAAAAATTGATTCTTTTGATGAAGGAGAAATCTATTATAAAGGTAATGCAACATCATATTTCGATATACAAGATATGGATGATTTTAGAAAAAATAAAGTAGGCTTTATTTTTCAAAATTATAATATCTTAGATTCATATACTGTATTAGAAAATGTAATGCTTCCACTAATATTAAAAGGCTACTCTAATGAAGATGCAAAAAAAGAAGCATTAAAATTATTAGATAAAGTAAATTTACGAAGCCGTGCACAATCAAGAGGATCAAAATTATCTGGTGGAGAAAAACAACGTTGTGTTATTGCAAGAGCTCTTGCATCTGATTGTGAAATACTAGCATGTGATGAACCAACAGGTAATTTAGATTCTGAAACAGCTAAACAAATTATTGATTTAATAATAAGTGTTGCAGAAAACAAATTAGTATTAATTGTTACTCATAACTTTGATGAAGTTAAAGATTATTGTACACGAGAATTAATTGTATCTGATGGAACAATTGTTGAAGATATTAAATTTAAAGAAGTAAATTCAATAGACGAAAATGAAAATCTAGATTTAGATTATAAAACTCTACCTTCAAAAGTTACTTCTCATATAGCAAAAAATAATATATTTTTCACTCCTCATAAATCTATATTAATGTTTTTATTAATGCTTATTATTTCTTTTACATTCTTATATGGATTACAAAGTTTAAAAGTTGCATTAAATAATGATTTTTTAGATTATACATTTACTAATCCTTTTGATAATTATTTACTTGTATATGATAATTTACATAATAATATAGATGAAACTAAATTAACAAATTATTCTTATGATAAAAATCCATTCTCATCACAAGATTCTATTTTTTCTAAAATAGATGAACAAGAAACTAGTTCTATTTATGTAAAAGAAGTTCCATATGGAACTTTAGTTGCTGGAACTCATCCAACAAATAATAATGAATTTGTTATTTATGTAAGTGTAATTGATACAGTAACAATAGAAAACTTAAAAGATTCTATTGGTAAAACAATAAATTTCTATAATCAAGAAACTAGATTATTTGAATCTACAAATTATAAATTAGTAGGTGTTGGAACTGTAACAACATCTGATATAAATTATTCGTATATTACTGAATGTGATTCATTAAGAACTTATATGGATAATTTTGTAGTTAGTATTAAAGGTAATTATACATTAAATAATGAAACAAAAAGTATAAAAATATCTAAAAATTCAACATCTTCAAATACTCCTAAAATACTAATTCCGTCTTCTATGGAATCCAATATAGCAAATATTACATATAATATTTTCTTAGAAGATATTTATATATTAGATGGATTAGATATTGAAGCATCAAATACTGTAAATGAGGTTACTCTTTTAGTATCACTTAATCAACCTATTACTACAAAAAATTATTTTTCATATGTTTACGCATCAAGTGTAGAAATAGAAAATGTAAAAAAAATTTTATTAAATAATAATCTAAGTGTAGTATATCCTCCAACTGATGGGGATACTGATAATGTTTTTGCAATAATAATAGAAGTCTTAAGTTTAATATCGACATTTAACTATACATTATATTTAATTGGAATATTCTTTATTTCATATTTTATCTTATCTAAAATATATGCATCTAGAGTAAAAGATTTCCAAATAATAAGAGTTTTAGGCGTTACTAAAAATGATATGATAAAAGTTGTAAATAAAGAGATATTATGGGTTAGTGAAGCAGCTATTGTACTTTCATTTATAATTTTTATTTACGCAATTAATTTTATTCCAGATCTAAGTGCATTAAAAAATATAGATATTGCAACAATAATTACGTATTTTATATTATTAACAATATTTGCTATATTTACAGCTAGACGATTTAATGTTAAATTATATAAATTTTCTGTTCGTAAATCATTTAATGGAGGTAAAAAATAATGCTTTCATTAAAACATATAAACAAATATTATTATAAAGATACACCACGTGAAATTCATGTTATAAATGATGTATCATTAGAATTCCCAGATAGTGGGTTTATTTCTATATTAGGTCCATCTGGTTCTGGTAAATCAACTCTTTTAAATGTAATAGGTGGATTAGATTCATTTCATGATGGATCTATTACATATTTTGATAAAACATTTATAGGATATCATAGTAAAGAAGTCGATAAAATTAGAAGAGATAGAATCGGTTATATCTTTCAAAATTATTTATTAGATGAAGAAGAGACTGTATATGATAATTTAAAAAATGCCCTTGATATTTCTTCTATTACAAAAGAAAAAGAACAATTCTTAAGAATTGATTATGCATTAAAATCAGTTGGACTTGAAAAATATAAAAAGAAACTTGCTAAAAACTTATCTGGTGGACAAATGCAACGTGTTGCAATAGCAAGAGTCTTAGTTAAAGATGTTGATATTATTTTAGCAGATGAACCAACTGGTAATATTGATTCCGAAAATACTATATGGATTTTAAATATATTAAAACAAATAAGTAGAACTAAATTAGTAATACTAGTAACTCACGAAGAGCCAATGGCTCAATATTATAGTGATAAAATAATTCATATAAAAGATGGAATAATTACTTCTTATGAAGATAATACTGAATCTTCAAGTATTAAAATCAAAAATGATCGAGTAATTCATTTATTAGATTATAAAAAAGAAGAATATAAAACTGATTTATTTAAACAAAATATCTATTATGATGATTCAACTAAAGATTTATCTTTAGATTTAATTATAAAAAATAATACAGTTTATATTAAAAGTAATAAACTTATTGTTTCACTTGATTCATCAAGTATAGATGTAGTTAATGATCATGAAAAAAGTATTAAAAAAGAAGATATTAATGTCTTTAATTTTGATCAAAGTTTTTATGATAATACTAAATCTAAAGAACCATTCTTTAAAAGAATATTAAATTTCTTTAAAACTGGTTTTAAATCATATTTTAATTCTAAGAAAACTTCAAAAATATTCCAAGCAGTATTCTTAATTCTTGGTGGAATAATGAGTTTTTGTGTAATAAATTTAATTGATTTTAATACTGTTGATTTAAGTAATTGTATAAAATCTGATGATTATTATGTTATATATAATGAAGATGAATCATCATTACATTTAGATTATCCATATAATGATAAAGAAATATTATTTGATTTATTAGATAATAATAAAGTATCACAAATAAATTTAATTTCATCATCATACATGCAATCAAGTTATAGACCTAATCATATAATGAAATTAAATAGAAATGATCAAGTTTATTTACAAATTTATTCATCTACATATGATATTTTAGTAGGAACTACACCTTCAACTGATACATGTGTTATCGGTAAAAGATTAGCATTAGATATATTAGAAGAATTCAATTTAGGAACTAATCTTAATAATATATTAAAATGTGATATTTATATTGATTATTCAACAAAAATTGTAGGAGTAGTTGATGTTGATTCATATTATGCATATGTATCTCCATTTAGTTTTTATAATTCGGGTTATGTTGTTTCCGCATCAATTTTATCAACTAATAGACAAAATGTATTAGATGAAGAGTCTACACCACATTATCAAATTATAGATGGATCTGATTTATTAAATAATAATCAAATAATAGTTAACAAAAATTATTTAGAACAAAGAGAATTAGATAATTCTGATTTATTAGGTAAAACTGTTACTTTTAAAAAATCAGATACAGAAGATATTAATTATACTATTGTTGGAATATTTGAAACTGATTGCCATATATTAGATTTTGATTATATATTCTTAGATAATCAATTATATGATGGCTATTTAACATATAATTCTAATAATAATACTTGTGAAATTAATAATTATATTGAATATAGTAGTACATATTATTCATATGGTTATGTTCCTTTAAATGTATTAACAGATGAGTATCGCCTACTATCAGGAAGACTCCCTGCTGCAGAAGATGAAGTTATTATCTCTGCACATCTAAATATTCCATTAGATACAATTATTAATGGAAATTTAAAGGTTGTTGGAACATTTGTTTATGATCAAAATAAATTATCTAGTAAAGATTTATCTTTAGATTATTATGGAATAACAACACTTAAATATTATTTAGCTAATTCAAATCAAGGTATATGTATTATTCCAAATAGTGAAACTCAATCATATGTTAGTGAAAAAGGTTATACTCTTGAATCATTAAAATCATATCAAACAAGACAATATACAGAATATCAACAAAGTATTAATTCTAGTGTTTTAGTAACTGTTATTTTCCTTGTTTTAACATTTATTGTATATTCATATTTTTCTAATCGTTCAAAGATGATTTCCGATATTTATGGTATTGGTATGGATAGAGCTTTAGGAAAATCAAAGAAGAAGATTCTATCTAAATATATTTCATTTAGTATAATACAAACAACATTCTCATGTGTATTAGGTTACTTAATAGTATTTATTGGCTATTATTTATTAAAAACTAAATATGCTTCTATATTTGGAGTATATGAATCAAAACCATTATATATTTTGTTGGGAATTCTTGGAATGTATGTATTAAATACATTATTTGGAATATTACCAATTATATTCTTAAATCATAAAACAACATCAGAAATTATTGCAAAATACGATATTTAGAGATAGGAAATTATTATTTGTAATTTATGAAAAAAATAGTGTCTTTTTAACCTGTTATAAAGACACTATTTTTTAATTAATTCTTAATAATTTGTTAATTTTAAAGAAAGTGCTATAATAAACTCATATAGGAGGCGCAGAAAATGAATAAAAATAAGAGAAATATTTTAATTTTTTTCGCTGCACTAGCAATTTTAGCTTTAAATTTAATGATTGCTGTTCCTTTTTCTTTAAATAAAATTACTGATACTGAATTCATATTAAAATATGTTGTATCAGGAATAATTATGTTTATTGTAGCGGTTTTAGTTAATTTCTACAAAGGACGTTTACTTGAAGGAAAAGAAAAAAACTGTGTATTATTTGTTTTAATATTATGTTCTGCGTTAGCTGTAGGATTTATTGTTAATACAGTAATTATTTTATTTAAAACAGTAATCTTATATTCTGATACAATTAGATATATTGTTATTTTTGCTCATGTATTTGCATTATTATTACTTATCTATATGATAAAAGAGTTATATGCTAATTTAACTACATTTAGTGAAAGAACAATTAGTTTCTTTGTTTATGCATTAATCGCTATTGAAATGTTAGCTTTCTTAGGCGGTTTATTCATCAATATTAGAGCATTATCATATAATGGAGAATTTATAGAATCAGATATAACTGTACTTACTCCGTTAGTGTTTGGTATACCATTATCAATTCTAGTTTTATATAAATTATATGTAGCTGCACCATTCGAAATTAGTTTAAAACCATTATTCGAACGTCTTGCTCAATTAAAGAAGGATCATCCTGTAAAGGAACCAAAACTTAAGAAAGAACCTGTTATTGAATATCCACCAATTATATTTGATAATATTCAATATTCAAAAATATGTCCAGATATTAATGGAATAGTTGCAGCTGTATGTAAATTTGTTAATAGAGCAGAATTTAATGTTGAAAATCCTTCTGAAGAAACATATAAATTCTTTATTCATGGTAAAGAATTCTTAAGAATTAAAACTGGTAAAAAAGAATATAAAGTTAATTTTTATGCTCCAATGGAAGAAATGCAAGCAAAACTATATTCATATTCTGGAAGAATTGTATTTGCATCTGAAAAAGTATCTTCATATGGAGTACATCTTGCTCAATTTAAAGCAAGCTATCAAAATGACTTTTTCTTTGATTTTGAAGCATTACAAGAAATTATGAAATTATCTTATGATACTTTCTTAAGCTATGAAGCACAAAACGCATATTTAAAAGCGCATCCAGCTCCACAAGAAGCACAAGCATAAATTTAAAGCGATAATAACTTGATAAGTAGAATAATTAATAAAAGAGATTTATACATTTGGTGAAAGTATAATAAATTATTTGAAGCTCCAAGTTTAGTGAGATTAATCTTCTCCGCAATAAAAGCGTTAAAATTATATCAATCAAGATGCATAGAGTATTCTATGAATTAGGATGGTACCGCGATTATTCGTTCCTAAATATATTTTTATATATTTAGGAACTTTTTATTTTATATAAGTAGAGGTAATAATATGAAAAATTTAAAATCATTTGAAATTAGAAGAATGTGGTTAGATTTTTTTGCGTCAAAAAATCATGAAGTTATAAAATCAAGTCCCCTTGTACCACATGATGATCCAACATTATTATGGATTAATGCTGGTGTTGCACCACTTAAAAAATATTTTGATGGTAGAGAAACACCAAAAAATAAAAGAATGACTAATGCTCAAAAATGTATTAGAACTAATGATATTGATAATGTAGGAAGAACTTCTCGTCATCATACTTACTTTGAAATGATGGGTAACTTTTCTATTGGCGATTATTTTAGGGATGACGCAATAAAATGGGCTACTGAACTTTTATTTGATGAAAAATGGTTTGCTATACCAAAAGATTTAATCTATATTACATATTATCCAGATGATACTGATACTTTTAATAGATGGATAGAATGTGGAGTAAATCCAAATCATTTAATACCCCTAAAAGGTAATTTCTGGGAAATAGGTGAAGGACCATGTGGACCAGATACAGAAATATTCTTTGATCGTGGCGAAAAATATGATCCAGAAGGTCTTGGTGAAAAACTATTAAGAGAAGACTTAGATAATGATAGATATATTGAAATATGGAATATCGTTCTTAGTCAATTTAATTCTACATCTGGACTAGATCGTTCAAAATATCCTGAACTTCCTAGTAAGAATATTGATACTGGATCTGGTTTAGAAAGACTAGCTTGTATATTCCAAGGTACTGAATCAAATTTTGAAACAGATTTATTTATGCCTTATATTAAATTTGTAGAAGATTTATCAGGTATAAAATATGAAGATAATAAAATGGCATTTAGAGTTATCGCAGACCATGTTAGAAGTGTAAGTTTCGCAATAGCTGATGGAGCTGTTTTATCTAATGAAGGAAGAGGATATGTATTAAGAAGACTTCTTCGTAGAGCTGTAAGATATGGCAAAAAACTTGGATTAAATGAACCATTCTTATATAAAATGGTTCCACTTGTTATAAGTGTTATGGAAGATTATTATCCATATTTAAAAGAAAAAGAAACACTTATGAGTGAATTAATTAAAAAAGAAGAAATATCTTTCTTAAAAACGTTAGAAAATGGAGAAAAACGATTATTAGATATTATTAATGATTTAAAAAATAAAAATATTGATACTTTATCTGGTAAAGATGCCTTTGTATTATACGATACATTTGGTTTTCCATTTGAATTAACTTTAGAAGCTTGCTGTGAACAAGGAATTAACGTATTAGAAGATGATTTTAAAGAAGAATTAAAAAATCAAAAAGAATTATCACGATCATCTCATATAAAAACAGAATCAATGAATGTTCAAAACGAAGATTATTTAGCATTTAATAAAGAATCTAAATTTATTGGTTATGATACATTTACATCTAATTCAAAAGTTATAGGTTTATTTAAAAATGGTAAAAAAATAGATACTGCATCAAATGAGGTAGTAATAGTATTTGATAAAACACCATTCTATGCAGAAATGGGTGGACAAGTTGCTGATAATGGTGAAATTATCATTAATAATAATTCATATGATGTAATAAATGTATTTAGATTACCAAATGGTGAACATGCACATGTTGTTGATATTAAAGATGAAAAATTAAAACTAGATGATGAAGTTATATTAAATGTTGATCAATCAACAAGACAACTTATTTGTATGAATCACTCAGCTACACATATTCTAAATGAATCATTAAGAAAAGTTTTAGGAACTCATGTATCACAACATGGATCATTAGTATCAAGTAGTTCTTTAAGATTTGATTTTAATCATTATAATAATATTTCTAAAGAAGATGTATTAAAAGTAGAATCATTAGTTAATCAAGAAATTAAAAACTCTCATCTTGTAGTTACTAAAGTTTTACCAATTGATGAAGCAAAAAAACTTGGTGCCCAAGCTGTATTTGGTGAAAAATATGGTGATGTTGTTCGAGTAGTAGATATGGACTGTGCTATTGAATTTTGTGGTGGAACACATGTAAAAAATACATCGGAAATTAAAAAATTTGCAGTAACAAATATTGAATCAAAAGGATCTGGAATATTTAGAATAGAAGGTTCTGTTGATACTAATATTGTTAAAAATATTAATAAAGTATTAGAACCTATTATATTCGAATTTAATAAAGTATCTTCACATATTGATGAATTATTAGAACTTGCAAAAAAAGAAGGCCTTACATTAAATGTAGATAAAGTTATCTTGCCTACTATTAATGGAACATATCAAGATATTATTAATCACAAAGAAGCTTTAGAACTACTTAGAAATGCATCTAAAACTTTAGAAAAAGAATATAATTTAAAACATCGAGAATCAAATGTTATTAGTGTTAATGATTTTATTAATAAAGTAAATAACATTAATGGAATAAATGTTTTAATTGAAACTATACAAAATAGTGATATTAATGCATGTAAAGATTTAATAGATAATATTTCTAATAAATATGATAAATGTTTGGTATTTATCGCATGTATATCAAACGATAAAGTAATATTTATTTGTAAATCTAAAAATACACAATTTAATGCAGGAACTTTAGTAAAAGAAGCAGCTATTATTACCGGCGGTAATGGTGGAGGTAGAAATGACTTTGCTCAAGCAGGAGGAAAAGATTTAACTAAAGTTAATTTAGCATTAGATAAGATTAGGGAGACTATTAAATAGTGAAATATTTAGGACTTGATTTAGGAAATAGAACATGTGGAGTTGCTGTATCAGATTCACTTGGAATGATTGCAACATCTTATACAGTTATTAGATTCTTTGAAAAAGATACTGATACTTGTTTAAAAGAATTATTAAAAATAATAGAAGAAAAAGAACCATCTAAAATAGTATTAGGATATCCATTATCACTAGATGGATCAATATCTGATCAAACTAAATATGTATTAGAATTTAAAGAAAAGTTAGAAACAGCATTAAATAAACCAGATATGGTTATTCTTCAAGATGAAAGATTAACTACTATGCAAGTAAATAAAGTTATGATTGATGCTGATGTATCTAGAAATAAAAGAAAACAAGTTGTTGATGCGCTTGCGGCTACCTTGATTTTACAATCGTATTTAGATACAATTAGATAGTATAAGGAGACTAATTTATGGAACAAAATACAAATGAAGATATCATTATGATTACTGATGAAGATGGAGTAGAACATCCTTGTCAAATATTATTAACATATCATAGTGATGAATTTAATAAAGATTATATAGTCTTATATGAAACATCAGCACTTGAATCAAGTGATGAAGATATGGAATTATATGCATTTTCATATACTATTAATGAAGATTCAATTGGTGATTTATATCCAATTGAATCTGATGATGAATATAATATGATTGATGAAGTAATCGATCAATATTATGCTGATTTAGAATCAAGCGAACAATAAAAATTAAAAAAATCTAGATATTTAATGTAATATCTAGATTTTTTTAATTACATTATATGTTGATTTATATTAAAAATATGATTAAAATTTAATAGTAATCAAAATTTAAAGGAGATTAAATGATTATGTTTAAATTAGCTAATTTTACTCTAGAAAATTTTAAGTTTGAATGGATAGGAGATCCTGCAAATAAATCAATTGTAGATAATATTGTAGTTCGTTCAAATGCAAATTTTAACTGGACATTTATTTTTATACTAGCTGTTGTATTCTGTGTTTATTGGGATAACATTAAAAAGAAAAACTTTAGAGCTATTGAAGCTGGACTTGCATTATATGGAGTTCATTGGTTATATGAAATAGCTAATGCTGTTATTGCAAAAATATGGGGTTATCCACTATGGGCAGTAACTAATAATTCTACTACATTTATTTTATTAATAGGTGTATGTTGGGAATTATCAATGATGTTTGCTCTTGCAGGTATTATTTCTTATAATATGTTACCAGATGATCCAAATACTAGATATCTTGCTAAAGGCAAATTTAAAGGATTTGATTGTAAATTAGTAGGTTCTATTGGTATGGCAGTACTATTTGCTTTATTTGAATCATTCCTTGCTGCAACATCTATGGATGGAGTTAAATGTTTTGTATGGACATATGAATGGTGGGGAGTATTCCCAGTATTTATTACAACATATGTACCATTCTTCCTTGCATCTAACTATGTACCATTTATGAAACCAAAAGCTCGTAAATTATTCTTAATAATTGAATGGAGTTTAGTAGCTGTACTTCTAGTAGTACTTATTGCTTGTAAAGTAATCTAATAATTAAAAACTGTAAATCATACGATTTACAGTTTTTTTATTGATTTATTTGATATAGCAAATAATCTGCTATCTCATCATATACTTTACCATTAGATTCTGTTATATCATAAATATCAGTTCCATCAATAGGTGGAGCTATTTTTATTTGTGCAATAAATTCAGTTCCTAATTCTTTAGCAGCTTTAATTCCACCACCTTCACCGAAAATGAATTCTACTTCATTAGTTACAGGATTTTCATAATATGACATATTTTCTATAACACCTATTAATTCATGACCAAGAGTTTTTGCAGCAAGACCAGCTTTTATTGCAACATGTGTAGCCGATGGATGTGGTGTAGTAACTAGTATCATTTTCATAGATGGAACAATATTTTTAATATCTAGTAATATATCACCTGTTCCAGGTGGAAAATCAACGATTACAAGTGATGTATCTTTATCCCATTGAGTATCAAAGAAGAAGTGAGATATCATTGAATTTAGCATTGATCCTCTCCATATAACTGGTTGAGATGGATCTGTAAAAAATTCAGTAGATATAAGTTCAATATTTTCTTTTTTAATAGGAATAATCTTTTTATTTTCATTATATGATGGTTTAGTATGATGTACTCCTAAAATTGTAGGCAAACTTGATCCATAAATATCGGCATCAATTAATCCAACATGAATACCTTTCTTATTTAATCTATATGCAATATTGCATGCAACACTAGATTTACCAACTCCACCTTTGCCACTTATAATACCAATGAATTTAATATCCTTTTTCTTTACAATAGAATCATATACATTTGATGCTTCAACAGTTATTTTTAATCCTTTATGATTATGTTTTATTTTAACTAAAGAAGCTATTTCACGTTTTAATTGTGTTTCAAATGGTTCTTTTACCTCACCCATTCCAACAATCACTGTTACTATATCTTTTTCTTCATTATAAGAAAGGTGTTTTAATCCACTTGATTCTTTTAAAGAAACACCTATTGAGTTATCAATTATATTTTCTAATTCTGTTCTTAAGTTTTCTATATTCATATATTATTCTTCCTTTAAAGGAAATTTATATTCATCCATTAATAGATCATTTCTATTAAATAACGATTGATAAAGAATAATTGTATCTAATTCTTTATTTAAGATGATATTTTGATAATTTAATTCATTAGGATTAGAAAATATCATATCTTTAATTAATTTATCTAAATTTTTAATATAATTAAATCCAATCTTACTTCCACCGAGTAAACGTAAATAAGGAATATAATCAATATTATTAATATTAAGTAATACTGATAATATTTCTCGTCTTATGTATGACAAAGAATATTCTTTAGTTGGTATAAGTATTGAATCAGATTTTGATTGAATATAATTGGTAATACATTTATTAATATATGATTTAATAGTATTATCATCACTTGTATTAAATAATTCTTTTTTAGATATTATTATGCTATTTAAAGTATTAATTCCTGTATTTAGATTATTAACTTCACATGGAAAAGGAATATATTTTGAAATATCTAAATTATCTTTAATCATTTCACATAAAGATGTTGCCGATAGATAGGATTTGTTATCATCAATTCTTTCAATTAATACTAAATCTATATTTAAATTATAATCTTTAATAACTTTATAATATGAATATGCAAGTATAGTATTACTATGATTAAATTTATTTAATGTATCAGTATCTAAATAATCTTTTAATATAATATTATATGCTGTTTTTAATGATACATGATTATTAATTTTAATTTCATTTAATTTATTTAAGAAGAATGTTTCTTTAGATAATTTATATATTTTATCTAAAATCTTAATATCAGTAATTAATGATCCACAACATATATTATCAACATGTAATTCATTTAATGTAAATACTGCATTTTTAGCAAATTCATCAGCATATTTTATTGCATAACAACTTGGTAATTCAAATATTAAATCAATACCTGCTTTTAATAAAAGGCGGGTTTTTTCTTTTTTAGACAATGGAGATACTTTTCCACGCATAGAAAATGATTGACTAACACAGGCTATTAAAGTATCTGATTTAAGAGTATTCTTACAATAATTAATAAGTTTTATATGACCATTATGTAATGGGTTAATTTCTAATATTAAACCTGTAACCATATTTACTCCAAACTAAATAATTTCTAAAAATCATTATAGCATATTTATATATTATTTTCACAAAAGTAAAATTGATATATTTTTGGAAATATATAAACGAAAGAAATAAATTTTATGAACAAAGGATTCACCTTATTAGAAGCACTTATAAGCATTAGTATAACTAGTATTATTGTTATATTAATATTTAACTTAATACCAAAAATATCTAAGAAAAATTACTCTTTATATAATGATTTATATCAAATCAAAGAAGAATATACTTTTTATAAAGAAATAATGACATATCAAGATAAAACTATATATTCTATTAATAACACTGATTTTTTATTAGTAGAATATAATGATTCAAATATAGAAGTTTATTTTGATGATTATATATTAATTAATAATAATAAATTTAATATAAAAATAAAAAATTATGAAATAGTAGATAATATATTAATTTTAAAATATACAAAAAATAATTTAAATTACATTATTAAAATAGGAGTTGCTACATGAACTATATATTACTAAGTATTTATTTAACTAAAGATTTAATAGAAGTAAAAGAATCAATTTTTGAAGTTAAAAAAGATTTAGTTACTTATTTTAGTGATACATTTATAGATTTTGATTCATTAAATGATTTAAATAGTTATCTTAAAGAATATAAGAAGAAAGAAGAATATTATAAATTTCAATTATTAATTAATATATATTCTGCTGAATCTTTTATTGATAACTTTAATCTTGATAATAATAAAGTATCAAAAAATGTAAATAATGAATTAATAGAAGATTATTATGGTAGATTTATTAATGCTTTTAAAGTAGAAAATAGTATATTCTTAAAAGATAAGAAAAAACATTTAAATACAATATTTATTCCGTTACATTTAAAAGAATTAAAAGATAATATCTTAAAATCAAATAAATTAATAGAATATGCATTTAATGATATTTTAGTGACTTCAAAATTTTTAAAAAATTCTAATATTAAAAAAGATACTATTTACTATATTAAACGATCATATCGTATCTTTATTATTTATAAAATATATAATAAAACATTACTTGATTACGCAGTTACTACAAATTTTGAAGATTGTATAAAAGTTTTTAGTTTTTGTAATGATACTAATACTATTTATCTAGATATAGATATTGAAAACTTTTTAAAAATAAAAGATTTATATAGTAATCTAAATATAGTAAATGCTAAATTTACTAAAGAATTTCAATATTTCGATGAAAAGAAGATTAATTATATCATTCAATAATGGTTATTCATTGCTTGAAGTTTTAATTAGTTTATTAATAATATCTTTAAGTTTAATGTTATATCTAGATTTAGATACAAAATATCTAAAAAAATCATACGAATTAGAAAGCTTAGAAGAAAAATATATTTTTATTAATTCTTGTAATACTGCATTAAGTATTAGTAGTAATTATTTCGAAGAATATTTATTAAATAATTCGTTTATTTATATTGATAATTATTACTACAATGAAGAATTAAATATTAAATTTATTAAAAATATAAGTTCATATGATATTTATTTAGGAGATTCTTTTTATGAATCATGGGAGTTTGAATAAAGGAAGTATTTTTATTATATCTTTGTATATTTTATTATTTATTTCTATTTATCTATCTATAAAAGAAATAATAATAAATATGTTAATTAATAATGTAAATAATTTAAAACAATTATTTGAATTGTTACGAAATACTTAAAATATAAATATGACAAAATATCACTTTAAAGCACGTAATTTATCTAATAAAAAAATATATACTGGTTATTTAAATACATCTTCAAATGAAGATCTTAAAAATATTTTATTATCACATAATCTGCATTTAATTACTTCATATAAAGTTATAGAAAATAATATTTTTTTATATGAATATAAATTAACTAATCAAGACATATTAACTTTATGTGAAAGATTATATATGATGATAAAATCAGGTATATCTTTAAAAGAAGCTATAGACAAAGCTTCCGCATCTTTTATATCTAATAAAATACTGTCTATTCGTTTAGAAGAAATATCTAAAGAATTAGAAAAAGGTACATCTATAAAGAAAGCTTTAGATAAATATAAAAATTATTTCCCAAAATATTTTAAAACAATGTTTTCTTTAATAGAATCTACTGGTCTTGTTAGTTTAATATTAAAAGATTTAATTAAATATTATAAAAGTAAAATTAAATTTGATAAAAAATTAAAATCTAGTTTATTTTATCCAATTACATTATTTAGTTTTGCGGTTATAATTTTTATTTTTTTAATGTTTGAAATAATACCATCTTTTGAAAATATCTTTAATAGTATGAATGTGAATATTCCACTTATTACTAAAATTATATTAAATGCTTCGTTATATATAAGATCAAATTATTTAAATATTTTAGCAATAGTATGCAGTATTATATTATTTGTTATTATTTTATCTAAAACTAAAAAATGTAAATATAATATATCAAAATTTAAAATTAAGCATTCCTTATTTAAAAGTTTTTTTATAACAAATGTAACATTAGAGTTTACTAGAATATTAAAAACAATGATTGATTCAGGTATAGATATAAAATCATCTTTAAATAAAACTATTAATTTATTAAGTAACGAATATTTAAAAGATGAATTATATATTAGTTTAAAAGAAGTAGAAAGAGGATGTGCTTTAGATCAAGCATTAGATTCAATTGGTATATTTCCAAAGCTATTTATCTCAACTATTTCAATTTCTCAAGAATCTCATAGTATATCTTATTCATTGAATACTTTAATTGATGTATATGATGATGAAAGATTAAATTTATTAGATAAATTTACTCAATTAGTAGAACCTATTTCAATGATTTTTATATCATTAATTGTAATTGTAGTAATTGTTTCTATTTATTTACCATTATTTTCTATTTTTGATGGATTAATTATTTAAAGGAGTTATATGGAATTAACTAATATTAATGAACTTCATTTTGATGAATCTTTAAGAACAGATATTAACATTTATCTTATAGATAAAGATCAAATAATACCTTTTTGTTATGAGAACAATTCACTTGTTCTAATTACAAAAAATGATTTATCAATCTTTATTATAAATAAATATATTTCACTGTATAAGAATGTCATTTTTAAACAAGTATCACCAACCGACTATAAAACTATATATGATGATATTTTAACTAAGAAAAATAATGATAAAGCAATATATGATGTATCAAATAATATTGATACTTATTACTTGTTAGAAGATGATTTTAATACTTACGATATTGATGTTGAAAATGCCCCTGTTGTTAGAGTAATTGATTCTCTTATTTTAGAAGCATTAAAGATGAAAGTATCAGATATTCATTTCATACCATGTGTAGATTCAATATTAATTAAATATCGTATAGATGGAAATTTAACTAATAAAACAACACTCCCTATAACTTTAATGAGTGAATTATCATCAAGAATAAAAGTATTAAGTAATTTAGATATCACAAAAAAATATTTACCACAAGATGGTAAATTTACATATCAACATGAAACAATAAAAGTAGATGTTAGAACTTCTATTATGCCTACTATTTATGGTGAAATGATAACTCTTAGACTTTTAGACAATCATAAAGAATTACTTGATTATCATGATTTAGGTTTTAATAGTGAGGTATTAGATAAAATAACAAAACTAATTAATTCTAAACAAGGATTAATATTAGTAACTGGACCAACGGGTTCTGGTAAATCGACTACACTTCATTCATTCTTATTAGAAAATGCAAAAAGAAACGAAAACATTATAACAGTAGAAGATCCAGTCGAATATACTATTAATAAGATTAATCAAATTCAAGTAAATAATGAATCCGGATTAACATTTAGTGTTGCGTTAAGAAATATATTAAGACAAGATCCTAATATTATAATGATAGGAGAAATAAGAGATGAAGAAACAGCAAGTATAGCTGTAAGAGCATCACTTACAGGACATTTGGTATATTCAACTCTACATACTAATACTTCGTTTGGTGTTATTAATAGACTTACTGATATGGGTATTAAACCATACTTACTTCTCGATAGTTTAAAAGGTATAATTACTCAAAGACTTGTTAGAGTATTATGTGATAAATGTAAAATAAAGAAAAATTTAAATGAACAAGATATTGCTTATTTAGATTTAAAAGAAAATATAGAAATATTTGAACCATGTGGTTGTATTTATTGTAATAATACTGGCTATACAAAAAGAAGAGCAATTTATGAAGTTGTTGAATTTGATGATGATTTTAAAGAATTATTATCAAAAAAATCGCAAATTCAAAAATACAATAAATTGTTTATTAAAAAAGGTTTAAGTTCTTTAAAAGATGAAGCTATAAAATTATTAAAAGAAGGAGTAACATCTTTAGAAGAAGTTAAAAATATAATATAGAAGGGATATTTTATGAAAAAGAATCAATTAAAAAAAGGTTTTTCTTTAGTTGAAATGCTTATTGTAGTAACACTTGTCGGAATTTTAAGTGGCGTGTTATATACTGGGTATAATAAGTATTTAACAACAGCTAAAGAAACAGCTACTAAAGCTGAAATGCTTGAAGTAGTTAGTGCATTTGAAGCAGCAATGCTTGAACATGAATATTTGTATGGAACTGATCCAGAAACAATAACAGTTGATAATTTTACTTCATTTCCACAATTATTTGATATTGAAGAAGTAGATTTAGTAAGTTGTTATAATTCTCTTTCTACTAATCCATTAAAAGAAGGAATGAGTTTATCATTTACAAAAGATGACTATCTTGTAGTCGAACATAATGGATTAACTATTACATACGATCCTATTGATAAAGTATTTATTGATTGATAAAAAGACAAGTAGATATTTCCTATCTACTTGTCTTTTTATATAACTTCTAAACAATTGAAGAAAATGTATTATTTTGTTATACTTAATATTAAAGGTGTATTAATATGAACGGAATTATCGTTATAAATAAAGAATCTAATATGACATCTTTTGATTGTGTTAATATTGCAAAAAAAGTATTTTCTACTAAAAAAATAGGTCACACAGGAACACTTGATCCTCTTGCAACAGGTGTATTAGTATTATGTATTGATGATGCAACAAAACTTGTTCCTTTTTTAGAATCTGATTCAAAAATATATGAAGCAGAACTTACTTTAGGATATTCAACTACTACTCAAGATTTAGAAGGAGAAGTTGTGGATAAAAAACTAGTTTCATATATTGAAGAATCAACAATAGATGATGTATTAAATTCATTTATTGGTAAAATATCACAAACTCCTTCTATTTATTCAGCAATTAAAGTTAATGGTAAAAAACTTTATGAATACGCAAGAAGTAATAAAGAAGTTGAAATTCCTTCAAGAAATATTGAAATATATTCTATAGAAAGAATATCTGATATAGAATATTTAAACAATGAATGTAAGTTTAGTATAAGATGCCATGTATCAAAAGGTACTTATATTAGATCACTTTGTTTTGATATAGCTGCACGCTTAGGTTATCCTGGTGTTATGAGTAAGCTAGTAAGAATCCAAAGTGGTATTTTTAATATAAATGATGCAAATTCACTAGATGATTTAAAAAATAATAATGTAAATATTATATCAATGAAAGATGCTTTAAAAGGGTATTACCAAGTAGAACTACCTGAATTATTACCTAAAATATTAAATGGATGCAAATTAGAAAAAGATGAGGTAATATCGATATATAATAAAGGTATTAAATCATTTGTTGTAACAAACAATAGTGATATTGTTGCAATATATGAACTTGATTCTTCATCTGAAAGGTATAAAGCTATAAGAGTATGGAATTAATTGAATTTGATAAATATGTAAATACATATAACTATAATAAAATTGCATCTTGTATTGGTGAATTTGATGGTGTTCATTTAGCTCATCAAGCTTTAATTGATAAAACAATATCGTACGCAAAAGCAAATAATTTACATAGTGCAATAATTTGTTTTGAACCACATCCATATCTTATTTTTAATCCAGATACATCTAATTATTTGTTAACTGATTTAGAAGAAAAATCAATTTTTATAAATAATTTATGTGTGGATTATTTAATAGTAATTAAATTTAATAAAGAGGTTAGTAATTTATCCCCAAAAGTATTTATTAATGACTACTTAAATAAATTAAATATTCAAAAATTATTTATGGGTTATGATTTTTCTTTTGGAAAAGATGCATTAGGTACAAAAGAAGATATAACAAATAATTCTAATATTCAAGTTGAAGTATTAGATAAAATCTATTACAATGAATCAAAATTATCTAGTTCATTAATTCGTAAGTTTTTAGTTAATGGTGATATCTTAAAAGCTAATTCATGCTTAGGAAGACCTTTTATGTTAAAAGGAAATGTTATTCATGGATTTGGTATTGGGAAGAGCTTAGGATTTCCAACTGCAAATTTAGATATTGATAAAGTATTTGTTTTACCAAAAGAAGGTGTTTATGCAGTAGACTGCATAATCGAAGGCATTAAATATCGCGGAATATTAAATATTGGATTTAATCCTACTTTTAATAGAGATTCAAAAACTGTAGAAGTTTTTATAATTAATTTAAATAAAAACATTTATGATAAAACAGTTTTCATAGAATTTTTATCTTATTTAAGAGATGAAGTTAAATTTGATTCTGAATATGAATTAATAGAACAATTAAAAATTGATTCTAAGAATGCATTATGTTTATAGTTCGTGTAAATATAAATGGTAAAAAATAAAATATAAATAAACTGAAAGGAAAATATATGAAAATTAAAATTCTTATTTTAAGTGTCGTTGCATCATTAGTTGCTATCCTATTGCCGATTTTTTTGTGTAATGAAGATAATACAGATACTAGTATTCATGTAACAAGTGCCAATGTTACACCTACTGAATTATACTTATATGTAGATGATTCTTATAATTTAGTTGCTGTAATTGAACCTGACAATGTCACTGATAAAAGAGTTTTATGGACATCAAGTGATGAAAATATTATTACAGTTAATGAATCTGGACATGTTACTGCTTTAAAATCTGGATCAGCTACTATAACTGTAACAACACTTGACGGCAATAAAACTGGTGCTTGTATTTGCAATGTATCAAAAATTAAAGTCACAAAGCCAGTTTCCGATAATACAACATTTGTATATGATGGAACATTAAAAAAATATGCTATTACTGAGAATAATCTATATGAAATTACAGGTGATTCTAAAATTGAATCTGGAACTACTCAAGTAACTGTATCGTTAAAAAATACAAATAAGTATGAATGGACTGATTCAACAATTACTAACATACAGTTTGATTTTACAATAAGTAAAGCTGTTAATACTATTTCTAACCTATCGCTTACAGGGTGGACTTATGGTCAAACTGCAAACACTCCATCAGCATCATCAACATCTGGAACTATTACTTATACTTATAGTGATCAAGAAAATGGAACATATACAAATGTTGTTCCAACAAATGCAGGTACATATTATGTTAAAGCAAGTGTAGCTGAAACTGATAATTATTTATCTTGTGA
>DCIB01000007.1:59298-68741 GCA_002315915.1 Caryophanales bacterium UBA1737
AAAATCTTTTACAATAAGTAAAGCTAATCAAACTATCTCTTGGCCGCCTAATGATGATCCAAATAATGAACCATGGTCAGTTGGTGGTAATAATGCAACATTGCCAACACTTAATGGTCAAGGTAATACTCAATATGGAATTAATACTATAAATTCAATCCCAGCAGAATGGCAAGATAGTCCTTATTTTGATGAATTAGACGATATGGCTACATATTATTTCTTTGCTAAATACTTAGGCAATGATAATTATAATTCTGCTATATCTGAAGCATTAATTTTAGATTTAAGTGGGTATTGTTTTATAGCTGGTACAAAAATTTCAATGACTAATGGAACAACTAAAAATATAGAAGATATTCTAGTTGGAGATAAAGTATTTGCCTATGATGTAACTAATTCAAAAGTCTTTGAAACTGTAGTATTATCTACCTATGAACATATTAGTAAAACTATTGCAATAATAACTTTAAATAATGGTGTTGTAATTAAGTGTACACCATCACACCCTTTATTAACTGCTGAAGGTTTTAAATCTGTTGATTCTAAATACAATGATGTAATGAAAGAATATCCATCTACTGACCTTGTAGTTGGCGATACTGTAATCACTGAATTAGGTAATGCTATAGTCAAAACCATTGAAATTAAAGAAGAAGTAGTATCTGTTTATAATTTCCATGTTAAATCTAATAATGGAGATTTCAAAAACTGTACTTATTTTGCAAACGGTGTTGTTGTTCACAACGCAGGTGGTTGTTAATATTATTAAATATAAGATTCTAGAAAATATTTTCTAGAATCTTTTTTTTGAAAAAACATATTTCTTTAACATTTATCGGTAATAGTGTATAATAATTTTGACCAATTCTTAGTTTAACGATAAATCTTCCGACGTTTTACAAAGTATTTGGCATATTACAACATAATTTATTTATGTGAGTTTATTAGGAGGAAATATATGGCTTGTATTACTAAAGACGAAAAAGCCGCAATCATTTCAAAATTTGCGCGTGCTGAAGGTGACACAGGATCTCCAGAAGTTCAAATTGCTATTTTATCGGCTGAAATAGACCGTTTAAATGAACATATGAAACTTCATCCTCATGATTTCCACTCTCATCGTGGATTAATGATGAAGATCGGTCATCGTCGTAATCTTTTAAATTATTTAAAAGATTCTGACGTACAACGTTACCGTGAAGTTATTGCCAAATTAGGATTAAGAAAATAAGACTAAAATGGGCACTTCATGAGTGCCCATTTATCTTATTCTTACGTTTAATTATTGATTATTCTATTTAAGGAGACATATAAAAATGGATAAACATGTTTATGAATACGCACAATGCGATCGTAAATTTACAATTGAAATTGGTGAACTTGCAAAACAAGCAAATGGTGCTTGTTTAGTTCGCTATAATGATACTGCTGTTTTATCATGTGCTGTTGGAAATAATGTGCCTATGGCAACAGATTTCTTTCCACTAACAGTTATGTATCAAGAGAAACTTTATGCTGCTGGAAAGATTCCTGGAGGTTTCTTAAAAAGAGAAGGTCGTCCTTCTGAACATGAAACATTAGTTTCACGTTTAATTGATAGACCTATTAGACCACTATTTGCAGAAGGATTTAGAAATGAAGTACAAGTAATTAATACAGTACTTTCTGCTAATCCTGATTATTCATCAGCTATGGCAGCAATGCTTGGAGCAAGTATTGCTCTTGGAATATCTGATATTCCATTTGAAGGACCTATTGCTGGAGTAGTTGTTGGTCATATTAATGGTGAATATGTACTTAATCCAACTGTTGCAGAACTTGAAGTATCTGATATTAATTTAACAGTTGCTGGTACTAAAAAAGCTATTAATATGGTTGAATCAGGTGCTAAGCAAGTATCAGAAGATGATATGCTTGGAGCATTAGTTTTTGCTCATGAAGAAATCAAAAAGATTTGTGAATGGGAAGAAACAATTATTAAAGAAGTTGGAAAAGAAAAAATTGTTCCAGATCTATTTAAAATTCCAGAAGAATTAAATAATGCTGTTAGAAGTTTTGCTTTTGATAACTTAAAGAAAGCAATTTCTACTTTTGATAAATTAGAACGTGAAGCAAATATTGAAAAAGTTAATGAAGAAACACGTAATCATTTTGACGAAATATTTGCAACAGAAAACTTATCTACTCAAGAATTAGAAGAAAAACAAGGCTTAGTTAACATGGTTTTAGAACATATGTTAGCTGAGGAAGTAAGAAGATTAATTACTGAAGATAAAGTTAGACCTGATGGAAGACATGTAGATGAAATTAGACCATTATCTAGTAGAGTTGATTTATTCGAAAGAACACATGGATCTGCATTATTTACAAGAGGTCAAACTCAAAGCTGTTCATTAGTTACACTTGGATCTTTAGCTGATTCTCAAATTATTGATGGATTAGGTAACGAAGAAGAAAAACGCTTTATGTTACATTATAACTTCCCTCAATTTGCAGTTGGATCAACTGGTAAATATGGAAGCCCAGGTAGAAGAGAAATTGGACATGGTGCTTTAGGAGAAAGAGCTTTATTACAAGTAATGCCTTCTGAAGAAGAATTCCCATATACAGTTAGAGTAGTATCTGAAATATTAGAATCAAATGGTTCATCAAGTCAAGCATCAATTTGTGCTGGATGTATGGCTTTAATGGCAGCTGGTGTTCCTATTAAAGCACCTGTTGCTGGTATTGCTATGGGTTTAATTACTCAAGATGATGAATGTTCTAAATATACTATTTTAACAGATATTCAAGGTTTAGAAGATCATTATGGAGATATGGACTTTAAAGTAGCTGGTACAAGAAATGGTATTACAGCTTTACAAATGGATATTAAATGTAAAGGTATAACACCAGAAATCCTAAAAGAAGCACTTGCTCAAGCTAAAAAAGGTCGTATGCAAATACTAGATCATATGGCTACAACTATTAGTGAAGTTCGTCCTGAATTATCTAAATATGCGCCTAAAGTAAAGATGATTACTATTGATCCAGACAAGATTGGTTTAGTAATTGGATCTGGTGGTAAAAATATTCAAGATATTATTAATAAATGTGATCAAGTTAAGATTGACACTGAATCTGATGGAAGAATTTATGTAATGCATCAAGATTTAGCAATGGTTGATAAAGCTATTGAAATTATTGAAAATATGTGTCGTGAACCAGAACTTAACGCAATATATCAAGCTAAAGTAATTAAAATATTAGAAATCGGTGCTGTTGTTGAAATTTGGCCTGGTTGTGAAGGACTTGTTCATATTTCTAATCTTGCATGGAGAAGAGTTGAAAAAACTGAAGATGAAGTTCAAGTTGGCGATGAAATAGCTGTTAAATTAATTGAAATGCAAAATGGTAAATTAAGATTCTCAAGAAAAGATACTCTTCCTCGTCCAGAGAAAAAGGAATTTAATAAAGATAAAAAAGAAGTAAAGGAAAACTAATATGAAAGTAGGAATTACTACAGATTGTAGTTCATGTATTGAATATGCTCCTTTTAAGCATAATGTAAAAGTTACAAGAACTACTATCCATTTTGGAGAAAAAGAATTTGTTGATGGTGTTGATATCAATGCTGATCAATTCTATGAAAAATTATCTAACTCAGATATCGTACCATCAACTTCTGCACCATCACCTGAACAATTAATTGGTAAAGCAGAAGAATATATGAATGCTGGATATACTGATGTAATCCATTTCCCTATATCATTTGGATTATCTGCATATGGAGAAAACCTAAAAGCAGTATCAGATGATTATGTAGAAGGTATTAATTATCATGTATATAACCCTATGCTTGCATGTATGCCTCAAGGATACACAGCTCATTATGCTCAAATCCTTGCAGATAAAGGTGCAACAGTTGATGAAATATTTGCAGAATGTGATAAATTACGTCATCAAGCTGTAGAATATTTCATTGTTGATGATTTAAAATACCTAGTTAAAAATGGTCGTTTAAGTGTTGCAGCAGGTGCAATAGGATCTTTAATGAAAATTAAACCTATTCTTAGATTAGGTGAAATCGAAGAAGGAAAGATTAATACTTTTGAAAAGGTTAGAACATCTTCTAAAGTAATAGATAGAATTTTTGAACTTGTTCATGAAGAAACAAAAGATGCTAAAGAAGTAATTTATTGCATTCAACATACATTAAATGCTGAAAAAGCAAAAGAATTACAAGAAAGAGCAAAACAAGAATTTTCAAATGGTGTTGCTTTCCCAATTACAGTTGTTGCTCCAACTGTAGGATGCCATATTGGTTGTGGTATCTTAAGTTTAGGATATATTATCCTAGATGGCTTAAAAGAAAAAGACTTACTTAAATAATTATACATGGGTAATCGAGCAGGTAACTGTTAGGAAAGTCCATACTAGCACAGTCTGAAATGATTGTAGTGTTTGTGCTTAGTTAATTAATAAGCTAAGGCATAAGGTAACTTATGACGGCAAGTAAATAGCCTAAAAGGAAACTCATGGCTATACTTTGAAAGTGCCACAGAGACGAATTTATTGGAAACAATAAAGTGGAACGGGTAAACCCCACAAGCTAGCAACCCAAATTTTGGTAGGGGCATGGCTATAAGTAAAAATTAAATGAAAATAGCTGCGCTAATTTTATTAGTGAGATAAATGATTACCACTAGATTTATCTAGTACAGAATATGGCTTACATTGTATAATTATTAAACCCATGGATTTTTCCATATAATAAAGGAGGGGATCAATTTGGTTATTAAAAATGCTAATTATATTACTAGTTGTGTAGAAAGATCATTCTATCCAGAACCAAAATTACCAGAATTTATCTTTTTTGGTAGAAGTAATGTTGGTAAAAGTTCATTAATTAATGCACTTACTAATAGAAAGAATCTAGCATATACATCTAGTAAACCAGGAAAAACCCTTACTTTGAACTTTTATTTAATTAATGATTCTTTCTATTTCATTGATGCACCAGGATATGGTTATGCTAAAAAAGATATACAAACTAAACTAAATTTTGGTAAAATGATAGAAGATTATTTAAAAAATAAAGACTATTTAAAATATGCATTTTTAGTTATTGATTCAAAAATAGGTTTAACAGAAGATGATTGTTTAATGTTTAACTTTCTAGTAGACAAAGGTGTTGTACCAATTGTTATTGCAACAAAAGTAGATAAATTAAATCAAAAAGAAACAAATCTAAGTTTAAATAAAATAACTAAAACATTTGAAAATACATCGTTTGATGTAGAAGTATATTTTGTATCTTCCGTATCTAAAAAAGGACTTTTACAAGTCCTTGATAAGATAGAAGATGCACTTAATTAGGAGGCTTTTATGAAAGCTACAAAATTATTAATATCAACTCTTAAAGAAGCTCCTACAGAAGCTGTTATATCATCTCATGCGTTATTACTTCGTGCAGGTATGATAGAAAAACAAGTTTCTGGAGTTTATAATTATTTACCAATGGGTTTAAGAACTCTAAATAAAATTAAAAAAATTATAACCGAAGAAATGGATGCATCTGGAGCATTAGAAATATTATCAAGTGCATTACAGCCAAAAGAATTATGGGAAGAATCAGGTCGTTGGCAAAAATATGGTCCTGAATTAATGCGCTTAAAAGATAGACATGATCGTGAATTTTGCTTAGGTCCAACTCATGAAGAAATATTTACTGATTTAGTAAGAACTCTTGTTAAAAGTAAAAAGAACTTACCACTTTGTTTATATCAAATTCAAACTAAATATCGTGATGAATTACGTCCAAGATTTGGATTAATGCGTGGTAGAGAATTTCTAATGAAAGATGCATATTCATTTGATGTATCTAATGAAGGATTAGATGTATCTTATGGAATAATGCGTCAAGCATATGAAAAGATCTTTAACAGATTATCAATTAATTATAAAATAGTACTTGCTGATACAGGTGCAATTGGGGGAAGTGGTTCTCATCAATTTATGGCACTATCAGATGTAGGTGAAAGTGATATTTTATATTGTGAATGTGGATATGCTGCAGACTGTGAAAAAGCAACATCGAAAGCTATTTCAATAAATCCTGACGAAGAATTAAAAAATATTGAAGAAATACATACACCTAATAAAAAATCAATAGAAGAAGTATCAAATTATTTAAATATTGATCCTAAAAAATTTGCTAAAGCAGTATGTTTCTATGATACAGTTCATAACGAAGTAGTAACTGTATTTGTAAGAGGCGATAGAGATGTTAATTTAATTAAAGTTGTTAACGCCTTAGGCATAGCTGAACATGAAATAGCTTTTGCAAATGATAATCACTTATTAGAAGTAGGTTTATATGAAGGATTTATTGGTCCTATTAATAATCCAACAAAATGTTTAATGGATGAAGAATTATCCCTTGTTCATAACTTCGTTTGCGGAGCAAATAAAATTGATTATCATTTAACAAATGTTAATTATGGTAAAGATTTTACATGTGAAATTGGAGACTTTAGAATATCTTGCGATGGCGATATTTGTCCCGTATGCGGCAATAAATTATCAAAAGAACGTGGTATTGAAGTTGGTCAAATATTTAAACTAGGAACTAAATATTCTCTTCCAATGAATTGTACATATAAAGATATAGATGGTGTTGATAAGCCAATGGTTATGGGGTGCTATGGAATAGGTGTAACACGCACTATGGCAGCAATTGTAGAACAACATCATGATGAACAAGGCATTATCTGGCCTTTAAATGTTGCTCCATATCATTGTGTAATTGTACCAATTAATTATGATGATAACGATCAAAAACTTTTAGCTAATAAAATCTATCAAAATTTACTTAATAATAATGTTGAAGTAATTTTAGATGATAGAGATGAACGTCCAGGCGTTAAGTTTAAAGATTGGGAATTAATTGGTATTCCATACATTATTACATGTGGAAGAAGATCAAATGAATCTATTGTAGAATTTAAAGATCGTAAAACATTAAATAAACAAGAAATAACCGATATAGATTGTATCAATACAGTTATTGAAGCAGTTAAAAATATATAAAATCTTAAGGAGATATTAAATGGATCCGCTCTCGGTGGGAAACAATACTAATACAAAAAATATAATAATATCTATTATTGTAATAGTATTATTAATTATTCTTGCAGCTATTTTAGCTGCATCAGAAACAGCTTTTTCTAAAGCAAATCGTTATAAGATTCAGTCTTTAAAAGAAGAAGGTTCAAAAAAGGCATCATGCTTACTTAAAATATTAGATAATTATGATAAATCAATTATTGATACATTAATATGGATTAACATATCACATATTGTTGCATCAACGCTTGCAACATATTTACTTATATCATTAACTTATAATGAATCATTATCATCAATATTATCTACTATAATAATGACTTTAATATTATTCTTTTTTAGTGAATTATTACCAAAAAATATCGCAAATATTAATCCTGATAAAACAGCTTTAAATCTTGCATATTTTATTAAATTTTTAGGATATATAATTTATCCAATATCATTAATATTTAATTTATTAATAAAATTATTAAAGAATTTATTTAAAGTTAAAGATATAGATAATTCATTATCAGAAGATGATTTTCAAGATACGGTTGAAGATATTGGAGATGATGGATTATTAGAAGATGAAGAAGTAAATATTATTTCTAATGCAGTTGATTTTGGTGATACAACAGTATTAAAAGTATTAACAAAGACTTCTGATATTGTATTGATTGATGTAAATATTAAAAAAGAAGACTTATTAAAATTTATTGAGAATGTGAATTATACAAGAATTCCTGTATATGAAGATTCTGTTGATAATATAATAGGTGTATTACATATAAAAAATTATCTATTAAAATATTTAGATAACCCGAATATATCTTTAAGAAAAAATTTATATAAACCACTTTTCTTAAATGAAAACACATCTTTAGATGATTGTGTTGATATATTTCAAGAAAAACACAATCATATGGCTTTTGTTAAATCAAATGATAATATTCTTCTTGGAATGATTACACTTGAAGATGTAGTAGAAGAATTAGTCGGTGATATTGATGAACTAAATCCTCCTAGAGTATTACTTAAAGGAGGTAAAAAATAATGACTATAAAAATTATTATTTTCATTATTTTATTAATGTTATCTGCTTTATTTTCGGGATCTGAAATAGTCTATTCTAAAGTAAATATATTACGCTTGGAACGAGAACAAAATAATTCAAAACTTGCTAAAGAAGCATTAGATATTGCAACTAATTTTTCTAATACAATTAGTACAATTCTAATAGGTAATAATTTAGTAAATGTTGCAATGAGTTCTTTAGGAGCAATACTTGCTTTAGATATAGCATCATCATCTAGTTTAAATATTGATACGATTTCAATATATTCAACTATTCTAGTAACAATACTTGTAATTACATTCGGTGAAATAATACCTAAAACTATTTTTCAAAATTATAGTTATACATTATCTAAAGTGTTTGTATATTTTGTTAAGTTTTTTAAAATTATATTTTATCCAATAGTATATTTAATTGATAAATTATCAAACAAAATAATTAAACCGATTCAAAATATAAAAACAGAAGATGACAATGATTTAACATCATTAGAACTTCTAAATATGACTGATGAATTAGAATCTAATGGATCATTAGATTCAGACGATGCAGAACTTGTCAAATCAGCTATAGAATTTACAGAAACTGTTGCATGGGAAATAATGACACCACGTGTAGATGTTTTGGCATATAATATAGATGATGGATTTGAAAATATTATAAATGATTCAGATTTTTATGATAAAGCAAGAGTAATTTTATATCAAGAAACAATTGATAATGTAAAAGGTTTTATAGATACTACAAAAGTATTAAAGAATAAATTATTAAATCAAGAAATAACATTAGAAAATTGCTTATATGAGCCACTCTATATTCATAAAACAATGCCACTATCTTTAGTATTAAAAGAACTAAAAAGTTCTCATAAACACTTAGCTATTGTATTAGATGAATGGGGTGGAATGTACGGTATCTTAACTATCGAAGATATCTTAGAAGAATTATTTGGTGAAATACGAGATGAATTAGATGAAGAACAAGAAAAATATATTAAAATATCTAATACATCTTATATTGTAGATGGTGATATGGCAATATATGATTTCTTCGATTTAGTAGGTATCGATATTCATGATTTTGATACAGATTATTCCACTGTAGCAGGACTATGTACTGAAGTACTAGATAAAATACCTTCATCAAAAGATGAGCTAGATTTTATGAATTTGCATCTTATAATCAAGAGAGTAATAAAACATCGTGTAGAGAAAGTATTAGTAACTATAAATAACAAAAGTGATGAGTAATGAAGGGTACCCCTAAAGTTGGA
>DCIB01000005.1 GCA_002315915.1 Caryophanales bacterium UBA1737
CTGGAGCAACTTCTTCTTTTTTAGTAGCTTTCTTTGCTTTTGGTGCTTCTTCTACTGGTGCAGCTTCTACTACTTCTTCTTTAACTTCAGCTGGAGCAGCTTCTTCAGCTTTTACAAATTTTTTATTTTCAAAACGTGGATTACGATTAAATTTAGGGTTAGCTGGTTCTTCTTCAGTTTTTTCTTCTTCAGGTAAAACATAAGGTTCTACAGCAATACCATTACCTTCCATAACAGCGTTAGCCATTACACCAACAACAAGTCTAACAGCTCTTACACCATCATCATTTGCCGGAATAACATAATCAACATCATCTGGATCACAGTTAGTATCAACTAATCCAAATACAGGTATATTTAATTTACGAGCTTCCATAACTGCATTGTGTTCAGTTTTAGGATCAACTACAAATAATGCTCCTGGTAAAGTAGTCATTTCTCTAATACCACTAAAGAATGATTGTAGTTTAGCTAATTCTTTTTTAATTTCAATAACTTCTTTTTTTGGTAAAAGATCAAATGTTCCATCTTTTTCCATTTCTTCGTATTTAAACATCTTAGCAATAGATTTACGAATAGTCTTAAAGTTAGTCATTGTACCACCAAGCCAACGTTTATCAACGTAGTATTGGCCAGCACGAACTGCTTCTTCGCGGATAATATCAGAAATTTGTTTTCTTGTTCCAACGAATAAAACTTTACATGAAGAATCTTGAACTACTTGACGCATTTTAGCATATGCATCTTCTAAACAGTTAACTGTTTTTTCAAGGTCAATGATGTAAACACCATTTCTTTCTCCAAAAATATACTCTTTCATTTTAGGGTTCCAACGGCGAGTATGATGTCCGAAATGAACTCCTGCTTCTAGTAATTGCTTTCTAGTAATTACACTCATTTTAAAATTTCCTTTCTATTTTCTTTTGTTTTGGCCTCTAAGAAAGTCTACATGGACCGCCTTTAATAAACTAGACGACGCACTCGTTTCTTATGTGTATTTTTTTGCCATAAATATTATACCAAATATTTGTTATTTTTTAAGTAATAACGCTTATGTTATTTTCTTACAAAAGTAACAAATGTTAAGCCATTTCTTTCTTCATCTAATTCTAATTTTTTAAATCCTAGTGATTCATAAAATGATACATTTTCTTTTTCTTGTAAAATAGTATCAACATACCATACTTTTACACCACTATGGATATTAAAAATATCTTCTAAACAACTAGATGTAATACCTTTTCCTTGATAAGATTCTTCAAGGTATACCTGAGCAATTTGCATAATAGTTGGATCATCTAATTCAAATATAAATATTCCACCAATTATCTTATTATCATCTAAAATTTTATAATACTTTCCTAAACGATATTTAATATTAAATTCCATTCTACATAAATCCATATGAACAGGATTTGTATCAAAATCACCATATTTATCAGTATATTTGCTGAAAGCATCATATTGTATTTTTAATAATTCTTGAGCATCACTTACGGATGCAATATCTAATTTTATCATATAATTATTTCCTATTATTTATTTGTCTTGGATGATTCATCATACTTTCTTTTAATTTCTCTGTAGATACATGTGTATATATTTGTGTAGTAGCTAAATTTTCATGACCAAGCATTTCTTGAACACTTCTTAAATCAGCTCCACCATCTAATAAATGGGTTGCAAAAGTATGTCTTAATGTATGTGGCGAAATATGAATAGATTCTGATGCATCAAGTAATATTTTATCTAATATTTTTCTTACTCCTCTTGTTGATAAAGCAGTTCCTTTACTATTTACCAAGAATTCTAAAGGATCATTTTGTTCGTTATTTAATATAAGTATGGGTCTTGCTACAAAATAATAATCTTTAACTGAATTAATAGTTCTTAAATTCATAGGAACATAACGTTCTTTATGACCTTTACCAAATACTTTTATAAAAGAATTAGAAAAATCAAAATTATCATAGGTTAAACTACATAATTCAGATACTCTCAATCCACTTCCATATAATATTTCCATAATACATAAATTTCTTTTACCAATAGGAGTTTTTGTATCTATGGAATTAAATATTTTTTCTATTTCTTCAATATATAAAAACTTAGGTAAACTTTTTTCTACCTTAGGAGATTCAATTAATTCAAAAGGATTATAATCTTTTATTGATTCAGATTCTAAGAATCTATAAAAAGTTTTTAAACTAGATAAATGTCTTGCAATACTTTTCTTTTTAAATTCATCATTATACATTCTAGTAGTATAAAATCTTGCAGAAGAGGTAGTAGCTGTAACTAAAGTGCCTAAATCTTCTGTTATTAAAAATGATTCAAACTCTTTTAAATCGGATAAATAACTTCTTATAGTTTCAGCTGAATAATTTTTTTCACTTGATAGATATCTTTCATATTTAGATAAAGCATCATTTGCTATATTACTTTCAACTATATCATCATGTGTAACAACTTTTATTCTAACTGGTTTAGTTAATTCTTTAGGTCGAACAGTTCTTTTTACAGCCATATGAATACTCCTATCTATATAAATTATTATACAATATTTAACACCTATAATCAAAAAGAAAATTATCGGTTAAGACCGATAATTTAAATCTTTTAAATTAATAAATTCCATTAATACTTTAATACGTTCTTCTACTCTTGATGCTTTTACATCATCATATTCTTTTTGAGTTTCTGATAAATGTAAGTGAAGAGTTTTTTCATCTAAATTAGATGACATAAAAGTTAAACGTTTATTAACCATTCTATCTTGTAGAATTGGGCCTAATACTTCATCTCTAATAAAAGCAGTTACTGTTTCTCCACCAAAATCATCTAAGAATAATACATCAACTTCTTTTAAATCATCTATAATATCTTCTATATCACCATTTGCTATTGAAGATTTAATTTTTCTTACTAAATCAGGATAATAAGCAAAAATTACATCTTTACCATTATTAGCAAATTTTTTAGCAAGACATGCTAAAACATATGTTTTACCTGTACCATATGATCCATGTACATATAAACCTTTAGAAAAACCATTATTAAAATAATTATTATAAACTTCTTCACATTTAGAATATAAATCTTTTCTTGCTGGTTTATTCCAAATAGTTTGCGAATCTATTTCATCAATATTACAACATAAACATGTTAAATTATTTTTAATTTTACGATTATTTAATAATTCTTTAGCATATTTACATGGTTCAAAATCAAGTACTGCTTGTGAATAATATTTAATACATGGCATATATCCTGTAACATCTTGAATACAAGATTTACCATTACAACCTGCACATTTATTTATATTTAAAATATAAGAGTAAAATATAACAGCATTTTTTTCAATATCTTCATCAAGTAATGAATTTTCTTTTATTAATTTTTTAATTTCTTTATGATTTTTAATTTCATCAATCATTTCTTGTTTAGTTATAGCCATATTTTTCTCCTATTTAGATGGTTTAAAAAATGATGTGATATCTTCAGATAATTCACTAGATTCATTATCATTTAGAGATTTATTATTATTTTCTTTATATTCATTATACCATTCTGGTAATTCTTTTGTCTTTTTTGTTTTAGGTATAAATTCTTTTTTAGAATTATTTTTATTTTTATTATTAATATATTCTAATGCTTTTAAGGTAGTTGTTACACCGCTTCTTTTCCAAGTATTAAGTATTTTTAAAAAATAATTCTTAGATGGTATTTCTCCATCTTTATTTTTTAATACATAAAATAAACATACATTTATAACACCTAATGGTAATTCAGTTTCAATTAATAATTCATCTATCATTAAAATCTCACTACTAGTTAAAGCTGTTTTAAAAACAGATTCAACTAGTTTAGTAGGACTTAATGTATTATATAGATTAATTGCTTTATCATTAGATGTAGTAATATGTTTAATTGGTTTAAATGTAACATGTAGTTTCTTTTCATCAAAAATATGTTTTGCTTGAAGTTTTAATTGATTAATATCACAATCATTACCTTTTAAAGATAATAATGTTGCATTTTTCATTTCTTCTACATTTAAATTAAATAAGAAAGAATATCTTGTAACAGCATCAATAAATTCATAATCTTTTAATACACTAGAATTTACTAAACCAGATACTTCTATTAATAATAAGAATTGTTGCATATCAAAATCTTCATTTTTAATAACTATTCCATTATTTTTAGGAGTAATAGAATCAATAGAATGATTAAATTCATCACTTAATTCAAATACTTCATCAAATGATTTAGTAATATTAGAAAACTTTTTAGAATCAAGTTTTCTATTCATTAAATTTTTATAAATTTTTGTTGCTTCAATGTTTTCTACATTATAGTTAAATATAGTTGATAATTCTTCGTTATTAAAAAATTCTTTAGCAGATAATGGAAGTAATAATTCATATAAATAAACATTATCTTTAAAATATACTTTTAATAATCCAACAGCTTCAAGTTTTATACGTGACTCTACAAATAATTTTGGATCAAAATGAAATTTTGTTAAAAAATTATTATGTAATAATATATCAGATTCAAAAGAATTAGTATTAACTAAAGATGCTAAAGCATTATAACAATCTAATGCATTATTATCAATAATAGGTAAATATAATGTATTTAAAACTTGACGATCTATGGAAGTTAAACTATTTTCCATCGATACTAAAAATGAAGTATTTTCTACACTATAAAGCTTTGTATTCATTTAACTTTCCATATCCTTTCATTATTTTATCTTTTCTAGTTGATTAAAAGTATAGCATAATTCTTTCGAATTATCAATTATTACGTGTGAATGATTAATTTTCTTAGATATATCTTCCTTATTATATAATGATAATAATTTAGCAGCTGCATCTAGACTTATATTATTACGTTTTATTAAACGTTTAATTAATTCATCTTCACAACAATTAACAAAAATTATATCTGAACAATAATTATTTATGCCTGATTCAAATAATAATTGAACTTCAAAAAATATTTTATCATTACTTGTATTCTTAATTAGTTTAACTATTTCTTTTTTTACAAGTGGATGAATGAAAGATTCTAACTTTTTTAATAATTCATTATTATTAAAAACAATATTTCCAAGAACTTTTCTCGATATTTCATTATCTTTAATAATAGAATTACCAAACATTTTGATAAGTTCTTCTTTAACATCATCTTGTTTGTATAAAGAATGTACTATCTCATCAGCATCATATACTTCATAACCTTTATCTATAAAGTATTTTGATACAGTAGATTTACCAGATGAAATAACTCCTGTTATTCCATATACCTTAGGTAATATCTTTTGACATGATGGACAAAAATATGTACCACGTCCACCCACTCTTATTTTTTCTATAATATTTCCACATATTTTACATTTTTGTCCATCAAGCGTATGAACATGTAAATGTTGTTGAAATCTACCAGTTACACCTAAACTAGATGTATAACTTCTAATAGTAGTTCCGCCATCTTTTATCGCAAGACTTAATATATTATTAGCTGATACTTTTATTTTATAACAATCATATATTGTTAAATTATTAGATTTAGTTAATGGATGAATTCCACATTCATATAATACTTCATCAACATAAATATTGCCTAAACCACATAATAAGCTTTGATCTAGTAAAGATACTTTAATTGGATCATGTCTTTTATGTAATTTATTATATAAATCATAATAATCAAAATCAGTATTTGCTTCAGGACCTAAAATACTTAATTCTTTAGTATTCATCAAATCTTTAATATTTGTTGAATTTACTAAATGCATAGTTCCAAATTTTCTAGTATCATGATATCTTAATACTTTTCCTGATTCAAAAACAAATTCAACATGTTCATGAGTAACTAAAGAATCATTTATTTTTTTAATATAGAATTTACCTTCCATACGTAAATGAGATATTATACTTACATTATCAAATATAAATATCAAATATTTACCATATCTTAATATATCTTTAATAGATTCATTTATTAATTTAGTTTGAAATTCATTAATATCTGTTTTTATAATACCATCATAATAGATATTTACTTTTACTATTTTTTCATTTAATATATAGTTTTTTAATGTATTTCTTACTGTTTCTACTTCAGGTAATTCAGGCATATAATAACCTCTATTTCATATCCCAGTTATATCCTTCTTCTAGTTCAGCTATTAACTTAACTTTTAAGGATATAACACTTTCCATTGTTTCTTTTAATATTTTAGATACAATATCTTTTTCTAAAATATCTGTATCAATAATTAATTCATCATGTACTTGAGCAATAAGTTTACTTTTTAAATTATTTTCTTTAAGTTTATTTGCAACATTAATCATTGCAAGTTTAATAATATCAGCTGCTGATCCTTGAATAGGAGCATTTTTACTAGTACGTTCAGCAAATTGTCTTAAAGGACCATTTGATGAATTAATATCTGGCATATAACGTCTTCTATTTAAAATAGTAGTTGTATATCCATCTTGTTTTGCACATTTTACCACATCATCTAAATAAGTTTTAATTTCTGGAAATAATTCAAAATATTTATTAATAAATTGTGATGCTTCTTGAGGAGTTACTTTAATTTCTTCTGATAATCCCCAAGCACTCATACCATATACTATTCCAAAATTAACGGCTTTCGCCATTCTTCTTTCATCTTTAGTAACTTCATCAAAGTTTTTATTAAAAACTTTTGATGCAGTTGATGTATGAAGATCAACTCCAGAATTAAACATATCAATCATATTCTTACAATTAGATAAATGTGCTAATATTCGTAATTCTATTTGTGAATAATCGGCACTTACTAATACTCCATCTTTAAAAGAAGGAATAAAAGCAGATCTAATAAGTTTACCATCATCAGTTCTAATAGGTATATTTTGAATATTAGGTTCAGTAGATGAAAGTCTTCCAGTAAGCGTTAATGATTGTTTAAATACAGTATGAAGTTTAGAATCAACTGGATTTAATACTTCAAGAAGCCCATCTACATATGTAGATACAAGTTTAGAATATTTACGATATTCAAGTACCATTTTAGGTACTGGATGTATTTTAGATAATTCTTCTAACACTTCAGCTGATGTTGATAATCCTGTTTTATTTTTCTTAAGTGGTGCAAGTCCTAATTTATCAAATAATACTTCACCTAATTGTTTTGGACTAGAAATATTAAATGTAACACCAGATAATGAATATATTTCTTGTTCTAGATAATCCATTTTAGATTTAAATTCTTTACCTATTTCTTTTAATCTAATAGGATCTACCATAAATCCACTATATTCCATATCAGAAAGCACTATTGCAAGTGGTAATTCACAATCATATAATAAATTTAATTGATTATTACATTTTAGAATATCTTCCATAAGTGGTTTTACATCAAATATATATGATGCTTTATTAATAGCATATTTACTTAATATTTCAATTGGGGGAATAATATATTTAGTTTTCTTGGAATATACTTCTTCAAAATATGTAATATTGTTTTCTAAATATTCATCAAATATAGATTTTATATCTTGACTTGCTTTTGAAGGATCTATTACATATTCAGCAAGTATTACATCAAAATCAATATGTTTTAAATTAATTCCTAAATATTTAAGTGATGTATAAAGTTTTTTAGAATCAATTGAATAAACATGTAAATCGAAACTAACTAATAATGCTTGTAATTCTAAATCATTTAATGTTAAAGAATCAATAAATACTCCTTCATTTATAGATGCGATAGAAATACCTAATACATTTGCTTTATGATAATTTTCACAATCTGTTTCTACTTCTATTGATACTTTATTAGTTTTTAATAGTCTTTTAGCTACATCTAAATCATTTATATAATATGAAATATTCTTATCTATTTTTTCAATAGTGGGTTCAGTTATTTCATTAGTTGAACTAGTAGTATTAGCTAATTTTTGAATAAAAGATTTAAATTCTAATTTTTCATAGAATGATCTTAATACTTTAATATCAGGTTCTTTAACTAAAGTATCTTCAATAGAATATTTAACATCTACATTAGTATAAAGAGTTGCTAGTTTTTTACACATAACAGCAACATCTTTATCTTCTTTTAAATGTTCTCCAAGTTTACCTTTAATATTATCTACATCATTCAAGATATTTTCGAGTGTTCCATATTCCAATAATAAAGCTTGTGCTGTTTTTTCACCAACTCCTGTTACTCCTGGTAAATTATCTGATGAATCTCCAATTAATCCTTTATAATCAGTCATTTGAGAAGATTTAATATTCATTAAATCCATAAAATTATCTTCTGTATACATTACTAAATCAGTTAATCCTTTTTTAGTTAAATATACATGAATATTACCTTTAGCAAGTTGTAATAAATCTTTATCACCACTAATAACCATTACTTCATCAAAATAAGGTGAAGCAAGTGTTGCATAAGTACCTACAATATCATCAGCTTCATAATCATCTAATTCTAAATGTTTTATTTCTAAACAATCTAAATATTCTTTAACATATGGAATTTGCATTAAAAGTTCTTCAGGAGTTTTGTTTCTTCCACCTTTATATTCGTTATATGCTTGATGACGTAAAGTCTTTTTTCCTTTATCAAAAGCAACGACAATATTATCAAATTCATATGTTTTCTTAATATGCGATAACATATTAGCAAAACCATATACAGCATTAGTACAAAGTCCAGATCTAGTTTGCATTAAATTACCAGTCATTGCAGTAGCAAAATATGCTCTAAACATTATAGAGTTACCATCTAATACTATCATTCTTTTCATAAAAAAAAGACTCCTTTCTATTTTAAATAATAATTATACTTAAAAACATCTAAATATTTTAAAATATTTAATATTTTATCTAATGTATTATTATCTAAACTTTTATATAATTTATCATCTATATTAGATGATAATTTTTTTAAATTTTTTAATAAATTATTTAAATAATGATTATCAAATAAATAATTTAAATTATATTTACATATTAAATATATAAATAAATCATTTCCTTTTAATATATTTAATACATTATCTTTAAAATCAATATTTTTAAAAAATTTAGATAATATAGTTAAATATTGATTATATTTAAAAGTATTTAATATTTTAAATAATTCATCATACTTTACATTATTTAAATTATTAATTGATTCTGAATTATCACAAATTATATTTAAGGTATCATCATCTATTAATAAATCATACTCTAAAGAAAAACGTAATGCTCTAAGTAAACGTAAAGGATCAGTATGTATGGAAGTACTAGGATCTAATATAAATTTTAATTTTTTATGTTTTATATCATCTAATCCATTACTTGGATCAAGTATACCTAAATATGGATTATAGTATATTGCATTAACTGTAAAATCTCTTCTTAAATAATCTTTATTAATATCATTAACAAATGTAATATCTTTAGGATATCTAAAATCTTTTATACCAGATTCTATTCTTAAGGTAGTTATTTCATAAGTTTTATTATTAAAATTTAATAAACTTAAGCCTAATTCTTCTTTATATATAGATACTTCATAATCTTTTAATATAGTTTTTACTTTACTAGGAATGCATGTAACTGCAAAATCAATATCTTTAATATCTTTATTTAAATAATAATTTCTTAAAGCTCCGCCTACAATAAATAAATGTTCATTATTTAATTCAAATAAATCAAATAATATTTTATATTCACTAAACATATCTTATAAATAATTACTAAGTACTAATAAAGCAGTTCCAAAATATATTAAAACAGAAATAATATCATTAATAGTTGTAATAAAAGGACCTGATGCAACAGCGGGATCTACATGTAATTTATATAAAATAATAGGTATAATAGTACCAATTAAATTAGAAATAAATACAGATACAAGAACTGCTATGCCTAAAACTAATCCTACTTGATGAATAAAATGAATATTTAAAGAAGAATCTTTAATATAAAGCATACTTACTACAAATAAAAATCCAACAAGAGATAATACAATACCAAGTCCAAATCCTTGTAATAATTCTTTACCAAGATGTTTTAATAAATGATTGTTTTCTTTTTCTTGAGATAATCTTCTAACAGAAACAGCTAGTGATTGTGTTCCACAATTACCAGATAATCCAAGTACTGCAGTTTGGAAAAACGTTAATATAGTTAAACTAGATATTACATCATCGAAACTAGATATTACAAGTGCTACAACTACATCTAAAAGTAAAAGTATTGCAAGCCATGGAAGACGTTTTTTTAGTGAAGAAAATACTGATTCATTTTCTTCTTCATCTTCTGTTAAACCGGCAAGTTTTGCATAGTCTTCTTCTGCTTCATCTGTAAATGCTTCGAAAGCATCATCCATTGTAATAATACCTAATATTATTCCATTTTCTAATACAGGTAATGCTTTAACGTCATAATCTCTAACCTTTTTAGTAACTATATCCATTCCATCACTAGTTTCACATGCAATATAGTTTTCAAGCATTATATCACATACTGTTAAAGGCATTCTTGCGGCTATTAGTTTTTTTAAATCTAATACTCCAAGTAAAGTATCTTTTTCATCTACAACAAACAATGTATCAATAATTTCAGCATCTGGTGCTTCTTTTGTAATTAATTTAAATGCATCCTTTACTGATGTATCTTTTAAAATCTTAATAAAATTAGGATTCATTAATGCACCAGCTGTACCTTCTTCATATTTACTTACTATTTCAATATCTTCTAAGGTTTCTTTATCAAGATGTTTTTTAATTTTAGAAACAAGTGTTTCATCCATTTCTTCTAATACATCTTGTGCATCATCGGCTTCCATTTCTTCAAGAATAGATGCAACTTTTTCTGGAGCAATATCTTCTAAGATTTCACTTGAATCATCAGAATCAATAAATGATAATACATCCGCAAGTTCATCTGGTTTAAGAGAATCAATAATTAAATCTTGTTTATCATCATTTAACTCAAGTAATGCAAGTGCTATATCTCTTGGGTGTAAATCCTTAATTATATTTAATATTTCATCAACTGTACCAGCATTATTTATAAGAGTAATAATTTCATCAATATTCATATCTATTTACCCCCTTATAATAAAATCTTATCCATAAAGGATGTAGCAAGTGAAAAATATATTACTAAGGCTAAAATATCATTAACTGTAGAAATTAATGGACCTGATGCGTAAGCTGGATCGATATGTAATTTATCCATAATAATAGGAACTACTGACCCTAAAAGTGATGTAACAATTAAAGTTACACATAGGCTTAATGCTATTACAAATGCACACATAAAAGCATTTACTTCAGTATTGAATTTTAATAACATAATAAATCCTATTGTTACACCAAAACATAATATACCAAGTAATATTCCATTTAATAAACCAACAAGTAATTCTCTAGATAAATATCTAAATATATCTTTAGGCTTATCTAATTCGTTACGTCCTATTCTTCTTACCGCAATAGATAAGTTTTGCGTACCTGCATTACCTGCCATACCTAAAATCATTGTATTAAAAAACCATAATACTGTTATTTTAGAAATTGTTTCTTCAAATGATGCAGTTATATTACTAACAAGTAAACTTATTATTAATAAACATACTAGCCAAGGAAGTCTTTTTAATATCTTTTTAAAAATAGATTCATTATTATCAAACGAATTAACTGTAGCCATTAAGCCATAGTCTTCATCAATAGATTCTTGAGCAACATCTAATGCGTCATCCATTGTAATAATACCTTTTAGATGACCATTATCCAATACTGGTAAAGCATAAATATTATAATCTTTAGTTTTCTTAGCAGCTGATATTATATCTTCATCTATTGTTGCATAAACAAAGTTATCATCCATTATTTCATCTATTAATTTAGGTGTTCTTGCAATAATTAAATCTTGTAATTTAACTATTCCTTTTAATATATCACCATCGCATACAAACAAAGGATCAATTACTTCTGCATCATGAGCTTCATATCCTAAAATTCTTGTTGCTTCTTTTACATCAGTACCAATTTGTAATGTAACAAATTCAGTAGACATAATAGATCCAGCAGTAGATTCTTCATGTTTAGCAAGATATGATAAAGTTGTTGCAGCTTCTTTATCCATTTGTTCTAGATAATCAGATTTATCTTCTTCATCTGTCATTTCATTTAAGACATCGGCTGCATCATCTGGTGCCATTTCATTTAAGACATCTGCACCTTGTGAATAACTCATTTCTTGTAAATAAGAAGCAGAACTTTCTTCATCCAAATATTCTAATATTGATGCTAGTTGATCTAGAGATAAATAATCATATAATGCTTGACGTTCTTGATCATTTAATTCTTTCATACATAAAGAAATATCATATGGATGATATTCTTCTAGTAAAGAATTAAGTTTATCTTCAATATTGCTTTGGTGAAGTAAATCTTTAAGAATTTCTAATAATTCATTATTCATATGTTGCTCCTTTCTATAATAGATTATTAATTATTTAACAAGTTCTCCTGTAAAACTCCATGTTTTAACATCTATTATTTTTACTTTTACTATTTGTCCTATTAGGGATTTATCTCCATAAAAATTAATTAACATATTATGAGGAGTATATCCCGTTAAAGTAGAATCATTAGATTTAGATGATCCATCTACTAATACATCTACTATTTGATCTTTAAATCTTAGTCTTCCTTTTAAGAATCCTTCATTAATATATTCATTTAATTTATCTAATCTTTGATGTTTTTCATCTTCTGTTAGATTATTTTCATATGTTGCAGCTGGTGTTCCAATTCGAGGAGAATAAATAAATGTATATCCACCTTCAAATTCTGCTTCTTTTACTAATGATAAAGTATCATTAAATTCATCTATTGTTTCTCCAGGGAATGCAACAATAATATCAGTTGTAATAGAAATACCTGGAATTAATTCTTTTAATTTATGAATTTTACTTAAATATTCTTCCCTAGTATATTTACGATTCATTTTATGTAATATTCTATTATTTCCAGATTGTACAGGCAAATGTAAATGTGGCATAATATTACCACCTAATGCCATAGCATTAATTGTATCATTATCTAAATCATGAGGATGAGATGTAGTAAATCTAATACGTGCTATTGGTAAATTATGTAAATCTGTTAATAAATTAGCAAAACTATATTTAATATCAGTAAAATCTTTACCATATGCATTTACATTTTGACCTAGTAAAGTAATTTCTTTATATCCTTTAGATATTAAATCTTTAACTTCATTAATTATATCATCTGGTTTTCTAGAACGTTCTTTACCTCTTGTATATGGAACTATACAATAAGTACAAAATTCATCACAACCAAACATTATATTAACCCATGCTTTATAAGGATGATCTCTTATAACAGGTATTCCTTCTGTAATATAACCTTCGCTACTAATTAAATCAATAACTGATCCATTTAATTTTTCTGCATCATATAAATACTTTGGTAATTGATCAATATTATGCGTACCAAACACTATATTAATATATGGATATGTTTTTTTAATAACATCTATTGTATGTTCTTCTTGAGCCATACATCCACATAAACAAATTATCATATTTGGATTTTTCTTACGATAAATATTAAATCTTCCTATTTCTCCAAATACTCTTTCTTCAGCATTTTCTCTTATAGCACATGTATTAAAGATTACAACATTACATTTTAATTCATCTTGAGTTTCAACGTATCCTAAATATTCTAAAATACCTTTTATATGTTCACTATCTGCAAGGTTTCCTTGGCATCCATAAGTTTTAACCATATAATATTTTGATACACCTAGATTTAAATACTTAGGATCCACATTAAATGTATTATATAATACTTCTTTAGTTAACCTTTTTCTTGCATCTTTTAGTGATGGCTCATTACATAAGATATAATTAGGTTTAATTTTCTTTTCTTTCATAAAAATAATCTTCTTTAGTTAATAAATAGTAATAATAATCTAATTCTTTACCATCATATCTTAAATACGCTTTATCGTATCTTCCAATTAGTTTAAAATTATTCTTTTCCATTATTTTAATAGATGGAGTATTTTTAACTAAGATATGAGTATAGATATTATCAATTAATAAATTATTAAAAGTATAATCTATTAAAGAAGCTGAAGCTTCTTGCATATACCCTTTATTTTGATATGTTGGATTTAAAGCAAACCCTAGTTCTGCAGTATTATATGTATCACTATTAAATGATTGATAATTAAATAATTCGATAGTACCAATCATTTTATTTTCTTCTTTAAGCACGATAGATAAATTAGGTAATTCATAAAATGGTTTACGATAAATTATTTGTCTTATAATTTCTTTTGTTTGTTTAATACTTTTATGGGGTTCCCAACCAGCATTTGGTCCTACATTAGATAGTTTTGCAAATTCATAATAATCTTTAGCATCACTTATTTGCATCGATCTTAGTATTAATCTATTAGTTTCTATTACTATTTTTCTTTTCATTTTAAAAAAATAAGTTGGCATATATTTATGCCAACTGTTTATCCTTTATCTAAAAAGTACTGATGGCTATTATTATTTAATTAAAGCCCAGTCTACTCGATAATATTAATTACTTTAAAATCATTGATTTTCTTAGTATGTTCATCAATATCTACGACTAAACCACAAAATTGGGTTTTACCAGTATTCATTGGATCATGACGAACACTCATACCTGTTAAAAATTTCTTGATGATTAAAGATGGTTCTACACCTATAACTCCATCAAGAGCTCCTGTCATACCAAGATCAGTCATATACATTGATCCTTTAGGTAAGATATGAGCATCATTTGTTTGAACATGTGTATGTGTTCCACAAATAATATTTACTAATCCATCAAAATGTAGTCCATATGCGATTTTTTCAGAAGTTGCTTCTCCATGAAAATCACAGATATATAAATCACTTTTTACTTCTTTTAATAACTTTTCTGTTGCTGCAAAAGGACAATCTAATACATTATTACTAAATGTTCTACCCATTACTTGAAATACAGTAATAGTAATATCATTATATTTTAATGTGACATATCCTTTACCAGGATTATTATTTGGAAAATTAAGTGGTCTAATAAGTACTTTTGCATCATCTATAAAATTAAAGATATCTTGATTACCAAAGGCATGATTGCCTAATGTAACTACATTTATTTTATTATCAAGTAGAAAATGATAATATCGCTCCGTAATTCCATTACCGTGAGCGATATTTTCACCATTAGCGATAATAAAATTTACTTTATATTGTTCTTTAATTCTTTGTAGATTGGATTCTAGGACATTACGCCCTGTTTCTGAGTAAATATCACCAATGAGTAATATATTCATTATTTTTAATTCTTTCTAATGAGCAATTTCTTGTGCACGTGTTTCACGTATTACAGTAACTTTAATGGTTCCTGGGTATGACATAGTTTGCTCAATTTTATTTTTAATATCACGTGCTAATTTATAACTTTCAGCATCATTTAATTCTTGTGGTTTAACAATAATTCTAACTTCACGTCCAGCTTGAATAGCAAATGATTTATCAACGCCTTTAAATTCTGTTGCAATACTTTCTAATTGTTCAAGACGTTTAATATAGTTATCAAGTGACTCTGATCTTGCACCAGGTCTTGCTGCACTTAGTGTATCAGCAGCTGCAACTAAAATTGCAATTTCTGATTTAGCTTCTACATCACCATGATGTGATGCAATAGAATCGATTACTGTTTCTGGTTCTCTAAATTTAGTAGCAAGTTCTACTCCTAAATCAACATGGCTTCCTTCTTGTTCATGATCTACTGCTTTACCAATATCATGAAGCATTCCACTTCTTCTAGCAAGAGTTTCATCAAGCCCAAGTTCAGCTGCCATTTTACCAGCTAAGAAGGCAACTTCTTTAGCATGGTTAAGTACATTTTGTCCATAACTTGTACGGTAATGAAGTTTACCAATAATTTTTACAAGTTCAGGATGAATCTTACCAATACCTACTTCAAATACAGCTTTTTCGCCTTCTTCACGAATTTCATTATCTAATTCTTTAGTACATCTTTGGAATACTTCTTCAATACGAGATGGTTGAATTCTTCCATCAGTAACAAGAATTTCAAGTGTACGTTTAGCTATTTCTCTTCTTATTGGATCAAAACAAGAAATAACTACAGAATCTGGAGTATCATCAATTATTAAATCAACACCCATAACAGATTCAATAGAACGAATATTTCTTCCTTCTTTACCAATAATTCTACCTTTCATCTCATCAGATGGAAGTGCTACTACACTTACAGTCTTTTCACTAATAGCATCATTAGAATAAGATTGAATAGCATTAGCTAAAATAACTTGAGCTTTATGAGCAGCTTCTGATTTAGCTTTTTCTGTTTCATCTTTAATGTAATTAGCCATTTCTAAGCTCATTTCATCTTCTAAACGACTAAGTACAATTTTTTTTGCTTCATCAACAGTTAAACCGCTGATTTCCATTAATTTCTTTTCTTGTTCTTCAACTAATTCTTCAACTTTAGCGTTACGTTTTTCAACTTCTTCAATACGTTCATCTAATTTAATTTCTTTTTGTTCTAATACGCCTTCACGACGTTCTAGATTAGTTGTACGATTATCTAAGTTTTCTTCACGACGTTCAATTTTACGAACTTCTTCTTGAAGTTCTTCTTTACGTGCGCGAATTTCATTATCATTTAATTGCTTAATAGTATTTGCTTCTGCTTTAGCTTCAATGATAATTTCACGTTTCTTTTGTTCTCCTAGGTCAATTGCATCATCAATAATCTTGTTTGCATTTTTACCAAGAGCTTCATACTTTCTTTCGATTTTATCTTTTCCTTTTTGGAAAAAGAAAAAAGAACAGCTTATAACGACTAAACAAAGTAAAAGAATTGGAAGGACTACTTTTAAAAATGTGTCCATTTCAATTTTCTCCCTTTAATAAATTGTATATTTTTATATATTTAAAACTCATATAATGAGTATAATAACCTATACATTATTATTATATCATATAAACATAATAAATCCACCATTTAACCGAATAAAAAAAGGAAGATTTTCTTCCTTTTTACTTATATATTTTATATGTTTAGTAAATCATATAATTCTTCTATTAACTTTATAGTTTTATCAATTCCTAAACAACTATCAGTAATAGATGTACCATATATTAAATTATCTAAAGTAGTGTTTCCATCATTTAAATAAGATTCAATCATTAATCCTTTTACTAAACCATTATAGAGCGTATTTTTATTCTTATTATTAATAACTTCTTTTGCAACATCTATTTGTAATAAATAATTTTTATTTGAATTAGAATGATTGCAATCAATAATAAATTTAGAATCTAAATTATGATTAATTAAATCATTATATATTGATATAACATTATTTATATCATAATTAGGACAATTATTATTTAAGTTATCGATATATCCTCTTAAAATAATGTGTGATAATTTATTACCAGTTGTTTCTACTTCCCAGCCTCTATATAAAAATTCATGATCAATTCTTGTAGCAAATAAAGCATTTTCGCAATCATTATTATTTCCTGATAATGAATTCTTTAATCCAACTGGTATACTTAATCCACTTGATACTAATCTGTGTTCTTGGTTTAATACAGATCTAGCACCAACTGTTACATAACTTATTAAATCAGAAAAATATCTAAAATTTTCTGGATATAATAATTCATCAGCAAGTGGTAGGTGAGTATTCTCTATTAAATTAAGAAATAATTTACGACATGTTATTAATCCTTCTAACAAATCATATTGTTTATTAGATGAGGGTTGATGAAGTAAACCTAAATAACCGCTAGATGTTGTACGAGGTTTTGCTGTATAACATCTTAAGATAAATTTAAATTTATCATTATATTTATCTTGTAATTCTTTTATCTTTAACGCATATTCCATAACAGCTTTAGGATTATCAGCAGAGCATGGGCCAATAATTATTAATAATCTATTATCAATACCATTTAATATATTAGCTATTTCTAAATCATTTTGAGATTTTATTTTTAATAATTCTTTATTTAATGGATAACTATCTTTAATTTCTTTTGGTATTGGTAATTTTCTTAAAAAATTCATATTTTCCATAAATTTTACTCACAATCTAATTTTAGATTTTTAAATATTGTTAAATAATTGTCATAACTTTTATTCAAACAACTTATATCATTAATTACACCAGATGTTAATGATAATAAGAATATTTCAATCAAGCAAATCCTATGATCATTAAATGAATCAAGTATAATAGATGGTTTTGTTATATCAGATTTAAAAATATTAATAGATGTATCATTTAATTCATATTTAATATTAAAATTATCCATTACATAACAAATAGATTCTAATCTATTTGATTCTTTTATTTTTAAATTTTCTATATTAATAAACTTTGCTCCATTATAGAAACTTGATAATACCATATATAACATACATGAATCTATATCTTTACTACAATCTATAATAGGATTTGATTGTTTCAAATTATCAATTATACAATCAATACTACCATTTAAATCAAATTTAATATTTGATTTATCATATTTTATGTTTGAACCAAAGTAATTATATACAAAAAAGTTTGTATTAATTGTTTTATCTGGCATTATTTCATAATAAGCACTATTAAATATAGTGCTTTTATTTATTTCTAATAATCCATTATCTTGCTTAATTGATATATTATTTAGCTTAAATATAAGTAGTGTTAGTTTTAAATAATCGTTTGATACTAAATTAGATGGATATTTAATTATAAATGCATCTTCTTTTACTAGTGATAAAAGTAATAATCCAGATACATATTGACTTGATGTATTTGAATTAATAATAAATTCATTTTGATATAAACCTTTATTAGAATTAAAATTTAGAATATTATCACTTATTTTATATTCTATATTGTTATCTTTAAATATATCAATATATCCATTAAATCCTCTATCTATTAACCTAGAACCTATTTTTATAGATACTTTCTTATATAAATGAATTATCAGAGGTAATAATAATCTAAAAGTTGTAGCGGATTCTTTAATTTCTAATTCTAAAGATGTATTTGTTATAGATTTAATAGGTATAACTTTAATACAATTATTATTATAAATAAACTTAGCACCCATTTGTTCTAAACAATTAATAGTTTCATCTATATCTAAACTTTTATTAGGATTATTGATAGTTACTTCATCACATTTAGAAAAAGCTGCTACTATTAAACATCTATGAGTATAACTTTTACTTGGAATTAAATCAAAATATCCATCTAAAGTACATTTATTTATTTTTAAAGTTTGATTCATTTTCTAATATATAATCAATAGCTTCTAAATAACTATTAATTCCTTTACCCATTATGCGTTTAACACATACTCCTTTGATTAAATCACGATGTCTAAATATTTCTCTTTTTAAAATATTCGACATATGAACTTCTACAACTTTAGTATTAATTGCTTTAATACAATCTCTTAAAGCAACAGATGTATGAGTATATCCAGCAGCATTAAATATAACTGCATCAATATTATTATTCATAGTAGCTTGTAAATGATTAATTAATTCACCTTCTATATTAGATTGTATAAAAGTTACATTAACACTTTTCTTACAAGCATAATCATTTATTATTTTACATAAATCTTCATAAGAAGTAGTTCCATAAATAGATGTTTCTCTTTTTCCTAATAAATTCATATTAGGACCATTAAGAATTAAAATATTCATTTATTTTCTCCTTAATACTATCTAATGCAGAATCAAGTGTTTTTCCATCAATTATATAATCTGCATATTTTTTATATAAATCAATTCTTTCTATATAAGTTTTCTTTAACAAATCATAATTAGATGTTAATGGATTTGATTGTCTTGATTCTAAATCTTCAAGTGGTCTATCAATGAAAAATATTAAAGAATTCTTTTTTAAGTTAATCATATTATCTTTATTTAAGATAACCCCACCACCAGTAGAAATTACTGTATGAATACTATTAGATATTTCTTTTACTAAATGAGCTTCTTTTTCTCTAAAAATAGTTTCTTTATTGATAGATATTTCATCTTTAGGACTAATATGATATACACGTGTATATAAATCATCTAAATCTACAAAGTTATAATTATATTCAAATGATATTAAAGTACCTATTTTTGTTTTACCACATGAAGGCATACCTATAAATACAATATTTAATATATCTTTTCTTATTTTATTATAAACATTAGAAATATTATTATTTATTTTTATATTTGCTAATTGAAGTGTTTTATATGCTTGAACAGTTAATAGTTTTAATCCATTATCACATTTTATTTTTGAATATGAAGCATCTATTAATAATTTGGAAAATAAAGGATTATAAACACAATCATAAACATATGATAATTTATTAAATTTATTATTATCAATTAGTGATTTTAATTCATTAGGATATGTAGATAATGGCGTTGTATTAAATATATAGTCAATATCATTATATATAGAACTTAAATTATCATAATTAAATACTGTTTTTTTATCACATTTTGATGTTGATGCAAAATAAATATCTTTTAATCCTAAATATTTTAATGCACAAGATAATGATCTAGATGTAGCACCTGTTCCTAAGATTAATACTTTTTTATTAGATAAACTTAAACTATTAAAAATATCAATAAATGCTAAATAATCAGTATTATATCCAATTAATTTATTATCTTTATTAATTATTAAATTACAACTATTAGTTAATATAACTGATTCATCTAAATTATCTAAATATTTAATTACTTCTTCTTTATATGGAATAGTAATATTTATAAAAGAATAATCTTTCTTAAGAATATAATTTTTTAATGAATCTGGATTAATTTCTTGAATTAAATAATTATCTAATCCAAATAAGTTATGAATAGTTTTAGAATAACTATATGGTAAGCTTTTACCTATTAATCCATATTTCATAAGTATTATATCCTTTCTTTATTTATTACTTTGTTCTTTATGTTGTTCATTAATATTAACAAGCAAATCTGTGCCTAAAAATTTTAATAATTCATCGAGTATTTCTATTGCAACTAGATTACTTACTAAGAAAGTCATTTTTCTTACAATTGTTGAATCATGTCTTCCTTTAATTTTAATTGTAACATTAGTTTCTGTATCTAAATTAATAGTTTTTTGTGGTAAACCAATTGATGGAGCAGGTTTACATGCTATTCTAAAGATAATTGGCTGATGATTTGTTATGCCTGCACTTATACCTCCATCGTAATTAGATACAAAATGGATTTCTTTTTTTTCATCATAATAGTATGTATCATTATACATACTACCAAGTGCATCATTAAATTTAAAACCAAGTCCAAATTCAATACCTTTAACACCACTTATTGACATCATTAATTGTGAAATATGACCTTGTACAGAATCAAACCAACTTTCACCACAAAACTCTTGTAGTCCTGTAATCATGCATTCAACAATACCGCCTACAGAATCTTGATCTAATTTGGCCTTTTCAACAACTTCTAGATATTCATCTTCTTTTTCAAATACTGGTATATCAGCACATAATATTTTATTTAATTCATTTTCTGTTGCTTCTTCAATTGATTTATCAATATATCTATTACAACTTTTAATATGTGAATAGATATCTATATTTACATGTGATAATATTTGTCTACAAATATTTCCAACAATAATTAATGGAACACTAAGTCTACCTGATTCATGACCACCGCCATAAAAATTATAAAATGAACCATATTTCATATAATTTACATAATCACCTGATCCAGGTCTAGGTATTCCTTGTAAATCATCATAATCAGTGTTATTAAAATCTTTATTCAATACTATTACAGTAAGAGGTTTTCCAGTAGTATAACTATTCATTTCACCAGAAATAAAAAAGAATTCATCAGATTCAATTCTTTCTGATTCACCTTTTTTTGGAGAACGTCTTTTTAATTCATCTTTAATTAAATCAACATCTATATAAAAACCACCTGGTAAATTAGAAATTGTTGCACCAATGCTTGCTCCATGAGATTCTCCAAATAGTTCTACTTTTAAAATTTGGCCAAAGGTACTCATTTTAATACTCCTTCAATAAAATTATCTAAATCATTTATTGATACTTTTTCTATATAATATGAACCAATATCTTTTACCATAATGAAATGATAATATCCATTTTTATATTTTTTATCATGATAAATATATTCTATTAATTCTTCCTTAGAATAATTATTTTCATAATTAATAGAATAATTATTAAATAGATTAATTATACGTTTTTTTGCATCATCTATCGAACAAATAACCATTCCGATAGCAACACCTTCTCCATGTAATATAGATCCATTAGATAATGCTTCTACTGCATGACCAAATGTATGACCAAAATTTAATACATAACGTATATTACTATCATATTTATCTAACAAACATATTTGTTTTTTAATCTTTCTTGCATTTAGAATCATTTCTTCAATTGATAATAAATTATTTTCTAATAGCTCAAAATCTTTTTTTGAACTAGTTGCAAACAATTTAATTATTTCAACAAAGCCTTCATTATAAATACGTTTAGGAAGTGATTTAATAAAATTAAAGTCAACAATTGTATATTTATAATCATAAAATGAGCCAATTTGATTTTTAATATGATTAAAATTAACACCACATTTAGAACCAATTGAAGCATCACACATTGATAATATTGTTGTAGGAATACTTATATAAGAGATGCCTCTTTTATATATTGATGCAACAAATCCCGCTATATCTAATGTTATTCCGCCACCAAGTCCTACAATATAATCATCTTTTTTAAAATGTTCTTTAATTAAACAATCAATTATATCCTTAACAGTATCAATATTTTTTAATTCTTCAATTGCTTTAAAAGAAAATATAACTATATTTTCTTTTTGATCATTATTTAAATTATCATAAATAACACTACTTGAAATATTATCATCTAAGATAAATAATGCTTTATGATTATTTAATAAATTAGATAAATTAGATATTGTATTATATCCAATAAATTCATTATTATCGCTTTCTTCATATTGAAGAGTAATATTCATTACACTTTTTAAAAATAATTGATAATAAGTTTTATCTTTTTCATCAATAATATCTTTAGATAAATCAAATAAGTGAGATAATTCTCTTTTTTCATCAATAAATGGTAGATTATTTGATTTCTTATAATCAATTATTTCTTTTATTATTTGTAATCTGTTTAAAAATAATTCTTTAATTTTAGAGTCAATTTGATCAATTTCAACTCTTATTTCATCTATATTTTTCATATTAATTATTATAACATATTATTTTGTATAAATATTAAATATCACAATAACGTATAAATATATTTGTTAAAATATTAATATTAAGAAAGAAGTAATAATATGACACTTGTTAAATATCCTGACGGCAGAATAGTAAACTATATTAAAAAAGAATCTAACAAAAATAAAAATTTTAATAAAAGTAATTTAGGACAAAGTTTTGAAAATGATATTAATATTGCGAATAAATATTATTTAGATAATAATATTGCGGTTATTTATAAAAAACCTACTCCAATACAAGTTGTAAAAGTAGATTATCCATCAAGAAATAAAGCAAAAATTACTGAAGCTTATTATAAAACTCCATCTACTACAGATTATAATGGATTATACTTAAATAAATATATTGATTTTGAAGCAAAATCATGTAAAGAATTAACTTTTTCATTTGAAAGAATTTATCCCCATCAAATAGAACACTTAAATAAAATAAATTCATTAGGTGGTATAGCATTTTTATTAATTGAGTTTTCTTCAATTAATGAAGTATATTTATTTAAATCGAGTGATTTATATAAGTTATATCTTGATTCAATTAATGGATTAAGAAAATCTATAAAATATGAAACAATAAAAGAATTAGGATATTTAATTAATAGTAATAACTTTATTAGATTGAATTACTTAGAACAAGTAAATAAAATAATTGACAGTAACAAATAACTTGTTACTGTCAATTATTTATTCCATTGGATCTACGTCTTTTGTTGTCATATGATCTCTTACTTTTGATTCAATATCATTTGCAAGATTTTTATTTGATTTAAGAATTGATTTAACGTTTTCTCTTCCTTGTCCTAAGCGTTCTCCATTATAACTAAACCATGCACCACTTTTTTCTACAATATCAAATTCTACTGCAAGATCTAGTAATTCACCTTCATGAGATATACCTTTTCCATATATAATATCCATTTCTGCAGTTTTAAATGGTGGAGCAACTTTATTTTTAACAATTTTTACTCTTACTAAATTACCAACAGATTCTGTTCCTTCTTTAATTTGGTCAACTCTTCTTATATCCATTCTAATAGTAGCATAAAATTTTAGTGCTCTACCACCAGATGTTGTTTCCGGATTACCAAATAATACTCCAACTTTTTCTCTAATCTGATTAATAAAGATAGCAACAGTTTTACTTTTATCAATTACACCTGCAAGTTTACGCATAGCTTGAGACATTAGTCTTGCTTGTAAACCAACATGACTAGAGCCCATATCTCCTTCAATTTCAGCTTTAGGAACTAACGCAGCAACAGAATCAATAACAATTATGGAAATAACTCCACTTCTAACTAATGCTTCAACTATTTCTAGAGCTTGTTCACCATCATCAGGTTGTGAAACTATTAAATTATCAATATCTACTCCTAATGCTTTCGCATAATTAGGATCTAAGGCATGTTCTGCATCTATAAATGCAGCATAGCCACCTAATTTTTGTGCTTCTGCAATAGCGTGTAATGCAAAAGTAGTTTTTCCACTAGATTCTGGACCAAATATTTCTATTATTCTTCCTTTAGGATAACCGCCAACTCCCAGTGCGTTATCTAAAGTAATTGAACCTGTAGGAATTACTTCTAATTTTTCATAATCAGTATCGCCAAGTCTCATTACTGAGCCTTTACCATACGTCTTTTCAATTGACTTAAAAGCATCTTGTAATGCTTTTTCTTTTTCCGAATCTAAAATATTCGGTTTCTTTTCTTCTGACATATTTTTACCCCATATCTATAATAATTTTTATAATAAAATTATATCATTGTATAAACTTTTTTACAAGAACATTATGGTAATTTATAAGTTTTCACAAATATTATTTTTTATAATATTAAGCCTCAAAAATATAATAATTTTTTAATCAATATGTTATAATAAAATTACTAAAAGGAGGATACTATATGAGTGATGATTTATTATATTTATTCACTGGAACACAAGAAATATTCATTCAAAATAGAATAAATAGAATTATATCTAGTTATGATAAATATAATGTTGGTATAACTAAACTTGATTTAGAAGATTCTAATTTATCTCGCCTTTTAGAACTTGCATGTACTATACCTTTTTTAGAAGATATTAAAATTATTATTGTTAGAAATCCATCAATCTTAGAATCAAAAGAAATTAAGGATCCTGCACTTGATAATTTTATTAATTATTTAAAAAAACCGGTTGAAACAACAGTATTAATTATTGATGCGGTAAATGTAAAAATTAATACAACTAATCCACTATATGTAGCATTATCTAAATATGCTATGATAATAGATTATTCGCAAACTGAAGAAGTAGAAATAAAGGGATGGATTAAAAGAACTTGTTCATCAAGAAATATTGAAATTGATGATAACGCAGTTGATTTATTCTTAGAATATATAAATGAAAATCAAGTTCGTATGATTAACGAACTTGATAAACTAATGGATTATGTCTATGATGGCGGTCATATAACTATTGATACAATTAAATTACTTGTTTCAAAAGATTTATCTAAAGAAATATATAAACTAATATCTGCTATTATTGCACGTGATCAAGACCAAATAAATGAAATATATTCTTTACTTGCTAGTCAAACAAAAGATATATCAAATATTATTAATTTAGTTGCTAGTAAAATGAAAGAATTACTTACTACATCTAAGTTATTAAAGAAAGGTTATTCTCAATCTGATATAGCTAAGTTCTATTCAATTACTAATGGAAGAGCTTATTATATGGTAAAAGAATCATCTAATTTTGATGTATCAGCTCTTGAAAAAGTAATGATTGAAATTAGTAATTTAGATTATTTAATAAAAACTAATCAAATAGATAGAAATATAGGTTTTGAATTATTTTTATTTAAACTATAAAATTAAAAATGGAGTTTTTAAAAACTCCATTTTTTTATGCTATAGTGTTAACCATTTTGGCGTAACGAGATTTTTGTCTAGCAACATAATTCTTATTATGAATACTTTTAGATACTGATTTATCTAATTTCTTACATAAGAATGAATAAGCTTGACTAGCTTCTTCTTTATTTGATGCAGCTACTGCTTTTTCTACAGCTTTCATTGCTGTTTTTAAAGAAGAATCAAAAGAACTATTTAATAAATTCTTTTTATTATTTGTAATGTCTCGTTTCATTTGTTGTTTAATATTTGCCATACAATACCTCCGAGGATTTCACATTATATATTCTAACAAATAATTATACTTTTAACAAGTAATATGAAATAAGTACTATGTTATTTTAATAGCAATTGTTTTACACAATCTCGATATTTACCATTAACTATTGCTATATTTAAATATATTTCTTTAATTATACCTTTGGTATAAAAATCTCCAATCATAAAATGATCATTTTTAATAATTGATTTCATTGTTGTATAACAATTATAATAATCACCATGTTTAAATAAATTATCAATAGTTTCAATTATAATTTTATACATATTTTGATGTTTAGAATAACTTATCCCTTCTTTAATAGAATTGAATTCGTTATATGTATGTTCATCTTTCAATAATAGTAATAGTTTAGCCATAATAAACGATGAATATACTTTATTATTTATTAATTTAGCATATTTAATCACTTCATCATAATCTTTATAATAATGATTTATTCTTAGCATTAAATTATTATAATAATCATAATCATTATCTATGATATATAACCTTAATTCATTCATTGAATCATATGTAATTGTCTTATTATCTTTATCCATTTCTAAAAATATTTTTTGCATCTGATGTTTAATTGATGCTTTTGGAAATAATGATGAAAAAGAATCAACCATTAATTCTTTATAATACTTATAAAATAATGCTATTTTTCCATTAAAAAATAAAATATCAACTGCTAAATCTAATATAGCAAATCTTACTACATTGTTTAATATATCTTTAGATAATAATTCTCTTATTTGTTGTAATGCAATATCTGCTTGTTCTGTTTTATATGCATATAAACTACTTAAAAACATTAAGAAAATATATTCATTTTCCATTAATGATTCTTTTTTATCATTTAGTTTATTATCGATTCTTTTGCCTCTTGAAATCTTTCATACATTATATTGTTATATAAAACCATTAATTCATATTCTAAATCTACATAATATTCGGTATTTAATGCTTCATTAGTAATATTTACTGATAAAGATAAATCATTTTTTAAATAGGCTTTTAATATATCATCTAATACTAAATCATTTTTAGTTTCTTTTAACATATTATAATCTATATCTAATTTTTTAAATAATAATGTAAAGTATTCATCTCCTACATCTACAACATTATTTTCTATTCTAGATAAGTATGATACGGTACATACACCTTTACATAATTCTTCTAAAGTTAAATGATTTTCTAATCTTTTTCTTTTTAGAAATACTGCAAGCTTTCTTTTTCTTTCGATTTCTTTTTTTAATTCTTCTTTTGATGATAAATTGTTCATATAAAAAATCCCCTTTTTATATATTAACTATATCAAAGAAAAATAACTTGTATAAGTGATTGATTTAGAAATAATTAGACAAAAATAGATATTAAAATATAATTTTCAACAATAAAAGATATATTTAGACTAAATACAACAACTATTAATAAAAAAAGCCAATTTGTTGAGTAATTATTGCTCTTACAAATTGGTATAATTTATTTATAATTTGGTGAATAGTTTTTTAATTTTTTCCTATATGTTAATTCATTAGGACAAAATTTTCTAACAAATGCATGAAACATTTTCGAATGATTTGGATATACAAAATGAGATAATTCATGTATTATAACATATCTAATTAATTCTATATCAGTATGGATTAATGAAACATTTAACATTACTTCATTTTGTAAATATCTGCAATATCCCCATTTTGTTTTAGATTTTTTAATAATTAAATTAGGATATTTTGTTAAATATGATTCCATTTCTTTAAAACAATCATATAATAATTCATTAAAAGTATCTTCTGCTATTTTATATCGATATTTATCTAATAAATTATTAATATTAGATAGATCTTTATAATATATATAAAGATAATTATCAATTAAATTAACAGATTCATGTTTATTTTGGCATAATTTAATAGTAATAGTTTTACCTAATAATAAGTAGTTATCATTATCATGATATTCATAATGAGATAAATTATTAACTCTTTTATTTTTTAATATCCAATCTATTTTAAGTGAAATATATTCTTCTAATTTTAAATTAGATATAAATTTGGGTTGTTTAATTAATAAATTACCATATTCATCAAATCTAATTGTTAAACTACGTCTAGATTCTTTTCTTATTATATAAGGAATGTTTAAATCAGCTAAAACTTTTAATTTAGTCATTCATATATTCCTTATAATAATTATAAATCATTTCACAAACAGTATATTCATCCTTATCAGATGTATCAATTACTAAATCAGCAACATTTTCTAATTCAGATGTAAATACTTTATCATCAAGAGATAGTCTATTATTGATTTGTTCTTTAGTATCTCCTCTATTAATCATTCTGTTTCTTAATACATCTTTACTACATTTTAAATAGACAACTTTTATTTTATCTCTTACCTTATTGATATAAGTATATAGTCCATTTGGTTCTAATATTACATATTTATCACTAGAAAAATCAGATTCAGATGTACCATAATAGTTATTATTATATGAAACATATTCTAAAAAGAATTTATTATTAATATTATTCATAAATTCATCTAATGATAAGAAATGATAATCAACATGGTTAACTTCACCTGGACGCATAGATCTTGTAGTATATGTAACAAGTTTAGATAAACCATATTTTTTATTTAAATCTATACCAGCTTGAGTTTTACCGGATGCAGAAGGACCAACTAATACTAACATTTACTATTCTCCTTAAAATATTTATTAAAATAATTATATCATTTTATTTATTTAAAAATGTATATAATGTATAGATTATTTTGTATTGTTCAAAACACTTTACAAACGTATATATAATTGTTATAATTATAATGCTTATAAGAAATGTCCCCGTAGCTCAGCTGGATAGAGCNNAGAACTTCAGCCTTCCAAGCTGATAGCGTGGGTTCGATTCCCATCATCCGCTCCACGTTTTTTTAATACGTGGGCCAGTAGCTCAGTTGGATAGAGCAACGGCCTTCTAAGCCGTGTGTCAGGCGTTCGAATCGCCTCGGGGACGCCATTTGATAATAACAGGATTAATCCTGTTTTTTTTATATTTTTCACTTATTTTGAATGTTATTATAATATCTTATATAATAATTGTATATCCCAATAGCTCAAAAGGATAGAGCAATCGCCTCCTAAGCGGTAGATCAAGGTTCAATTCCCTGTTGGGATGCCAATATAAAATAAAGACTTAGCTTATGCTAAGTCTTATTTTTTTGCAAGTTCTTCAATTTTTGCTAATGAATCTAAATCATTGATTCCCATTAAATGATAATCATATTCTTTAATACATGTATCTATTTTATAATTGTCAGATAATAATTTAACAATATCAGTTAAATAATATTCTGCTTTTTTATTATTGTTATCAATAAGTGGTAAGTATTTACATAAAAGATTAGTTTTTACAATATATAAACCAGTATTTATTTCTTTTACTTTTCTTTCTTCTTCTGTTGCATCTAATTCTTCAACAATTTTAATAACATTATTATCTTTATTTCTTATTAATCTTCCATAACTAAATGGATTATCAAATATACAAGATAATATAGTCATATCATTTTTGAATTCATTATGAATATTCATCATTAAAGATATATTAGAACTACCTATTAATGGCATATCTCCAGGTAATATAATTGTTGAACCCACATCTTTATTTAATTGAGATAATCCCATTAAACATGCATGACCTGTTCCTAACTGTTCTATTTGTTCTGTAAATTTAACTTCTTTATAATCTTTTAATAAATCTATTATTACTTCTTTTTTATATCCTACGACTACTACAATATTTTTAATAGATGCTTCTATTAATGCATCTACAATATGTACTATCATAGGTTTACCTAAAACACTTACAGCACATTTAGGTAATATAGAATTCATTCTAGTACCTTTTCCTGCTGCAAGAATAATTGCTTGATTAAACTGTTCCATTTTATATACCTAATAAATTTCTTGCGTTATCTTCGAATAATGCATCTGCAACTTTTTTTCCAAATTTAAATCTAATAATTCTGTATGCTTTTAATAAATAGTTTCCTCTAGAATAATGTATATCACTAGAAATAAAATCTACTAAATTATGTCTTATATAATGTAAAACCTTATATTTTTCTAATAATCCATCTACTCCACATATAGTAGATGCATTAACTTGTATATAAGCACCCATTTCTTTTAATTCTTGTAATATATCAATAGATTTAATATATTGATATCTTTCTATATGTGCAATAATTGTTCTAAATCCATGATTAGATAAAGCATGTACTATATCACATATATCACGTGGTTCAGTATAAGAAAACTCCATTAATACAATGTTTGTATTATTAATAGTTTGTATATTCTTATTATATATTTCTTCTAATACACCATTAGAATAATATATTTCACGTCCTAAATATAAATTAACATCAATATTTAATTCTTTTACTTTATCTTTTAATAGATTGAAATTTTCTATAATATTTTGATTAGTAGAGTTAAATATACGTGGTCTATAATGAGGAGTTAGTATTATATCCTTTACTCCATTTTTTACTTCTTCTTTAATTAAATCAATTGAATGTTCAATTGATTTAGATCCATCATCCACACCAAATATAATATGAGAGTGTAGATCAACAAAATTATTCATTTACTTTATTCTCTTTTTCTTTATTCTTTTTAGTAATATAACGTAATCCAAAGAATCCTACTAATAACATTACAACACTTAATACTATATTAATTGTTAAATTATCTAAGAAAAGTTGAGGGTTAGGAGCAATATGTTTTGTATAAGCATTATAATAAATAGTAAAGAATGCACTAAACAATAAACCTAATATACCATACCAAATTAATAAATCATTTTTCTTTAAATAATAATTAATAAATTTAGATATAAAGAAGATTCCTACTATTGCACCTATTAAGAATACTATTACAATAATAAATGTCATTAAAGTTCCATCAAAATTAAAAGTTAGTAATGCAGTTATTGCATCTTTTAATTTTGTTAGCATTGGACCATATAACCCAAGTGTTAATAATATTAAAGATCCTGATGCAGCAGGTAATACCATTGCAGCTCCACAGATTGTTGCTAATAAAAATAAGAAAATCATAAAAAATATAGATGGATTATCCATACTTAAGTTAATACCGAACTTTTCCATAAAACATAAGAATATAGAAACTCCAAAACATAATCCAAAACTAATACCTGTAGTTAAAGTCATTTTACGATTTTTGATTTCATCAAATATGATAAATACAGTTTCACCAACTAAGCCTAGAAAGAAGCTAACGGTAATTAGAGGGACATATTCAAGTCCAATTGCAATAGTATATGTAGCTACAAATATTCCAATTACCATACCTAAAATATATGCCCATAATTCATTTAATGATTTTAATGGTTGTTTTAAAAAATTACTAATTGATCCAGTAAAACTTTCAGTGATACCTAAAATTAATATAACAGTTCCTCCACTAAATCCTGGAACCATATTTCCTAAACCAATTAATATACCAAATACTAATTCTATTAATCTTCTTTTCATATAATTCATCCTTTTGTTAGTATTATTTTACCATATTACTATTAAAAATAATATCGATAAAGCAAATACATTTGCTTTATCGATAATCTTATTTATTCATTATATCATTAAATAACTTAACTCTATCTGGAAATGGAGAAATTATTTGATTAAATATATCAATACATAATGGAGTAATAGGTCTTCTTCGATACCATAATCTTAATTCTTCAATTGTAAATAATCCTTCATTACTTAATGCATATTTTAATAATTGATTATTTAATTGAACAACATCTAAATCATGTGCTATTAATGCGTTAATAGTGTTATTATTTACCCATTCACTCCACGCATCATAATAAGTTATTCCTATTGGAGAATTACTTAACATTAAACTAGTTAAAAGCGCTCTTACAATAACGTCTTCTTTTAAATCATCATCTTCTTTTTTATTTGGATGAGGAATATCTCCTGTTATTGTTTCACCAATATCATGAACTAGTAACATATTAATTATTGTTTCTTTATTATAAAGAGGATCATCTAATGTATTTGGTAAATAAATTTTTGCTATATTAACCATTTCATACATATGTTCCGCAATTGATTCTAAATGTTTTCCAGGAACTGGTTTATATACCCAACCACTTCTTTCAACATTCATAGTTTTAGTAAAATATTCGTAGCAATCATTTTTGTTTTCTAATCCTAATATAAACATCTTTATTAAACCATTAGAAATAGAAATATTTTTATATTCATTTTCTAAAAATATATTAAATATATCCTTATCACTTTCTAAAAGTGATACATATTTAATTTTATTTTCTAAATAATATAAAACTTTTATCGATAAATAAAATAAATAATCATCAAAACATAAATTATTATAATCAATTTCATCAAATTCTATGCTATTTAATAAATTTATTCTTTTTTCTTTATTTTTAATTAACTCAAATATATAATCATTTAAATTAATATGTTTTGATATAATATCATTTTTTAAATCTTTTACATTCATACTATATACCAATCTATTTAAATATAGTTTTATTATAACAAAACAATGATTAAATAGGTTATAATTTATTTAGTTTTATAAGGAAATTATAAATATGCATGTATATGAATTAGAATTTAATTATGCTTTTTTAGATGAAATAGATAAAATACTTCTTACAAGTAAGATAAAAAAGAAAACATTTATGAAAAATATAGTAATTTATCATTGTTTATTTAATGAAACTGATGAAAAATATTTACTAAGTGAATTAAAAAAAGTAACTAATAATTTAATAAAAATTAAAAAAGTAGAATACACAATAGATGATTATCAAGTAGGTACTGATAAACCACTTGGTTCTAAAAGTGCTATTGATGAAAACTAAAAGACTGAAAAACATAAGTTTTTCAGTCTTACTTTTATTTAACTTTAGGACCAGCTTCTACAACTGATGAATCCATTTTTGTATACTTTTTGAAATTTTCAACAAATAGACTAGCTAGATGGTTAGCAGTTTTTGCATATTCTTCTTTATCAGTCCATAATGCTGCTTGATTTAAGAATTCATCTGGTACATCTGTACAATGAGTTGGAACTTCTAAATCAAAATAAGGATCTTTTACAAATTCTCCTTTTGCAAGTTCAGCATTTAAAGCTGCTGTTACCATTGCACGTGTATAACGAAGTTTCATACGACTACCAACTCCATATGATCCACCTGCCCATCCAGTATTTACTAAATAAACATTTGCTCCACCTTTTACAACTTTATCTTCAAGCATTGAAGCATAAATTGATGGATCAAGTGGTAAGAATGGTTCTCCAAAGCATGTAGAGAATGTTGCTTGAGGTTCTGTAATACCACGTTCTGTTCCTGCTACTTTTGCTGTATAACCAGATACGAAATAATACATTGCTTGTTTTGGATTTAATCTTGATATTGGAGGTAATACACCAAATGCATCAGCAGTTAAGAATATAACTGTTTTTGGTTGTGAACCAACTGATGGAATTCTAGCATTATTAATATAATCTATTGGATAACCAACACGTGTATTTTCTGTATATCTATTATCATCAAAATCATATTCTCTAGTTATAGGATCTAATACTACGTTTTCTACTAATGAACCAAATTTTATTGCATTATAAATATCAGGTTCACCTTCTTTAGATAGATTAATACATTTAGCATAACATCCACCTTCAAAGTTGAATACTCCATCATTACTCCATCCATGTTCATCATCACCAATTAAATCACGATTTGGATCTGCTGATAAAGTAGTTTTACCAGTTCCTGATAATCCAAAGAATATTGCAGTATCTCCATCTTTACCAATATTTGCAGAACAATGCATTGGGAATACATTTTTCTTAGTCATAAAGTAATTCATTGTAGAGAATACACTCTTCTTAATTTCACCAGCATATTGACTACCTGCAATTAAAATAATATGTTTAACATAATCAATAATGATAGCTGCTTCAGAGTTTACTCCATCACGAACTGGATCACATTTGAATCCTGGAGCTGCAATGATTACAAAGTCTTCTTTAAATGATACTAATTCTTCAGCTGTTGGACGAATTAATAATTGATGAATAAATAAATTTTGACTAGCAAGTTCATTAATTACTCTAAATCCCATTGTGTATTTAGGATCAGCTCCTGCAAACCCATCAAATACATATATTTCTTTTTCAGATAAATAATCAACCATCTTATCGTATAAAGCATCAAATTTATCTTGTGTGATAGGACAATTTACTTTTCCCCAAGCAATTTCATCATGAATACTAGGAGAATCAACAATAAATTTATCTTTAGGTGAACGACCTGTATATTTACCAGTTACAACAGTTAATGCACCAGTTTTAGATAAAATACCTTCTCCTTTTTTTACTGCATGTTCAGTTAATTCTGCAGGTGTTAAATTACGATAAACAACTTTTGGATTTTTAATACCTAGTTTATCAATTCCATAGATTTCCATATATTTAACCTCATTTCTATTCTTTTATATTATAGTATTTTTTCATAAAATATCAATATAATGAAATTATTATGTATTAAAAAACTCTAAATGTTACCATTTAGAGTTTTTATTATAAATTATTCAGCAGTTATAGCTTTTGGTGAGTACATAACAATCTTAATATAATCTTGGATATTATCAATATTTGTATTAAATCCTTTAGTTATATCATTATCATCAACATATGTACCTTGGTTAGAATACTTAAATACTTTAGATATTTTATAATTCTTTATTGAAAACAATAAATTATTAAATGATGCTCTACCTAAAGAGTTAGATGATTTTAATTCTGTACCAAACATTGCATCATATAATGTATAGATTTGTTCAGTTTTAAATGAACCAAATAATTTTTGAGTAACAAATGCAGTTACGAAATTTCTTTGATGATTTGAACGTCTATCTACTGAAGTAGTTGTTGTTTCTGTACTTTCATATTTAATAAAAGCCATAGCATCTTGAGCTGTAAATTCTTGTTGAGAACCTTTAGTATATTCAGAATTATAATAAGTATAATTATTATCAAGTGTAATACTTAAGTTTCCTAATACTTCAAATATTTTTAAGAATGAGTAATCCGATAAAATAATATAATCATTAATTGGGATACTTTCTTGAGCATTTGGAATTTTAATCATTGCTCTTAAAGATTTAATTAATTCTTCAGCAGAACGATCTACACTATAAGACATCTTAGGTTGTGAATTTTCTAAAACAGGGTTTCCTAATGCATCTACCTCTTGTGTATCTAGTGCGAATTTATCATGCATAGTAATAGTATTATCATCTACTAATGTGTATGGATTAAATTGATACATAGAAACTTCTTTAGTTCCTGTATTAATAGAGATAAGCATTACTACTTCTGCATAACTTCTTTTAGTTAAATCATCAGTATTAGTACCAATAAATAATATATTTTGATTTCTTACTTTATATTGATAATAAGATTCATCATCACTATTTTCAAAATCATATTGTGTAGTAGTAGTATATGGGAATTCATATTCTTCATATGTTGCTTCCTCAGGTAAATCTACAAATAAGAAAGGAAAGGTAAGTAGAATTACCGTAGTTAATAAAATCATGATAGAATATGATATAAATTTATACTTTTTAATCACTATTACTTTCTCTTTTCTTAAAATTGATATACTTTTATCTTATTATACCACTATTTTTTTATAAAATAAATAGAAAAATGCTATATTTTTTTAATGTCATATACAGGTGCATCCTCAATATGACCATATTTAACATCTTCAATTAAACCAGTACCAGCAGGAATTAGTCCTCCGATAATGATATTTTCTTTTAATCCTGTTAATTCATCAGTTTTTCCACGAATAGCAGCTTCTGTTAATACACGTGTTGTTTCTTGGAATGATGCGGCAGCTAAGAATGAATCTTTCTTTAATGATGCACGAGTTATACCTAAAATAACAGGTTTAACAACTGGTATTTTATATCCTTTAATCCAACATTCTTTAACTACTTTATATAATTCAGAACGTGAAATATATTTACCAGGTAATAATGTTGTACCACCAGAATCGATAACAATTACTTTTTGTAGCATTTGTTTTACGATGATTTCTAAATGTTTATCTGAAATTTCAATACCAGCAGCAGTACGGTATGCAAATTGTACTTCTTTGACAATGTATTTTTCTACACGGTCAACATTAGAATATTTTAATAATTCTTTAACATCTAATGCGCCTTCGCATAATACATCACCAGGTTTAACTACATCACCATCTTTAACACAAGGACGTTTTCCATAGTCAGTTGTTTCAACATAATCATTGTTAGGAATTGGGCTCTTAACAGTAATTGTATAACGAGAATTTTCTTCAGTTATAGAAACTGTACCTGCAACTTTAGAAATAATACCTTGTCCTTTAGGAGGAGATGCTTCAAATAATTCTTCAACTCTTGGTAAACCTTGAGTAATATCTTCACCACCACCAGCAACACCACCTGAGTGGAATGTACGCATTGTAAGTTGTGTACCAGGTTCACCAATTGATTGAGCAGCAACAATACCTACTACTTCACCACGTTCAACAATACCTTTAGTTGATAAGTCATAACCATAACACTTTACACATACACCATTTGGACAATTACATGTAAGATTTGATCTAACTTCAACTTCTTCAATACCAGCATTTACAATTTGGTTTGCTATTTCTTCTGTAATTATTTCATTACGAGCAACAAGAAGTTTTTTCTTACCATCTATTTTTGCATAAACAGGTTTAGCTGCAAATCTTCCTTCAATTCTATCATATAATTTAACAAGAACACTTGGTGAATTTGTTTTTTCATCAGTTTTATATAAAGTTGTCATTACAACACCTTTATCTGTTCCACAATCATCCATAGTAATAGTAATATCTTGTGATACGTCAACTAAACGTCTAGTTAAGTAACCTGATTGAGCTGTCTTTAACGCAGTATCTGTAGAACCCTTACGAGCACCATGTGTTGAGTTAAAGAAGTCAGCCATTGACATACCTTCAGAGAAGCTTGATTTAACTGGAATTTCCATATCTTCTCCATTAGGTTTATTCATAAGTCCACGCATACCGGCAAGTTGTGTAAAGTTATCTTTACTACCACGGGCTCCTGAATCAGCCATTAGGAATATATCATTAACTGTGGCTTCATCTTTCATCTTCTTTTCAATGATAGATGCAATAGATTCTTTAGTAGTTTTCCAAATGTTAACTACTTTTTCTTTTCTTTCAGAATCAAGCATTAATCCACGACGATAAAGTTTATTATATTGTTCTACTTTAAGATCTGCTTCTTTAATGATGTCATATTTTTGTTCTAGTACTTTAATATCAAATGCAGAAATAGTTAATCCTGAGATAGTTGAATAATAGAAACCTAAGTCCTTCATCTTATCTAGAGTAAGAGATGTTTCTGCTAATTTACATTGATTAAAGATTTCAGAAATAATTGCCGATAGAGTTTTCTTATTAACTGGTTTAGTTAAAGGCATATTAGCAATTGCTTCTTTAAAATTAGTACCAGGTGCTAAGAAGAATCTTTCTGGAGTAGCATTCTTTAAGTTATCTTTACCATCAGATTTATCTGTAATATCTGGATTAGCAAAATAAATAAAGTTTTCTGGGAATACTTGGTTAAATGTAATCTTACCATATGTAGTTACTAAATACATATTCATGTATGTTTCATTTAATGCCATCTTTTCAGCATAATCTGGATTAGATGGATCAAAATTTACAAATGGTTTTCCAATAGCACGTGCTGGAATAACAAAACGTGTATGGAAATCAATTTCATTTTCTTCATAAGCATGTTCAACTTCAGATATATCTTTAAATGCTTTACCTTCACGTCCTGGAACAAAGAATTTTCCGACAGATGGTGCAGTTCCTTTTAAGATATCTTGTCTTAATGCTTCAATATTTTCATAGTAGTTATCTTCATCACCATTTACAATAATTTTATTGTTAAATTCAAATACTCTTGATTTATATGCATCATATAAACTTTCAAAAGTATCAAACATACGATCTGGTTCACTTCTTTCAATAGTAATGTAATAGTTACCAATAATCATATCTTGAGATGGAGTAACAACTGGTTTACCATCTTTTGGAGCTAAAATATTTTTACTTGCAAGCATAAGCATTCTTGCTTCTGTTTGAGCTTCAATAGATAGTGGAACATGGACTGGCATTTGGTCACCATCGAAGTCAGCATTAAATGCTGTTGTTGCTAGTGGATGTAGTCTTATAGCACGACCTTCTACTAGAACTGGTTCAAATGCTTGAATAGATAGTCTATGTAAAGTAGGAGCACGATTTAATAAAACAGGATGTTCTACAATAATATGTTCTAGTGCATCCATTGCTTCAGGAGTAGCATTTTCAATCTTACTTTTAGCATTACGGATTGATTTATCATGATCATTTGGGTTAAGAAGCAATGTATCTAAATTTGCATCAGCTTCTTCTTTTTTGCATAAGTAATTAATAATAAATGGTTTAAATAGTGTTAAAGCCATTTCTCGTGGAATACCACATTGATACATTTTTAAGAATGGACCTACGCAAATAACACTACGTCCAGAATAGTCTACACGTTTACCTAATAAGTTTTGACGGAAACGACCTTGTTTACCACGTAAAATATCGGATAAACTCTTTAATGGTCTATTCTTTACTAATGCAACTTTTCTTGAATGTTTAGAATTATCAATTAAAGAATCAACAGCTTCTTGTAAAAGACGCTTTTGATTTTTAATTAAAATTTCTGGTGCACTATATGGTAAATTATAGAATTTCTTTAATGATTCGTTTCTTGTTAAAATCTTATGATATAGTTCATTTAAGTCAGTAGTAGCGAAAACACCACCTTCTAATTGAACCATAGGTCTTAAATCAGGAGGAATAACTGGAACTACATCCATTACCATCCATTCTGGTTTATTATCTTCAGAATTATAGAATGCTTCTACAATTTCTAAACGTTTAATTGCTTTTTCTTTTTCTTGTTTAGTAGCTGTTTTTAAGTCGTTTCGAATTTCTTTCATTTTAGCTTCAAGATCTACTTTTTGAAGCAATTCTTTGATAGCTTGAGCTCCTGTAATTGCTCTAAATTGACCTGGATATTGGCGATCATAGCTAAATTTCTTTTGTTCTGTGATGATTAGTCCTGCCTTTAAGTCATCAGAAATAATTTCATCATTATAAACATCAGTTATATAATACTTTGAACTATAAACAATTTCTTCAATATCTTTAGATTTTTCTTTAAGTAATAAAGCAATTTTACTAGGAGTATTTCTTAAGTACCAAGAATGTACAACAGGTGATCCAAGTGCGATAAATCCCATTCTTTCACGACGGACTTTACTTGATGTAAATTCAACACCACATTTTTCACATACTAAAGTATTTCCTTCTTTAGATTTAGAATGTGGAGTTTTACCACAGCCACAAGTATAATCTTTTGTTGGACCAAAGATAACTTCACAGAATAATCCACCTTTTTCTGGTTTAGAAGTACGGTAGTTAACTGTATCCATTGAAGTTACTTCACCACGTAATTGATAAATATTACCATTTTCATCTAAAATAGGATTTCCATTTAAATCTAATACTGTTGCATTAGTTTTAGATGGAGATTTTGATGCTTGAGGATAATACTTATATACAAATTGTTTATCGCGTAGATATGGATTTGACCAAGTAAGAATTTCTTCTGGAGAGGCAATTCCAATTTTCATTGATTGATATCTTTTCATTTTTAATCCTCCTTCATCATTGCTTTCTTACTAGCTTTGGCTTCTTCCATTTCGCCAACTAAACTATCATTTACTACATCATGACCATTAGAATCATAAAGTTTAACACTTAATCCTAAGCCTTGTAGTTCTTTTACCATTGCTCTAAATGCTTCTGGAACACCCGCATCAGGGATAGGAGTTCCTTCAACAATAGAACGATATACATTATTACGTCCAATAATATCATCAGACTTAATAGTCATCATTTCTTGTAAAGTATGGGCTGCTCCATATGCTTCTAGAGCCCAAACTTCCATTTCACCAAAACGTTGACCACCGTTTTGTGCTTTACCACCCATTGGTTGTTGAGTAACTAAAGTATAAGGTCCATCACTACGTGCATGAATCTTATCATCAACCATGTGAGCAAGTTTAATCATATACATGACACCAACACAAATCTTATTATCGAATTGACGGCCAGTTCTACCATCATATAGGTATGTTTTACCATCTTCATCAATAATAAATGGTGCTTTTTTAGGATCAGATTCGGCAATAGCTAAATCATGATCACGTGCTTCATTCATAATATCAATTAGATCACCTTTAGTAACACCATCAAATACAGGAGTAACAACTTTTACTCCAAGTTTTTTTGCAGCCATTCCTAAATGGATTTCTAATACTTGTCCGATATTCATACGTGAAGGAACACCTTGTGGATTTAACATAATATCAACAGGTGTACCATCTGACATAAATGGCATATCTTCAATTGGTACAATGTTAGAAATAACACCTTTGTTACCATGACGACCTGACATCTTGTCACCTTCAGATATCTTACGTTTTTGTACAATATATACACGAACTATTTCATTAACACCAGATGGAAGACTCATTACTGTTTTCTTTGATGCATCCATCATTTGTTCTTCATAACCTGGTCCTACACTCTTCTTGTAAGAATCACGTGTAAATATTTCTGTCTTTAATACAATACCATTTCCACCGTGAGGAACTTTTAATGATGTTACACGAACATCTTTAGATAAATCAGGGAATAGAGCTCTTGAAAGACGTTCTTCTGGAGATGGTTCTGTTTCGCCTTTAGGTGTAAGTTTACCAACTAAAGTATCGCCTTCTTTAACTTCAGATCCGACAATAATAATACCATTTTCGTCTAAGTGAGATATTGAATCATGTGATTCGCCATTTAATTCTCTAGTTATAGTTTCTTTACCAAGTTTAGTATCACGTGCTTCACAAACATATTCTTCAATATGAATTGAAGTATATACGTCATCTTGTACCATTCTTTCACTCATGATAACAGCATCTTCAAAGTTATAACCATTCCATGTCATGAAAGCAACTACAACGTTTCTACCAAGAGCAAGTTCGCCATTTTCCATTGATTGTCCATCAGCTAGAACATCACCAACTTTAACTTCTTCTCCAGGCATAACAATTGGTTTTTGGTTAGCACAAGTTGAGTTATTAGAACGATCATATTTAGTTAAAGGATATGAATGGATTTTTCCTTTTGCATCTTTTACTTTGATTACTAATCCATCAACATAAGATACAACACCATCACAATCAGCAATAACGGCAACACCAGCGTCATGAGCAACTTTATATTCAATACCAGTACCAACAATTGGAGATTCTGGTTTTAATAGAGGAATTGCTTGACGTTGCATGTTAGCACCCATTAGAGCACGAGTAGTATCATCATGTTCAAGGAATGGAATACATGCAGTACCAACAGCAACTACTTGTTTAGGTGCAACGTCTATATAATCAATATCCATTTTATTGATTTTCTTAAATTCAAGATTATGACGAGCAAGAACTTCATCATCAGTAATAAGTACTTCACCAGTTGTTTCATCTTTCATCATATTAACATTAGCTTGTGCAATGTTATATTTTTCTTCATCGTATGCATTAAAGTAAACAACTTCATCAGTAATCCAAACTTTAGCAGGCACTTTACCAGCTTTATAATCAGCATCATCTTTATTGTTTTTTACAACAAAATAAGGTGTTTCAATAAAACCATATTTATTTGCTCTTGCGAAAGATGCTAAAGAGTTAATTAAACCGATATTTTGTCCTTCTGGAGTTTCTACTGGACAAATTCTACCATAATGAGATGGATGTACGTCACGAACTTCAAATGAAGCTCTTTCACGTGTAATACCACCATCACCAAGAGCTGATAATCTACGTTTATGTGTTAATTCAGCAAGTGGATTAATTTGATCCATGAATTGTGATAATTGGTTAGTAGAGAAGAATTCTTTAACAACCTTTTCTAATTGACCAGATGAAACAATGTTTTTAGGTGAAACATTTTGAACATCTGTAGTAGTAGACATCTTATCACGGATACTCTTTTCAACTTTCATAAGACCCATACGGAATTTATTTTGTAAAAGTTCTCCAATAAGTCTTAAACGTCTATTACCTAAATGGTCAATATCATCAGTATTACCAACACCAATATGTAAATCAATATAGTAAGAGATTGTTGCGAAAATATCAGATAAAGTGATATGAGTAACTTTTTCTCTTTGATCATTACCTTGAAGACGTAATGATACATCACCTTCAGGAGTTCTAACAATAATATCTAGTGTTTCAAGAACAACACTATCTCCTTCAAGCATTACATCATATTTATAAGTTTTTCTTAATAGATTTCTATTCTTATTTAAGATTTCAACTGTATCAATAATTTGAGTATCATCACCAACTTTTACTACAGCTTTATGAGATATTTCTGTACCAGCAGTAATTAATACATTACCTTTGTTATCAACAAAATCATTAGCTAGTCTAAATCCTATTGCACGTTGAATAACATCAAGTTTAGCGTTTACTTTATATCTACCAACATGAGCTAAATCATATCGACGATTTTCAAATAAAATTCCAGCAATAGTTTTTCTAGTTTGTTCAACAGATGTTTTTTCTCCAGGACGTAATGTATTGTATAAAATACGCATACCATCATCAACACCAAATGATTCATCTTTTTCTATTGTAGATGAAAAAATACTAGCTAAAACTGGTGATACTTCATATGTTGTTCCATCAGTAGATTCAATAGATTGACCAATAAATAAGTTAGCCATTTCTGCAACAGATGGTATACCTAATGAACGAATAAATGTAGTTAGAGGTATTTTAGATTTACGGTCTAAACATGCTTGCCAGCAGTTTTTACTTCCTAAACCAAATTCAATCCATGCACCACGTGTTGGAATGATTTGTCCAGTAAACATTGATTGACCAGTTTTCTTATCTTTTTTAGATGAGAAAAATACACTAGAAGAACGTACAATTTGTGTAACGATAACTCTTTCAGAACCACCTATAATAAATGTTCCTTGAGGAGTCATCATTGGATAGTTACCCATAAATACTTCTTCTTCAGTCATTTCACCAACTGTTTTATTTAACAATGATATTGTACAGTTTAAGCTACTTGAGTAATCAATATCATGAGCCTTAGCTTCTTCAATAGTACAATTTGGTTCACTAAATTTATGACCTTTAATAGTTAATTCAAACTTTTCGCCATTGTTATGATCTTTAATAGGTGAGATTTCATCAAATAAATCTTTTAAACCTTCATTTAAAAACCAGTTAAAAGAAGATGTTTGAATTTCAACTAAATCTGGTAAATCTGCATTTGTTTGTACACGGGCATAATTTCTACGTACACTTTTCTTTCCATAGTGTACTTCTTTATAGCCATGACCTAATTTTTCTTTGTTTGATTCTGATAGGTTATTTTTAATATCTTTTGCCATTTTTACCCTCCAATAATCGATAAATACGCAAACTAAGGCATTATATCATAATGTAATTATTATACATTTTTTTCACGTAAAAAGTGGATAAAATACAACCTTTAAGGTGGAAAAAATCAAAAAAATTATGATGTGTGATAAAAATATCAACTTTATTTATTGAAAATTTCCTATTAAAAATAGAAGAATTATTATAAAAATAACTCTTCTATTTGATTGATTTGATAATATAATATCCTTTATCTTTAGTAATTATATCAACATTTTTATATATTGTTTTTAATGCTTTAATAGCTGATTCTGCTCCTTGTTTCTTTTGTATTACACACCATAATTCACCATTATCATTTAAATGATTAATTCCATCTAACAATATTTCATGAACTATCTTTTTTCCTGCTCTTATTGGAGGATTAGTAATTATTAGATCATAGAAATCACATACATTTTCATAAATATTAGAATGTTTTACAAAAGCATTATTAAGATTATTTTCTATAATAGCTTTTGATGTAAGAGCTATTGCACGATCATTTATATCAATCATATCAACAGTAATATTATTATTGATAACTGCAATACTAATTCCCAAAGTTCCATAACCACATCCTACATCTAATATTTTAGATACCGATGAATTAATAGAAACTGTTTTTAATAAAAGATTACTGCCAAAGTCAATTCCACTTTTAGAAAACACTCCTAAATCAGTAAATAACTTTATAATTTTTCCTTTATAAAAATATGTTAATTCTTTAATATTACTATCTAAAGATGGATTATTTTCAAAATATTGATTACTCATAATTATTACCTATAAATTGATTATATCATAAATAATAAAAAAATATGGCTAATTCTAGCCATATTTTAATTATTAAGTTAGAAATAAAAGTTATTATTTAACTTCTACTTCAGCGCCTTCAGCTTTTAACTTTTCAGCGATAGCATTAGCTTCTTCTGGATCGATTTTTTCTTTGATTGCTTTTGGAGCACCATCAACTAAATCTTTAGCTTCTTTTAAGCCTAAACCAGTGATTTCACGAACTAGTTTGATTACATTTAACTTGTTTGGTCCACAAGCAGTTAAAGTAACTGTTACTTCACTTGGTCCAGCTGCTTCAGCAGCAGGTCCTTGAGCAACTGCAACTGGAGCTGCAGCACTTACACCGAATTCTTCTTCGATTGCTTTTACTAATTCATTTAATTCTAATACGCTCATTTCTTTTACAGCGCTGATAAATTCTTCTACATTAATTTTAGCCATTTCGTTTTTTCTCCTTTAAATTTAAAATAAATTTACTTTTGTTCTGAAACTGCATTAAGAGCACAAGCAAGTCCACGAACTGGAGCTTGTAATACGCTTAATAACATTGAAACCATACCAAGTTTGTTTGGTAATTTTGCAAGTGCAGATAATTCTTTCTCTGAAGAATATACACCATTAACAACACCAGCTTTAACTTGCATATTTTCATGATCTTTAATAAAGTCATAAACAATTTTGCAAGCAGTAACTTCATCAGGTGATGTTACATATGCACATGGTCCAACTAAGTGAGAATCAACATCTTTGTAACCATTTTCTTTAACGGCACGACGTAAGATATTGTTCTTTTCAACTTTCATAACACAGTTTTCAGCATGTAACTTGTTACGAAGTTCAGTAACTTCTGCAACAGTTAAACCTAGGTAATCAACGAATACAATTGAACTAGCTTCTTTTAATACATTAGAGCAAGCTAGAACTTTTTCTTTTTTTACAGCGATTGTCGCTTCATTCATTGTTTGAACCTCCTGAAAATTTTTCCTCGGCAGGATTACTTATTTTAAGTGATATTCACTCCTGCTGTCTACGGCAGAGACTTAATTTATACTTATGAATTTTATTTAATGAAATTAATTTATTTTTTTATTATCAACTATAGTAAATCTGAATCAAGTTTGATACCAGGGCCCATAGTTGAACAAACGTTCGCGCTTAATACATATACACCTTTAACTGTTTGAGGTTTAATATGCATGATTTGAGCGGAAATTGCTTTGATGTTTTCTATTAAAGCTTGATCTGAGAAAGATACTTTTCCAACTGGAACTTGTACATTACCAACTTTATCAGTACGATATTCTACTTTACCAGCTTTAAATTCTTTTACTGTTTGTTCAATATTCATAGTTACAGTACCAGTTTTAGGGTTTGGCATTAAGCCTTTTGGACCTAAGATTTTACCTAGTTTACCAAGTTCACCCATCATATCTGGAGTAGCAATGATCATATCAAAATCAAACCAACCAGCTTTAATTTTTTCAAGATAATCTACATCACCTGCATAATCAGCACCAGCAGCTAAACCTTCTTTTGCTTTAGTTTCTTTTGCAATTACTAAAACACGAATAGTTTTACCAGTACCATTAGGTAGTGAAATAGCACCACGTAAGTTTTGGTCAGCTTGACGTGGATCAATGTTTAATCTGAATGCAACTTCAACAGTAGCATCAAATTTAACAGTACTTGTCTTTTTAACCAATGAAACTGCTTCTTCAATCGCATATTTTTTGTTTTGATCGATTAGTTTAACAGCTTCTTGATATTTTTTTCCTCTTTTAGCCATTTTCTTTCTTTTTCCTCCTTAATGTGGTCAAACGGATTATACCTCCCACAAATTTAAGTAGACTATCCTTCTACAACGATCCCCATTTGTTTAGCAGTACCTTCAACAATTTTGGCAGCTGCTTCTTCATCATATGCATTTAAGTCAGGCATCTTAGTTCTTGCAACTTCTAATAATTTTTCTTTAGAAATTTTTGCAACAACTTGTTTAGATGGAGTTGCAGCACCCTTTTGGATGTTGCAAGCCTTTCTTAAAAGGTCTGATGCAGGCGGAGTCTTTGTAACGAAGGTGAAGCTCTTATCTTCGTAGATAGTTATTACAGCTGGAATAACATAACCAGCCATACTAGCTGTACGGTCATTAAATTGACTACAGAATTGAGCAATTTGAATTCCAGTAGGACCTAATGCAGAACCAACTGGTGGAGCGGGATTGGCTTTTCCTGCTGCGATTTGTAATTTAACAACAGCTTTTACTTTTTTAGCCTGTGCCACGTGACACACCTCCTTTTAATTGTCCGTGATGTGGTTTGCGAACACTATGATGTTCTTCCACACTTAAAATAAAATTAATTCATAGTATATTTGCGTCTTATGCACGCTCTAATATTTTACTATATATTTATCAATTAATCAAATAATTTGAACCTTATAATAAATATAAAAAATCCTTATTTTTTAATAAGGATTTTACAGTTTTATATAATTAATTATCACTTCTTGATGGAGCATACTTAACATACTTACTTTTATAATATTTAACCACTATAGAGAGTGAAGATTTAGATTCAATATCTTCACAAACAAGTACATCTTCATCAACAAATTTTAGATAATATTGTAATCTTACTAACGCATCAAAAACAATTTGACAATTAGTAGGCTTTAAAACAATTAGTTTATCATCACATAATTTATCAGCTACAACACTTAATTTAACAATAAGTGGAACTTCAGATAATATATTATTTACCATATCTAATATTTTATTTTTATCATCATCACTTAAATTATCATAATTTTCTAAATCACATGATTTAAAAATATCTTCTTTAGGAGATATTAAGTGTAAAAAAGATAATTCTTGACCACGAATAACATTATCAGATATTGCAACTTTAAATAATAATGATTGAATGTAATTATTAGTATTAGATAATAATTCTTCAAAAGAATAATCTAATTTTTCGCTTGAAAAATTATACATTTTATTAGCGTGTAGAAGCAAATCCATATAAACATTTTGCGCTACGCTTATTAATTTTGGAACATCATTCATAAAATTTACCTCCATTTATATTATAAAAATTTATATATAAAAATGCAACCTTTTAATAAGATTGCATTTTTATATTATTTATTAGCTTTAATTTCGTTAAACGCAAAATCAGTTGAAGTAGATCTACCTAAGAATTCAACTACAACTTTAGCAGTTTGTTTCTCAAGATCAATTGATTCAACTATTCCAGATTGACCTACATAGTTTCCTGATACTATTTCTACAGTATCTCCTACTTTAAAGTCAATATTATATTCAATTTTAATACCACCTTGTTTTAAAATAGGAATAATTTCACTATCAGTTAAAGGTACAGGTTGTGTTCCACCACCGCTAGATCCTAAAAATCCTGTAACTAATGGTGTATTACGTACAATAAACCAAGAATCTTCTGTAACAATCATTTCAATGAATATATATCCAGGATATATTAACTCATCTTTAGTTTTTTCAATACCTTTTTTAGTTTTATATACGGTTTTAACTTTAGGAATAAATACTTGGAAAATATAGTCTTGCATATTTAACGACTTAATACGTTGTTCAATATTAGTCTTACATTGATCTTCCATTTTTTGTACAGTCTGTACAATATACCAAGCTTTTACGTTATCGTATTCAATACTCATGATTTAATACCTTTTAAAATAATTTAATAAACCATTCGATTAATGCATCGAACCCAACAAATAATAAAGCAAGAATTAAACTAAATACAACAACAGTTAAAATATTAGAGAAAAAATCTTTTTTCTTTAAACCAGATAAATGTTTAATTTCTGCAAATGAAGGACGATAGAATCCCCAAACAGCAAGAATTAAAGAAGCAGCACCAAGTCCTACTAATATCCAAGCAAATAATTCAGGATGTTCACCAATTATCGCAACATCTTCTTTTATTGTTACACCGTTTTCGCCAGTTAAAACAATTACTCCTAATTCAATAGCAAAAATAGCTAATACTACTAATATTAAATTTTCATAACGCCATTCATGAGTAATAGCTTGCCAAATACGGTTATTTTTCTTTTCTTCATTCATAGTAAGACTCCTTATTTTGTTTCTTTATGAATAGTATGTTTATTACAACGAGGACAAAATTTTTTTATTTCCATACGTTCTGTTGTATTTAATTTATTTTTTGCTGTTGTATAGTTACGTGATAAACATTCACTACACACCAAAATCACTCTTTGTCTCATTGTTTTAATCCTCTTTTTATATTATCAAATATAGCCTTATATGTCAATCAATATATTTTACTTAAGCTTTGTATTTTTCTCTTATTTTTTTTGCTACACGTTGCTTTGTATTATATAAAGATTTAGGTTCAATATTAAATTCTTTTACAATATCTTCAATATTCCAAGTCTTTATAAAATATAGGTTATAAACAAGACTTTCTAATTCGCTAAAATTATATGACTCTTCTTTTAATAAATAAATATCATTAGTCTCTTCTGTATAAGAATAGTCATCTAAACTTTCTTTTAAATCATTTCTAAAAGTTTTACCAAGTTTTGTCATTAAATTAATATAATGTCTTGTAAGTAATAATTCAAAGAAAGTAGTAAAGCGCATTTTGGATTCACAATCAAAAATACGTATTGCTTTATGAAGAATAATACATCCTTCTTGATAAAAGTCTTCTTTATAAAGGTAAGGTACATTAAACTTCTTAATTTTTGAATTAATTAAAAAACTATATTTCCAAAATAAAATATTATAAGCTTCTTCATTATAATCTCTTGCATAATACAAAAGTTCATAATCATTGTAATTAGAAAAATTATTGTATTCCATATAAAATATCCCTATTAATTATTTATTTTTTAATCTATTTCTTAATACTTCATAAAATATTAAGCTAGCAGATACTGATGCATTTAAACTGTTAACATGTCCAACCATAGGAATTCTAATTAAATAATCACAATGATCTTTAACTATTTTAGATATTCCTTTGCCTTCAGATCCTATTACAACTACTATTTTCCCAGAATAGTCTTGCTTATCATAAGAAACTGATCCATCTAGTTCAGTACCAATAATCCAATATCCACAAGATTTTAAATATTCAATTGTTTGAACAAGATTTGTAACTCTAGAACATGGCACATATTCTATTGCGCCAGTTGATATTTTAGCAACTAAGTTAGATAATCCAACACTTCTATTTTTACTAAATATTACTCCATCGATACCTGCAGCATCACAAGTTCTAAGAATAGCTCCTAAATTATGAGGATCTTCCAATGAATCAAGTAATGCAAAACATACATCGTTTTTTGATTTATTTAATTCTACTAATTTTTCTATTGAAACATATTCATAATCACTAGTTTCTAAAATAATACCTTGATGCACACCATCTACTAATAAATCTAATTCTTTAGAATCTTTAATTTCAATTTCACAATTATTATTTAATAAATTATTTATAGTTTCGTACATTTGTTTAGAAACAAATGCTTTTATTATATTTCTTTTAGATTTAATTGCTTCTAAACAAGTATTTTTTCCATATATTAGCATAAATTATTCTCCACAATTGATATTGATTTATCTAATATTTCATTTAATCTAGATGTATTTTTAGATAAATATAAATAACCTATTATTGCTTCAAAACCAGATGATATTAAATAATCAGATCTATTCACATTTTTACGATGATTTGATGGTGCTTTATTTCTTCCTCTTAGATAGATGGCCATTTCATCTTCATTAAGAAAATCTTTTATAGAATTAAATATTAATGCATGAGCTTTAGCTGATACAAAATTAATTGCTAATTTATTTAATTCTTTTGTTTTAGTAATATTTTTATTTAATAAATATTCTCTAACATAAAGCTCGTATACTGCATCACCTAAATAAGCAAGATCTGCACCATTTAATAATTTATAATCCATTAAAGTCTAATACCTAATTCTGTTATTTTATTTCTTAAAATATCTGCTTTATCAAAATCTTTATTATTTCTTGCATCAAGCCAATCATTAACTAGCTTTAGTTCATCACTATTTAATGGCTTAATATCAACATTAATACCTAAAACATATAACATATCTTTTAATGTTTTATAATCATCTTGTAAAGAAGATATTGTGATATTTTTATCCCTTAAATGAGTATTAATAATCTTCATTAAATCATATAGTTTTGCAATAGCATTAGCTGTATTAAAATCATATGCCATTTCATTTAAGAATTCATTCATGATTGGCAAAACATTACCTTCTTTTAAGTTATAAGATAATTCTAATTTTCTATATAAAGATATAAATAGTTTTTCAATTTTATAATATTCTTGTTCCATTTGTTTAATCATATCAGATTGATATTGAATGGTTTGACGATAGTGATTAGATAATAGACATAGTCTTAATGCCATCGGATGATATTCTTTAACAATATCTTTTATCCATATAACATTACCAAGTGATTTACTCATCTTTTCACCTTTTAAATCAAGACGAGCATTATGAATCCAATAATTAGCTAAAGTATTTTTACATAAAGAATAGTTTTGGGCAATTTCATTTTCATGATGTGGAAATTTTAAATCAATACCACCACCATGTATATCAATTTGATCACCTAATATTTTATGAATCATAACTACACATTCTGTATGCCATCCAGGTCTTCCAGCACCAAAACATGAATCCCATTTTCTTCCTGTATCTGAAGTCTTTTTCCATAAAGTAAAATCTCTTGGATCTTCTTTTCCAGAATTTATATCAATTCGTGCACCTACTTCTAATTCATCTAATTTCTGATTAGATAAGCATCCGTATTTATCGTCACTTTGAACTCTAAAATATACATCATCACCTGATACATAAGCATGATTAGTTTTTACTAAATCATTAATAAATGATACGATTTCTGGAATAGTTTTAGTAACTTGAGGTCTAATAACATCCATTTCACAGTTTAATGCAACATTAGCGTCAATAAAAGCTTGCATGTATCTTGAAGATATTTCTTCTTCTTTAACGCCTTCTTTTTGAGCACTTAAAATTATTTTATCATCTATATCGGTAAAATTAGAAACATGTTTAACATTATAACCAATATATTTTAAAAATCTTTTAACTGTATCAAAGAATACCACAGGTCTAGCATTTCCTATATGTTGATGATCATATACAGTAGGACCACAAACATACATAGAAACTTCGCCTTCTTTAATTGTTTTAAAATCTTCTATTTTATTTGTAAGTGAGTTATAAACTTTTATGTTGTAATTATTATTCATAATAAAACTCCTTGAGTATTTAGACAAAATATAACTATTAAGTATTAGTTTAAAATAAGACCACTATAAATAGTGGCCTTAATAAAGTTCGTTGTTCTGTATAAAAAACTAACGTTTTGAGAATTGTGGTGAACGACGTGCTTTTTTAAGTCCGTATTTTTTACGTTCAACTTCACGAGAATCACGAGTTAAGAATCCAGCTCTCTTTAAAGCGCTACGGAATTCAGGATTAACAAGTAATAATGCACGAGCGATACCTAAACGCATAGCTCCAGCTTGACCAGATATTCCTCCACCTTGTACGTTAACTAAACAATCATATTGGTCTTGAACACCAGTTAATGTTAATGGTTGAAGTACATCTAGGCGAATTGCTGCAGAAGGAATGTATTCAACGAAATTACGATCGTTACAAGTAAATTTTCCAGTTCCAGGTACTAAACGTACTCTAGCAACAGAACTTTTACGACGACCAGTTGCTTGATATTGTGTAACTGCCATAATCATTGTTCCTCCTACTTAATTTCTAATGGGAATTGTTCAGGTTTTTGAGCTTGTTGTTCGTGATCCGGACCAGCATAAACATAAAGACGTCTATACATGTCAGCACCAAGTTTTCCCTTTGGTAACATTCCTTTAACTGCAAATTCAACAACCTTTGTAGGGTATTGATCAAGAGTTTCTTGAGCAGTTCTTGATTTTAAACCACCGGCATAACCACTAGCACGGTAATATTTTTTTTGTTCTAATTTCTTGCCTGTTAATACAACTTTATCAGCGTTAACGATAATAACATAATCACCCCCATCAATATTCGGAGTATATGTTGGTTTGTTTTTACCTTTTAATACTACTGCTACTTGTGAAGCAAGACGACCTAGAACTTTATCAGTAGCATCAATAACATACCACTTACGATCAGCTCTAGCTTTTTCTGTTGTGTTCATAAATGTAGAACGCATAATTTTTCCTCCATAAAATAATTAAATTACTCTTTTTTGAAGGGCATTGTGGGTTTTAAGTCTCATCGACTAATGTATCATATATATATTAACAAAAATATTATAAATAGTCAAAATTAATACACACATTATATTTATTTCACAAATAAAAAATAGAGTCTAAATAGACTCTATTTTAACATATTGTATGTTGAATAAAATTACTTCTTAGAATTGATGAGTGAGAAATCGTAATAAAAGCTTTTTCATCGAAATCTTTAATAAAATTAATATAAGTTTGAACTTCAAAATCATTAGAATAAATAACTAATGTATCTTTTTCTTTATGAGTATATCCACCAAGTGATTTATATACAGTTACACCATGTTTAAATGTTTTGATAATAGCATCAGCTAAGTCATTACCTTTTTCAGTAATAATTTCAAGTCTTGTTATATCATATGCTTTATAAACAGATTTTTCTGTAAATGAATAAGAAAATAATCTAATTAATGTGTAAAATACATTTTCAACAGAAATTATACTTGATAAGCAAATTATAAATGAATCTATAATAATTTGAACTTTAGTAAAGGAAATATTCTTTTTAGAGTAGATATAATTTGCAACAATATCAACTCCGCCACTAGATCCCCCACCTTTTAAAGCCATTCCGCATCCTAATCCACAAATCACTCCACCAAATACTGCAAGAATAATTCTAGTTCCTGGAAGCATAGTATTTTTAAGAGTTATTTGAAGTTGTGATACTTCATTTGCCACTTTAAAAAAGTGATAATTAGAATTAGAGAATAAATCAAATATACCTTCACCTAGAATAGAACCATTACCAGTTTTTAGTATATTTGTAATTTCTTCTCCACCTTTTAATAAAATAACAAATGGACTTACTGTATATGTTGATAATAAATTCATTAAAATTGATTGAATAATTATTGATATAAGTGTTAGTATTGCAAATCTTTTAGATACACCTTTCCAGCCAAGTATTAATAGGGGAATATTAAATAAAAATACAAATGTACCTAAATTATTTGTAACCCATATTTTAGCTATTTCATTTGTTGAAAACTTATTTACAAAAGCAATAATAAGTTGGGATATACCACTTATTCCCCCAGCAAAGTATCCACCTAATTGAATCATCCATACAAAAGCAAATGAATAAATAATTGTACCAACAATTACTAAGAAATAACTTTTAAAAGTATTTTTCTTTTCTATTTCTTTTAATTCATCACTAGATAAACGACTATAATGAATAACAGATTTAACTTTCATATTATTTAACTAAACTACCTGATTCACTTGAAACATTAATAAGTTCTAATTTTTTACCATTTTCGCAACAAAGAATCATTCCTTCAGATTCAATACCACGAATAAATGCTTTTTCTAAATTAACAACTACTAATACATTTTTACCAATTATATCTTGCGGATTATATTGTTCAGCTATACCTGATACAACTTGTAAAGTTGTTTTATCTACTAATATTTTAGATACTAATAATTTATTAGATCCCTCAACCTTTTTAGATTCTAAAACTTTACCTACACGTATATCTAACTTTTCCCATTCAGAAAAATTAATAATATCTTTAGTATTTAATTTAGGATTAATTAAACTTAAACGTTCATCTTGTAATTTTTTATAATGTTCTAATTCTTTTTCTTCATCTAATCTAGAGAATAAATGATCTATCTTAGTTACTTTAATATTTTCATAAGTATGACCAAATTCTAATGATTCTAAATTTATCTCATCATTAATGCCAATTGAATTTAGCATCTTAATACTGCTTTCAGTAAGTACAGGTGCTAATAGACATGCAATAACTCTTATAGATTCAATTAAATGATACATTACAGATGAAAGTTCGCTAGATTTTTCTTCTTCTTTAGCAAGAATCCAAGGACAAGTTTCATCAATATATTTATTACATCTATTAACTAATGTCCATATTGCATTAACAGCATTTTGTAATTCAAATTTATCATAACTATTTATTGCAGTTATAATAGCTTCTTTTGCTATTAATTCTAAATCTTTATCATATTCAGTTGGCGAATATTTATTAGGAATAATACCATTACAATATTTTTCTACCATAGATATTGATCTAGATACTAAGTTTCCTAAATCATTTACTAGTTCAGTATTATATCTTTCTATAAAACGATCATAACTAAATAAACCATCATTACCTAAAGGCATTTCCTTAGCTAAGTAATATCTTATAGAGTCAGCACTATATCTATCATATAAATCTTTTGGATATACTGCATTCCCTTTAGATTTACTCATTTTACCTTCTCTAGTTAGAATCCATCCATGAGCAATTAATTTAAAATTAACTGGAACACCTATACTAAATAACATAATAGGCCAATATACAGCATGGAATCTTAATATATCTTTACCAATTACATGATAAACTCTATCATTATTTACCCAATAGTTTTGATAGTTTGTATCATCGGAAGATAAATAGCCTAAAGCTGATAAATAATTAGATAATGCGTCAATCCATACATAAACAACATGTTCTGGATTTGAATCAACTGGTATTCCCCATTTAAATGAAGTTCTACTAACACATAAATCTTCAAGTCCTGATTCAATAAATGAAACAACTTCATTCTTTCTAGTTTCTGGTTGAATAAAATCAGGATTATCTTTAATATGCTGCAATAGTTCTGGAGCATATTTTTTTAATCTTAAGAAGTAACTTTCTTCTTTCACAAGTTTTGTAGGCCTACCACAATCAGGACAAATATTTCCTTCTAATAATTGTTTTTCTGTAAAGAATGCTTCGCATTCTACACAGTAATGACCTTCATAAGATCCAAGATAAATATCATCATTATCTTGCATTTTCTTAAATATCTTTTTAACACATTCAACATGATTAGTATCTGTTGTTCTAATAAAGCCATCATTAGCTATATTTAAATGTTTCCAAATATCTTTAGTACCAATAGCAATTTCATCTACATATGCTTGTGTATCTTTATTAGCTTTAATAGCTGCTTTTTCAATTTTTTGTCCATGTTCATCCATTCCTGTTAAAAAGAATGTATCACGATTCATTAAACGATTGTATCTAGCAAAAATATCACATGCAATTGTTGAGTAACTATTTCCTATTTGAGGAAGTCCTGAAGCATAATAAATTGGTGTTGTTACATAACATTTTTTCATAACTATATCCTATCTAGATGAATCATTTACATGGATAGCATAATCTTTAAAAATATGTTTTTCCATTTTTAAAGCATCTTCTATATTGAAATAATTAATTTGATTATTAAATATACCAATACAAACTCCACTTTTTCCATCTTCTATTCCTTCTACAGCTGCAACACCAAAACGAGTTGCAAGAATTCTATCAAATGGAGATGGTCTTCCACCTCTTTGAATATGTCCTAATATTGTAGCACGAGAAACAAATCCTGTTTCTTTTTCAATAGTTTTGGCAAGTTCTCTAACATCGGTTACATGTTCTGCAATACATATTAATACATGAGAATGATGTGCAGCTTTTGCACCTTTTATATAAGTTAATACTTTTTCTAAATCAAAACCTGTATCAGCATTAATGATCATATCAGATCCTGATGCAATACCAACAGCATAAGATATATCGCCACAATATCTTCCCATAACTTCAAGTATTGAACATCTTGCGTGAGAATTACATGTGTCTCTTAAACAATCCATTGCAGTTACTGCTGTATTTACAGCAGTATCAAAACCAATAGTGTATTCAGTTGATGCTATATCATTATCAATAGTTCCAGGAATACCAATAACTTTAATGCCAAGTTTGTCTAATTTTAAAGCACCACGATATGATCCATCTCCACCAATTACTATTAAAGAATGAATTCCTAATTTACGTAAGTTTTCAGCACCACGTGCTGCAACTTCATCTTGAGCAAATTCAGGAAGTCTAGCAGAACCAAGTATTGTTCCACCTAAATATGAAATATTAGTAACTGATGATCTTTCCATTTTTTCGATTCTATTTTCTACTAAACCTAGATATCCATCACGTACACCATATACTTCATATCCTTTTAATAAAGCACATCTTGTAATAGCTCTAATACATGAATTCATTCCAGGTGCATCACCACCTGATGTTAAAATAGCAATTTTCTTTAATTCTTCCATAAGTATTTCCCCTTATTTTAATTTCTTTAAATGCCAAATATTATTTGCATATTTTTCTATACTTCTATCAGAAGAAAATCTTCCAGATGAAGCAATATTTATTAATGATTTTTTAGTAAATAATAAATGATCTTTATAATCATTATCCATTTTATAATAAGCATCCATATATGCATCAAAATCAGCTAAACACATATATTCATCAGGAACAGCTCCATCAGTTAATAGATAATTGACTATATTATCAAATTTTTTTCCTGCAAATCCTATATTTAATCTATTAATAACTTTATTTAAATATTTAGAATTATCTAAATAAGATGTCGAATTATATCCTTTTTTCCATAAATCTTCTACTTCTAAAGATTTTAATCCAAAGATATAAATATTATCATTATCAACAGCTTCGGCAATTTCAACATTTGCACCATCAAGAGTTCCAAGAGTAACAGCTCCATTCATCATAAACTTCATATTAGAAGTTCCTGATGCTTCCTTACCAGCAAGAGATATTTGTTCTGATATATCTGATGCAGGAATTAAATATTCTGCAGCTGTAACACAATAATCTTCAACAAATATAACATTTAATTTTTCTTTTATATTTTCATGATTAGAAATATCTTTAGAAATATAATTTATTAATTCAATAATTTCCTTAGCATGATAATATCCAGGAGCAGCTTTTGCTCCAAAAATAAATGTTTGTTTAGTTACATCAAGAGAAGGATTAGTTAATAATTCATCATATAAATAAACTATTTTTAATACATTTAATAATTGCCTTTTATATGCATGAAGTCTTTTAACTTGAACATCAAATCTTGACATTGGATCAATTATTATTCCTTGTTTTTTATATAAGAATTCTGCAAATCGACATTTATTAGCATATTTTATCTTATATAAATCTTCTAAAACATCTAAATTATCCTTATAATCTAAAAGTTTAGATAATTTTGATGCATCCATATACCATGAATCACCAATCAATTTATTAAGATATTTTGATAAGTTTTCATTAGCTTGATAAAGCCATCTTCTGTGAGCAATGCCATTAGTAACATTAATAAACTTTTCTTTGTATATATTATTATACTCTTTAAATAAATCTTCTTTAATGATATTGCTATGAAGACTAGATACTCCATTTACTTTACCCGATGCATATACAGATAAATTAGCCATTCTTACATGATTATTAGCTATAAGAGATAATTTAGAAATTCTATCCCAATCTCCTGGGTATAAATTCCACATATCTGCCATAAAACGTTTATTTATTTCTAAAATTATTTGATAAATTCTAGGTAATATTCTATGTAATAAATCTTCATTCCATTGTTCTAAGGCTTCACTCATTACAGTATGATTAGTATAATTTACTGTATGAGTTACAACATACCATGCATCATCCCAACTAAATGAATAATCGTCCATTAATATACGCATAAGTTCTGGTATACAAAGTGCAGGATGAGTATCATTTATATGAATAGCTGCATGTAAAGGTAGGGTATGTAAATCACCGTTTCTTTTAATATGATCATTAATTATATTTTGAATAGATGCAGAGACTAATAAATATTGTTGTTTTAAACGTAATGTTTTACCAGCAGAATGATCATCAGATGGATATAAAATCTTTGTTATTACTTCAGCATCATTATTCTTTTCCATTGCTTTATAATAATCACCGTGTGAAAAAGATGTCATATCAAATTTATTAATTGCACATGCTTTCCAAAGACGAAGAGTTGATACTATTTCACTTTTTCCACCACTAATTAAAACATCATATGGATAAGCTTCTATTTCATCATAATCATGATAATCAATAACTAAATGATTATTTTCATAATGTTCAGAAATCCATCCACCAAATTTAACTTTTAATACTCTATCACTTCTAGGAACAAGCCAAACATCACCACCTGGAAGCCATACATCAGGCATTTCAGTTTGCCAACCATCTACTATTTTTTGTTTAAATAATCCATATTCATATCGTAAAGAAAAACCCATTGTAGGATAATTTAATGCAGCTAAGCTATCCATATAACAAGCAGCAAGTCGACCTAATCCACCATTGCCTAGTCCTGCATCTGGTTCTAAATCATATAAATCATTTAAATTAATATTGTATTCTTTTAATACCTCTGTATATTTATCTGTTAAATCTAAATTCGATAAATTATTTTTAAGACTTCTACCTAATAAAAACTCCATTGATAAATAATATACTCTTTTTGCATGTTGAGCTTTCATTAAATCATTAAAATGCTTTTTCTTTTCAAGTAAAATATCTACAACAGTCATACTAACAGCTTTATATAATTGATCCATTGATGCATCAACAGGACTTACGCCAAAAAAGCGTGTTAATTTTTGTTCAATAGCATTTTTAATTTCAGTCTTATTCATACGAATACTCTTTTCTTTATTTTATTAGTTTACTATATAATTTAATATATTCTTTAGCAGATGTTTGCCAACTAAAGTCTTTTTGCATAACATCTTTTATACATTTATTTAAATCATCAGATTTAAATAAATGGATTGAACGTTTTACCATTCCAATAAAATCTTTTTCAGAATTAGTCGAAAATGTAAATCCGTTTCCATTACTTAATGAAAAATCTCTTATTGAATCTTTTAAACCTCCAGTTTCTCTAACAAGAGGTATAGCACCATATCTTGATGCAATCATTTGAGATAATCCACATGGTTCTGATTCAGATGGCATAATAAAGAAATCTATACCACTATAAATTTTTCTTGATAAATCTTGATTAAAAGCAAGTATTACTTTTAATTTAGTAGGAAAACGATTTTCCATTTCTTTTAAGAAATTTTCATAATAAGAATCACCTGTTCCAAGAAGAACTAGTTGTAAATCTTCTTTTAATAAATCAGGTAATGCTCTTTTTAAAATTTCTAAGCCTTTATGCCAAACTAAACGTGTTACCATTCCATATAATGGAATATCTTTATTAACATTAAGTCCTAACAGCTTTTGTAATTCTTCTTTATTAAGAACTTTTCTATCTATAGAATTAAAATCATAATTATTAAATAATGATTTATCTAGTATTGGATTATAAAATTCATAATCAATACCATTTAATATTCCAAATAACTTTCCTTCATCATATACTCTATTAACTTCATATTCTAGATTATGAGCATATTGACTAGTTTTAATTTCTAATGCGTAACTTGGACTAACAGTTGATACAATGTTAGCGCATTCCATAGCACCTTTCATTATATTTACTTGTCCATTATATTCTAGTAAATATCCATCATGATGATCAATACCAAATACATTTTCTAAAATATCTGAATCAAATGAATATATTCCTTGATATTCAATATTATGAATAGTAAAGATTCTTTTAGTATTAAAGAATAATTTTTCATGATAATAAATTGTACTTAAGTATACAAGAAGCATTCCAGTTTGCCAATCATGACAATGAATTATATCTATATTTAATTTTTCTTTCAATATAAATTCTATACAAGCTTTAGAAAAGAATGCAAATCGTTCTACATCATCAAAATATCCATATAATTTATCTCTTTGAAAATAATATTCATTATCAATAAAATAATATTTAATATTATTTAAAGTATATGAATAAATATTACACTCAAGATTACGCCAAGATAATTTGATTTTTAAATTATATAATAAATCGAATTTATTGATGAAATCTTTATTTAATGATTTATATAATGGTAAAAAAACAATTATATCATAATCATTTGATGTATTAATAATACTTTTAGGTAAACTTCCAATAACATCTGCAAGTCCACCAGATGTAAAGAATGGTTGACATTCACTAGCAGCATAAGCAATAAGTTTTTTCATCAATAAACCTCCTTCTATAAAGATTTACCTTTAGATATATAATATGGTTCTTTTTCACAACCATTTAAGTTTAAATCTTTAGAAATATATACATTTTTATCAGCTATTATATATTCAATTTTGGAATTAGAATCAATTACTGTGTCCTGCATAATAATTGAATTTTTAACAATAGCTCCTTTGGATACTTTTACGCCTCTAAATAATATAGAATTAATAACTGTACCTTCTATTTCACATCCATCACCAATTACAGAATTAGATACTTTTGCATCTTTCAAATATCTCGATGGAGCTGAATCTTTAACTTTTGTATAAATACGATATTCATTTTTACCAAATAAAGAATATCTTACATCTTTATCTAATATTTTCATATTACATTTGAAATAATTTTCCATTGAATTTAAATGTAAATATGTACCAGTATATTCATATCCATATACATTTAATTTATTTATATTATTAAATATTAAATCTCTATGAAATGATGAATACATTTGTTCAACTGAATTATTTAATAATTCTACAAGTAATTTTCTATTAATTACAAAGATATTTAAAGAAATATTAAGTTTTTCATTTTCTTTAGATATAACTTTTCCACTAATAATTTTACCATTATCATCAATTTCATAATTCATGTGATTATATAGATCTTTTGTTGCAATTCTATTTTGATAAATAATTGTTATATCTGCATTTTTTTCTTTATGATATTCTAAAACTTCATTATAATCAACTACATTTACACTATCACAATCAGTAATAACTACAACATCAGATGTTTGTTTAGATATAAAACCATTTATACTACGTAATGCTTCTAAACGTGTTTCATATAAAAAATCACTATGAGTTGATGAAAATGGAGGAAATACAATTAAACCACCATTTTTTCTTGCAAGATCCCAGTCTCTTCCATTTCCTATATGATCCATTAATGATTGATAATTCTTTTGAGTTAATACACCAACATTAGTTATATCCGCATTAACAAAATTAGATAATACAAAATCAATAATACGGTATTTTCCTCCAAAAGGAATGGATGCAGTAGTTCTTCTATGCGTTAATTCATCAATTACTTCATTATGAATACTTGATAAGATAATTCCTAATGCTTTCATTATAAATCCTCCTTATCAAGATTAGCTCCTGCTTCTATACAGGAGTCTTTTGCTACTTCATAATATCTTCCTATAACAGTTATTTTATCTGTTAAAGATTTATCTAATCCAATTACAGCATTTTCATATATAATAGCATTCTCATCAACAATTGAATAAGATATTTTAGCATTTGGTTTAATGGTAGAACCCATAAAGATAACAGAATCTTTAATAATAGATCCTTTACCAATATAAACATTAGAACCTATTACACTATTAATAACAGTTCCATATATTTTTGCACCTGAAGCAATAATACTATTAGATACAACAGCATCTTCACTAATATATTGTGGTTCAAAGCCTAAATTTCTTGAATATATTTTCCAATTAGGATCATATATATCAAAATTAGGTTTATCGCCCAATAAATCTTGATTAGCTTCCCATAAAGAATTTATTGTACCAACATCTTTCCAATATCCTTTAAATGGGTATGCCATCATAATTTCATTATTATTTAACATATTAGGAATTATATTTTTACCAAAATCATTACTAGATTTTGGATCATTATTATCAGATTCTAAATATTTAAATAATTTATCAGTTTTAAATATATAAATACCCATTGATGCTTTATTACTTTTAGGATTAGCTGGTTTTTCTTCAAACTCAACTATTCTATTTTCTTCATTAGTATTCATAATACCAAAACGAGATGCTTCTTCAATAGGAACTTCTAAAACTGCAATTGTACAATCAGCATTAGTTTTAATATGTTCTTCTAGCATTTCTTGATAATTCATTTTATAAATATGATCACCAGATAAAATTAATACATGATCTGGATGATATTTTTCAATAAAATTTATATTTTGATATATCGCATTAGCTGTTCCTTTATACCATTCCATCTTATTTTTAGCTTGGTAAGGAGGAAGTACATGAACACCACCAAATGATCTATCTAAATCCCATGGTGCACCATTACCTAAATATTCATTTAGTATAAGGGGTTGGTATTGAGTAAGTACTCCTACTGTATCAATAGATGAATTAACACAATTTGATAAAGTAAAATCAATAATACGATATTTAGCACCAAATGAAACAGCTGGTTTAGCAACTTTAGTAGTTAAGGCTTTAAGTCTTGAACCTTGACCACCAGCAAGTAACATTGCAACACATTTTTTATGATTATACATTGTTATCTCCTTTTTAAAATAATTCCTGAATGAGCAGGTAATTTTATCATTAAAGAATTATTTGATACATTAAATTCTTTTTCATAAGAATCTAAATATCCACCAAATTCTTTTAATTCACTACATAATAAAGTATCATATAATCCATTTTCCGTAGATATATTATAGTCATAATATTCTAAATTAGAAAAATTTAATAGAATTATTAATGATTCATTTGATGATTTTCTTTCATATACAAAAACACAGTTTTGTTTATCATCCACAACATCCCATTTAAAAGAATCCCAACATTTAGTATCATCATATAAGCAAGAATTTGTTAAATAGATTTCATTTAATGTTTTAATAAATAATTGTAATTTAGAATGAGCATCAAAAGATAATAGATTCCAATCAAGTTCTCTTGATTCATTCCATTCATTAAACATACCAAGTTCATTTCCCATAAAAGATAATTTCTTACCTGGATGAGTCATAAAATATGTAAAATAGCTTCTTAAATGACCGAATTTCTCTACATATGATCCTGGCATTTTATCTAATAAGCTTCTTTTTAAATGAACTACTTCATCATGAGATAATGCAAGTATATAATGTTCTTTGAAAGCATAGGTTAATTGGAATGATATTTTATTAATATGGTCTCCTCTAAATAAAGGATCATTTTCAATGAATGATAATGAATCATTCATCCACCCCATATTCCACTTGTAGTCATATCCTAATCCACCAAGTGTAGTTGGTTTTGTGATACCTTCAAAAGCTGTTGATTCTTCGGCTATCATTAAACAATCAGGATGACTTCCCTTAATTGTTCCATTAACTTTCTTTATAAAAGCTATAGCATCTAATGCAATATTAGTTCCATATTCATTCGGAACCCATTCTCCATCACGTCTATCATAATCAAGATAAAGCATACTAGATACTGCATCAGTTCGAAGTCCATCTATATGAAATTCTTCAATCCAAAACATTGCATTACTAACTAAGAATGATTGAACTTCACATTTAGAATAATCAAAACATCTTGTTCCCCAAGATTTATGTTCTCTACGATAAATATTTGTTGGTTCATATAAAAATGATCCATCAAATTCAATTAATCCATGTAAATCTTTAGTAAAATGACCTGGAACCCAATCTAAAATAACACCAATACCATTTTGATGTAGGTAATCTACAAAATATTTAAAATCATTAGGAGTTCCATATCTAGAAGTAACTGAATAAAAACCAGTTACCTGATATCCCCATGAAGGATCATATGGATATTCAGAAATTGGTAATACTTCTACATGCGTATAATCCATTTCTTTTAAATAAATAACTAATTCTTCGGCAATTTTTCTATAATTAAAGAAATTACCATCATTATATTTACGCCAAGAACCCATATGTAATTCATAAATATTTAAAGGTTGAGAATATGTATTATATTTAAATCTTTCTTCTAACCATTTAGAATCATTAAATTTATAACTATTTAAATCAAATACCTTACTTCTTTTAGAAGGTCTTAGTTCAGAATGAAATGCATAAGGATCTGCTTTATATAAAAGTCTTCCATTCTTTGTTGTTATAGCAAATTGATAATTATCATATTCTTTAACATTATCAATAGTTATTTCATATATACCTTCATTATTAATTCTTGTCATTAAATTAGAATTTAAATCCCAATTATTAAAATCGCCTACAACTGTAACATACATTGCATTTGGAGCCCAAACTCTAAAAGTAGTAGCTTCTTTTGTATAATGAGCGCCTAAAAAGTTATAAGCTTTTGATGAAGTACCTTGATGAAAATAATAAATAGCTAAATCATCCATATTTTAATACCTACTTATCCATTATTATTTTATCATATGCGTATATCTATTTCAATATTAAGAAAGCTACATTATTAATTGATTTTAATGTATAGAATAAATACATAATTTTTGATATAATTTAAACATAAATGAGGTAAAATAAATGAATAAAAAAGATTCAATTAAGAATATAGGTAAGATTTTTACTATTATTTTTGGTGTTATTTGGATATTAATGACATTAATTCCAACAATACTTACCATAATGTCTGGTGAATATTTAGTTGCAATATTCCCTGCAATATTTGTATTTATTGGAGTAATAATAATAATCATTGGAATAAAACAAAATAATCAAGTTTCTGAAAATATTCATGCATCAATTGACGCAATAGAACAAATGTCTAATGGAGAACCATTCACTCCTAATAAAAAAGATAATGTAGATAGATCTGATTTTGATAAATATAATTATAATAGTAATCAAACATTGAATAATCAAATACCATCTAATATACCAATGTCAAAAGGATATACAGTAATAGGAACAATAATGATTGTTTTATCGCTAATTATTACAGGAGTAAGTGTTATAGCATTACTTGATCCTGAATCTGGAAGTGTTGATGTATCAATATTTGGATTAATTATTATGTTTATAATAGGTATATCTTTAATTAAAAAAGGCAAAAATGAAAAGAAACGTGAAGATAAAAATATTAAAGATAAAAATAAAGATTTAGAAGATGATTTTTCATTAAATAATAGGAAAAATCCTGATGATTTCAAAACAAAAGATAAAAGATATGTAAATGTTAATAAATCATATTATGAAGATAATATTAAATCAAATGTAGATGATGATGCTTACTTTGTAAAATATTGTACTAATTGTGGAGAATCATTAAAAAAATCAGATACATATTGTCCATCTTGTGGTAAAAAAATTGATAAATAATACATAAGTTAATACTTATGTATTTTTTTATGCTAAAATAAATTTTATAAAAAGGAATAATTATTATGAATTATAATGATTTAATACAAAAATATAATCTAATTGAATGTAATAAAATAAATAGATATATCAAAAATCCTATTTTATCTAAAAATGATATACCATATGATGCAGAATTAATATTTAATTCAGGTGTTGTATATTATAAAAATAAATATTTAATGTGTTTTAGAGATGATTACTATTTTGATGGATCAGATTCAACACATTTTCATACTTGTATTGGTTTTGCTGAATCAAATGATGGAATTAATTTTATTCCATTTGATAAGCCATTTATTAAATATGAAGATATTAATATTGGTGAAAATATAAGAATTTATGATCCTAGACTAATAGTATTAGAAAATAATCTTTATATGTGTTTTGCTCTTGATACACATCATGGTATTAGAGGCGGAATAATGAAAATTAATGATGATTTAAAAACATATGAAATATTATCATTAACTGCACCAGATAACAGAAATTTAGTTTTATTTGATCGAAAAATAAATGATTATTATATAAGACTAGAACGTCCTATGACAATGTATTCAAGACGCAGAAAAGAAATATTTGATTTATGGATGTCATATTCTAAAGATTTAAAATATTGGGGAGATACAAAATTATTATTAAAAATGGAAAATATTCCATATGCTAATTGTAAAATTGGACCAGCTGCTCCTCCAATGTATACTGAATATGGATGGATTGTATTATTTCATGCTGTGATAAAAGATGAATTATTAGGTAAAAATGGCTATGAAGATAAATGGGATAAAGTATATACTTGTGGAGTTATGATTTTAGATAAAGATAAACCAGATAATATTCTTACAATATCTAAAAATCCTTTAATGATTCCAAAAGAAAAGTATGAAACAGAAAATGGTTTTAGAAATAATGTATTATTCCCATGTGCTTTAACATTAAATAACAACATTGTCTCAATATATTATGGAGCATCAGATACTACAACTTGTCTTGCAACAATAAAATTAGAAGATTTAATAGCTTTTGCTTATAATAAATAATAATGGATTCACAATTATTGTGAATCCATTATTTAATTTAATTCCAAATTGAATATATTGATGAAAAATCATTATTTGTTGTAGATGAACTTGAAATAGATTTTGTACCACTTCCAAGCATAACTACAACTCCTGATATACTATTTAATATTGAAGCATTTAATGATGTATTTCCAAATGAACAAGTAATATATTTTTGAAGAGATTTTGATTGCATATATGTTCCAACTGAAGAAAAATTAGTACAGTTTCTAGATTCTTGTAAACTCATTCCTCCCCCTATTGCAACAATACATCCTGATGTATATGTATAACCTGTTTCAGTATCAATAGATGAGTTATTATTACTATTACATATAACTAAAATATTAGCTCCATTAAATTCAATTCCTTTAGATGATGTTTGAGAATTTGAATCTAGTCCATCACCAGATGCGTAGACATAAACAGTACCACCAGTAAAAGTCATACCTGTGCCACTTGTTGCACAAGAATTAAATCCATCATCTTTTGGAACTACTTGAATAAATCCTCCGCTAACATTTATTGTATTACCTTCAATTCCTTCATAACAATTAACTATATATATTGTTCCTGCGGAAATACTACATATTCCATCTGCGTGGATTGCATCATCATTAGAATATATTGATAATATTCCACCTGATATTGATACATTACCAAGTGGTGTTGCACCACTTTCTAATTCATTATCACTATTAGCATGAATTGCATCATCATATGATTTAATTGCAATATTTCCACCTGATATTGAAATAGCATTATCAGATTTAATACCTTTTGATGAATAATCATTCTTTTCTGCGTTTCCTTCATTCATCATTCCAAATCCACCTTGATTTTGTCTAGACGCAGTTGAATATGAACTAAAACTAATAGATGAGAAACCATTTGTTGAATAAGTAAAATTTAATTGGTCATATGAATTATTAATTGACTTTCCACTTGATTGTTTTGAATAATTATCATCAGTTGGAGTAACATTACTTGCATAAGATAATATTTTATAATAACTATATCCTGTTACAGGTTGTAATTTATAAATATAACTTACATTACTTGATCCTCTTGGATTCATTTGTTGATTTTGAGCTTGTGTATAATATGTTGCATTAACTAATGTATAATCATCATCAGAGTTATAAAATTTAACACAAAACTTAGTAGATGATTTTAAAGAAGAAGACATTGACACTTTTAAATATAATGTACTTGAAGTATAAGTAATATTGTTTGAATAATCCGAATATTTATCAGTATAAATATTTAAATTTAAAGAATTATCATCTTCGCTTAATATCGCATCATGTGCTGCATCAATTCCATCTGTTGCAGCATATAAATTTAAAGTTCCACCAGTTATTATAATGTCACCTTTTTGTTTATTTTTATTAGATAAAGAAGAATTAGATGTTTTAATACAATCGCCTTCTTTTGCTATACAGTTAATAGTTCCTGCACTAATTTCTACCTTATCATTTCCTTTTATTGCATTATCTATCGAAATAACATTTAAAGTAAGATTAGCTATCTCTAAATTATCTTTAGTATGAACACCATTATTATTTTTAGAAATAACATTTAATATGCCTCTTCCTTTTAATTCTAAATCACATTCAGCATATATAGCGCCTTTATCATTTACAGTATCAGTATCTAATACTTTATCTCGATTATCATAAATATAATTATTATAATCAGCTTTAGCACTTATAGTAACTTTATCTCCAGTAAGAATTTTAATTGGATTAGTAGTTGAAGAGTTTATTATTAATCCACATAAATTTAGAGTAAATTTATAATCATCTCCAGGATTAATTACAATATTCCCAGAAAAATTACCTGATATAGAATATTCAGTAGTAGCAGTTACTTCATTAAAATAAATAGTATTTCCTTCTATACTATAACATTCAGTACCTTTTTCTTTAGTTACAACTAAATTAGAATTATCATATTCAATATTTTTAGAAGTATCATTCATTAAAGTATTTAATTCATCATTTGATATACCATCTGTATTATTAATAATTGTACTTCCATTGCCTGATGGCGAATCATTATTATTATCATTATCTTCACTATTACAATTACAACTTGTAAATATTGATAAAAGTAATACAGGAATAATAATAAATAAAACTTTTTTAATCATAATATTCTCCTTATATATTTATATTTTATCATTTTGATTAAGGTAAATAAATCAATATTTTGCTTTTTAGCATTAAAAAAAGATATTATAAACAAAAATGTGTTTATAATATCAAAATAGTATGAAATATATGTGAAATTATTTTATTTATTAAGTCTTATTTGTTTAGGTGTAGCATTAAAATATGACTTAAATAATTTATTAAAATATGATTGATTAGAAAAACCAACAAATAATGAGATTTGATTAATATTCATATCTGTAATTTCTATTAAATTTTTTGCTTCTTGAAGTTGTTTAGTAATTTTATAATCAATTATTGATTGATTAGTCTTCTTTTTAAATAAATGACAAATATATGATACAGAACTATTAGATAGTTTTGCAAGATCATCTAATGTAATATTCTTTGAATAATTTGAATCAATATAATTTTTTATTAAAGATACAATATTAGAATCAAACTGTGATATATCATTATTTTCTACATTACATAAATACCTTTTTAACATTATTAATAAAGTATCTAACATATTAATTATTATTTTTTGGTAATCATCATTTTTAAAATTAATTTCATTAAAAATAGTTTTATATATTAATAATAATTCTTCAAAATTTGATAATTGATTAATAACCGCAAAACCTTTTTTTGAATATTCTTTTGAATAAATAGATAATTTAGCTAATCCTATAGCGAAAAATGATAATTCATTATTTGTAGTTTCTATATGAATAGTCTTAGGGTTAATAATAATTAAATCTTTCGATTTAACTTGGATAGTTGAATCATTTGTTTTTATATATCCACTACCATTATATATCAATATTATTTCAAGATTAGGATGAGAATGTTGAATAGTAGTAAATGATTCATCTATTTTTGTATTGGAAATATAAATGATATTCGAATTAGGTATCGAAATTGGTATACGTTGATGCATAATTCACCTCAATAACATTATACAATATAATGTTATTTTTAAGCAATATAATTATATTATTTTATATTATATAAAAGTTATAATATTATTATGGAGGATAAATATGAAATATTATTTAGCTATCGATATAGGTGCTTCATCTGGTAGACATATCATTGGTTATAAAAATACTAATAATGAAATTGAAACAATTGAAGTATATAGATTTAAAAACGAACCAAAGTATATTAATGATCATTTAATTTGGGATATTGATTATTTATTTAATGAAATCAAAAAAGGAATTAAAGAATCACTTAAAAAATATCCAAATATTGAAAGTTTATCTATAGATACATGGGGAGTTGATTATGTATTATTAAATAATGATAAAGAAATATATCCTTGTTATGCATATAGAGATAATAGAACTAATAAATTTATTGAAGAAGTGCATTCTAAAATATCTTTTGAAAAATTATATAGTATAACAGGAACTCAATTTCAACCATTTAATACAATATATCAACTATATACTGATTTAAAAGATAATAGATTAACTGCTGCAACATCATATTTAATGATGCCAGAATATTTTATTTACAAATTAACTGGTATAAAGTTACATGAATATACAAATTCTGGTACAACTGGATTAATTGACTTAAAAACTAATAAGTTTTCAAAGGAAATAATAAGATCTTTAAACTTAAAAGAAGACTTATTTATTGATACTTATAAACCTAGTACAATTGTAGGTGATTTAAAACAAGAAATAATAAATGAGGTTGGTTCTAATATAAAAGTAGTACTTTGCCCAACTCATGATACCGCATCAGCTGTATATGGAATACCTATGAAAATTAATGCTCCATACATATCTAGTGGTACATGGAGTTTACTTGGTATTAAAAGTTTAACACCAATTAATAATAATACTGCACTAGAATCTAATTTTTCAAATGAATTAGGACCCACTTATTATAGAGTACAAAAAAATATAATGGGTTTATGGATAATACAATGTTTAAGTAAAAAATTAAGTATAGATTTTATTAGTTTAATGAATCTTGCTAAAGAAAGTAATTATAATAAAATATTTGATGTAAATGATAAAAGATATCTTGCACCTAAAAATATGTTTAATGAAATTAAAAATGATTTAGAATTTAAATATAAAGATTTTAATTTAAATATAAAAGATATAATAAATTCAGCATATCATTCATTAGCATATTCATATAAACTTGCAATTGATGAATTAGAAAATATTACTAGTACTAAATATAATGATTTATATATTGTTGGTGGTGGAGCTAAAAATACTTATTTAAATGAATTATGTAAAATATATACAAATAAAAATATAATTGCATTACCAATTGAAGCAACATCTATTGGTAATCTATTATCCCAAATGGAGGAAAATAATGGATAATACAATAAAAAATATCTATTCATCATATGGAATAGATGTAGATAAAGCAATAAATACTTTAAAAGATGTTAGTATCAGTTTACATTGTTGGCAATTAGATGATGTATCTGGTTTTGAAAATAGCGGTTCACTTACTGGTGGCATTCAAGCAACAGGTAATTACCCTGGAAAAGCAAGAAATTTTAATGAATTAAAACAAGATTTATTAGAATGTATAAAATATATACCTGGTAAAAAGAAAATAAATGTTCATGCTAATTATCAAACTAATAACCAGGTTAATAGATGCGATATAACAGTTAATCAATATATAGATTGGATTGATTTTGCAAAAGAAAATAATTTAGGTCTTGATTTTAACCCAACAGTATTTTCTTCTCCAATGCTTAAAGATAATTTAAGTTTATCTTCTCCTATTAAAGAAGTTAGAGATTATTGGATAAAGCACTGTATTAATTCGATAAAAGTATCAGAAGGATTTGCTAAAGAGCTAAATATTAAATCACTTTGTAATATATGGATACCAGATGGCTTAAAAGATGTTCCATCTGATAGACTAGGACCTAGATTAAGATTAAAAGAATCTTTAGATACAATATTGAAAGAATCAAATTATAATAAAGACTTAGTGGATATATCTGTTGAATCTAAAGTATTTGGGATTGGCGTTGAATCTTATACTACAGGAAGTCATGAATTTTATCTTAATTATGCTTCTAAAAATAACTGTTTATGCTTACTTGATACAGGACATTTTCATCCAACAGAAAATGTAGCAGATAAAATATCTAGTATGTTTGCATTTAATGATAAACTTGCTTTACATGTATCAAGACCAGTTAGATGGGATTCAGATCATGTATTAAAACTAGATGATAATTTACAAGAAGTAGCTGATGAACTTGTTAAATGTAATGCTTTAAATAAAACATATATTGGTCTTGATTATTTTGATGCATCAATTAATAGAGTAGCTGCATTAATAATTGGTGCTAGAAATATGGAAAAAGCTCTTTTAAAAGCATTGCTTACTCCTTGGAATTTATTAAAAGAAGCCCAAGATAATAATGATTTTACAAAAGTACTAGCACTTCAAGAAGAAATTAAAACTTTACCTTGGATGGAAGTATGGAATGAATATTGCTCTATTGAAGGTGTTAAGCTTGAAAAAGAATGGTTTGAAGAAGTAAGATTATATGAGAAAAACATTCTTTCAAAAAGAGGATAATATGAATATAATTAATGAAGTAACAAAAATATTAGATTTATTATATAAACATGGTTGGGATGAAAGAAATGGAGGAAATTTCTCATATCTTATATCAAGTGATGAAGCTCAATTAATAACTTCCAATACAAAAGCTATAAAAGATTTTGTATACAACGATATTGATTTAAGTTTATTAGTAGGAAAATATATAATAATTACTGGAACTGGTACTTATTTTAAGAATATGAAAGATTTTCCAGAAGAAAACTTAGGATTATTAAAAATAGTTGATAATCATACATTATCACTATTATGGGGATATTCAAAAGGAGGCATGCCTACTAGTGAAGCTCCAACTCATTTACAATGTCATATAGAAAGACTAAAAAAAGATCCATTACATAGAGTTGTAATGCATACACATCCAACAAATGTAATATGTATGACTCATATATTACCACTTGATTCTAATAAATTTACTGAAATATTATGGAAAATGCAAACAGAATCAATAGTAGTATTCCCAGAAGGAGTTGCAGTATTACCTTGGATACTTTGTGGTGGAACAAAGATTGGAATTGAAACATCTAAACTAATGAGTGAATATAGGTCAGTTATATGGGCTCAACATGGAATATTTTGTACAGGAAAAACTATTGATGAAACATATGGTTTAGTTGAAACAATTGAAAAAGCTGCAGAAATATACTTAAAAATATGTGATAAAAAAATAACTCAATCTATATCCAATGAGAATTTATTAGAAATAGCTAATGCTTTTAAATTAGATTATAAAAAAGGAATAATAGATTAAAATATGTGAATGTGTTATACACATTCACATATTTTTTATTTCTTTTTATTCTTTTTGTCTAGATATTTTTGATTTTCTGTATCAAACTCTAAACCTTTTCTTTCACATTTAATTTTTAAATCTTTAATACGCCATTCTTCAGAAATTCTAGCGTTTTCCTCAGCTTCAAGTTTAGCTAGTTCTTGAGGTGATACATATACTTCTCCACGGGCTAAAGCTTCTTCTTTATGACGAAGTTCTATTTGTTCTTGCATATGAGGTAAATCATTTTCTATCTTTAAAAAGAATAATAAAATAATTAATAATCCATATACAATAATAGGTAACCAGTATTTAACAAAATATATCCATTCATATACACTATTAGGATTTAATGTACCAATATCAGGATCATATCCAGCGTATCCTAATCCAGTTTCATATACACCAGCAAATACACCAGATAATAGATTTGATAAAGCTGTTGTTATAGCAAGAGCCATAGTTCCTTCAACTCTAAATCCATATTTATATTCAACTTCATCATTTGCTGCATAAATTAATGAATATAAAATATAGACAACTGGAATTGTTCCTAGATTGAAGAAGAAATATGATATGGTTGCTCCTAAGAAATTATTTTTAAATAAGTAACCAACTATTGAAGATACAATTACTAATAATCCAAACGCAATAGTTGTTTTTCTAATTGTGAATTTTTTACAGATAGGATAGATAAATAATAGTCCTAATCCAAGTGGAACTCCACTACAAATTGTATATATTAAATTGTAATTATTTGTAGAGGTTGCACCTAATACAACTGAACAAAAGTTAGTATTTAAATTAGCACCTTGTAAATTACCAAAACTTGTTAATATAAAAGAAATAATAAATGCTATTACCCAATATTTAGATTTAAACATATATTTAACTTGATTAAATATTGAAATATTTACTTCTTCTTTTTTATTATTTTCAGTAATTCTTTCTTTAGTATAAAAATAATGAACAAATGATAATACTAAAGAAAGAATACCAAATGCAAGAACTAAAGTATACCAGTTTTCAATTGGGAATGTTTGAACTTTTGGTTCTATAGTATTATGTAACATTGTATAATACAAAATAGATCCTACTACAAGAGTTACTCCTGTACCAACTAACATAAATTCAGAAATTTTTGTAAATAGGTTGACTTGATTTCGATCATCTTGATTTCTAGTACATAGAGTATTTAAATTAATTTTTAACATTACTAGAGTTAATCCCACGCCATGGTATAAAATATTAAAAATATAAACCCATATTAATTTTAATGTATTATTACCAAATTCTGGTATATAAAAACAGAAAAATCCACTTATAGAAAGAATTATAGAACCAATTAATATAAGTGGCCTAATTTTTCCTTCTTTAGATACATTATGTTCAACAACATAACCAAATATTATACCAAAAATTATTGCTGCTATTTTAGATACCCACGCAAGAATAAGATAATTATCTTTTCCATAAATTTCATCAATATAGAATCTTTCTGTATAAAATAATTCTAATAATGATTGCATTACAGCAATAAAAGCTGCTGTTCCAAAAGGACCAATTAAAAAACCTAATATTTTTTCTTTCATTGTCATAGAATTTGTTTTAATTCTAGAGGACATGAATTTCGTTTCAAAAAGCCCTTTACTAAAAAATTTAACTTCTTTCATTTTATTTCTCCTCAATAATATTTAAACCTGAATTTAATTTAATATCTTTTTTATTGTAAATATATTTAGCATTTACATTTCCTGGAATATAAATTTCTATTTTATTATTTTCGATAGATACTTTTATTAATCCATAAATCGAATCATATTCGCCTTTATAATACTTAATCTTATCCGTAAATAAAGGATTAATTATTATATTATTATTTGGTAATATATTAATTCCTAATAATGATTTAAATAACCATTCAACCATAGCACCTTTAGAATAATGATTTAATGATGCAATACCGCTTTGAGAATTAGGTCCTTCCCATCCTTCCCAAATTGTGCCTGTATCAAATTTAGCCATATAAAGCCATCCTGGCATATCTTCATTTAATAAAAGTTTTATACATGCATCAATATTATATTCTTTTAATACATCTAATATAAAAGGTGTAGATAAAAAACCAGTTCCTAAACGATATTTATAAAATTCTAAAGCTTCTATAAGTCTTTTTTTCGCATATTTAGTTTGATCATCATTTAATAAATTAAAATATAATGGTCTGACTAATTTAGCTTGACGATTAGTATCAAGAGTATATTCTTTTAATGTAACAAGTTCTTGATAGGCATTTTTTACACCAATTGAATATTCTTTTATTAATTCATAATCTGTATGATCATTAATTATGTCCTCAATTTTTATAATTAAACTTAGAATATAAGATGTATAAGCCATAGATTCTTCTGGATGTGGTTCACAAAAGTCTGTCCATACAAAAGGTTTAACGTCATTTGGTTCAGCCCATTCTCCATATGATTGACCAGTATTTACTTTATATTTATTGTTTTCTTTAGATAATTTAAATCTTTTAGCGTATATTGAGTAAATACCTTTTTCATTTCCGCATCTAGATATCATAAAATGTGCATATTTTAAGATATTTGGAAAATATTTTTTTAATAATCTATCATCATTATTTATTAAATAATAACGATATGGTATTAAAACACAAGCATCAGCCCAGCCAACACTTCCATTCATTGGGTTCATATACCAATCTTCATTAGAAAATGGAACGATTTGACTAGTTTTACCATTTTTCCATTGTCGATCAAAAATATCAACAACATGTTTTCTGGAAAAAGTTTTATAATCTGTTAAATATGATGCTGTATTAAAAAATACTTGAGAATCACCAGTCCATCCCATTCTTTCTCTTGTTGGACAATCTGTTGGTATATCTATAGAATTACTTTTTAAACTCCATAAAGTATTTCTATAAAATTTATTAATTAATTCATTAGAACATTCAAAATAGGATATTTCTTTTAAATTAGAATATATAGCTATTTGATTTAATTCTAATAAATCTATGTCTCCAAATATTTCAATATATTTAAATCCGCCAAAATAATATTTAGGTTTGTATTCATTAATTCCTTCTTTTAATGTAATAATACATTCTTGAAGTGGTGTTTTTTTACCATTTCTTATACACTGTATATTTTTTAATGATACATGATTATCATTATCTAATATTTCTCCCATTACAACTTTTATAGTATTAGAAGAAGTCTTATTACATTTAATACTAAAGTAACCTGCTAAATTTTGTTTAAATACATATACCTTACTATTACTATGCTTAATTATTTTTTCAAATTTAAATACTTCATGTTCTGTTACAGGATTAGTATTTAAATTACATAAATTATATTTTTTATTTACTTCTTTTGCGGTAAACTTATAACTTGGAGTTTTATTTAAATCTACAATTTCTCCGTCTTTTAAATCTCCTTGAATAATACTTCCATCATTAGACCAAGAAAAAGACTTATCTGTGTAAATATAATCAATTGTATTATCAAAATAAGTAATTTCTAATTCAGCTATTAATTTTGTAATAGATCCATAGGTATTAGTTCTTCCTTTTGCCCCTATTGAGCCACGATACCATCCATCACCTAATTCAAATTTTATAGTATTTAAGCCTTCATTCAATAAATTAGTTATATCAAATGTAGATAGTTTTAATCTTTTATGATAATTGGTAAATCCAGGATTAAATAATTCATTAGATACTAAGGAATCGTTAATATATGCATAATATATTCCGCAAGATGTTGAATATAATCTAGCTTTTTTAATTTTTTTACACTTAAATTCTTTTTTAAAATAATCTATTGGATATCGTTTAGCTTTATTTACAATATAATTTCCACAAATATATTTTGCATGTTTGAAATCATTTATACCTACCTCAAAGAATGATTCTTCTTTAGATATTTCTAAATTATTTAAGTCATCTAATAATTCAATATTAAAATTTACAACATCTTGTTCTTTTAATTCATAATTGAAATCATAGTACATCTGATTAGAATATATTAATCCAGTATCAAATAAATTATTATTAATTGAACCAAATATTCTATATGCAACTTGATTATTTAATGAATCAATATTCCAACTTATTCTTGGATTTTCATTTGCTATACCGATAGGATTAGTTAAATATTCTGTTTTTATATTTATAGCTTTCATAATATTATCCTCAATTATAATATCATTATATAAAATTATTTATTAATTGTATTGCAAAATCGTCTAATTTTTTATAATATTGATTATATTGGTGTTTTATTATGAATATAGATGTAAATTATTTAGCTGAATCTCTTGCAACATTATGTGGAATTCCTACTAGAATATATAAAGATAATAAAGAAATAAAATATTTCGGAACAATAAAATTTAAAACAGATCCTATTATTTTAGATATCAATAAGATATTAGATATAAAAGATAATTTAAGTTATTATATTAATGATTATTTTTTTTATTATGGAATCATAAATTATAATAAAAACTATAAACTAATTATTGGCCCATCTAGAGAAATTAAAATTGATGAATATTCTTTAAATAATTATGCTCTTGTATTAGGTATTAAAAATGATGAAATTCACTATTTTAAAAATAATATGAATTTAATTATTCCAATGCCATTAACAAGTTTAATGCAATCACTTGCATCATTAAACTATATTTTGAATAATGAAAAAATAAATATATCAGACTTAATGATATCATCTACTAATGATACAGAAAGTTTATATGATAACGGGACTCCAAATGATATACATAATTCTTATTTATTAGAAGAAAAGATTAAAAAAATGGTATTTGATGGAGATATTGATTCGTTTATTGAATTTACTAAACAATCACAATCAATAAGAGATCCAATATATTCAACTAATTATTTAAGAAATATTAAAGATAATTTCATTGTTGCATCTACTCTTTTATCAAGAGTTGCTATAGAAGCGGGACTAGATGTTAATAATATATTAAACTTAAACGAACTTTATATTAGGGAATGTGAAATATTAAATAATCCAAATGAAATACTTAATTTGAAATATAAAATGGTTACTGATTATATTAACAAAGTAAAACAAATTAAAAATTGTAATCCATTTATTCAAAAAATAAATAATTATATAATTAATAATTTATCAAAATCAATTGAAATAAATGATCTTACAAAATATTTAAACATTTCAAAAAGTACTTTATGTAATAAAATTAAAAAAATAACTAACAAATCTGTAAATTATTATATATTAGAGTATAAAATCAATTATTCTAAAGAATTAATTAAAAAAAATATTTCTTTATCAGCTATTTCAAATAATTTAGGATTTTCATCACAGCAACATTTTTCAAACGTATTCAAGAAATTTTTTGGTATGACTCCTTTACAATATAAAAATAATTAAAAGGAAGAATGATTAATCATTCTTCCTTTCTTATAAACTAAAAATTATAATAACTATTATTCCTAATGTTAATAACAATAAACCAAATAATACTTTTTTTGTAAATTTTTCTTTTAATATTAAATATGAAAATAGCATTGTAATTAGTATTGATAATTTAGATAGTGAATTAACTGCAACAGGATTTACTCCTACTATATTTAATGCTTGATATTCACAAAGCCATGCTCCACCAGTTGCTACACCAGATAGTGTTAAAAATATCCATGATTTTTTCGATATTTCGTTTATTCCTTTATAATCTTTTCTAAATAATACAATTGTTGATGCGAAAATAAATACAATTATAGTTCTTAAAAATGTCCCTAAATCACTTTTAATTCCTTGTAATCCTATTTTTACAAATAATGATACCACTGATGCAAATACTGCTGATAATACTGCATAAATTAACCATTTATTAGATTCAGTTTGATTTACCTCTTTTTTAGTAATCATAAACGTAGTTCCTAAACCCATTAAAATGATAGAAACAACTAACATAATTATTGTTAATAAATCACCATTTTTTGTTGTATCATTAAAGAAGAAAATAATAAATAAAATACTAGTTAATATAAAACTTGATTTATCAATTGGTGTTACTTTATTTACATCACCTAGTTTTAATGCTTTATAATAACAAAGCCAAGAACATCCTGTTGCTACACCAGATAAAATTAGAAATATATAGTTACTAAGTGTTAAATCTTTAAAAGTATTAATACTTCCACTTAATATACACATAATTAAAGAACATATTATAACTATAAGTGTTCTATAAGATGTTGCGAAATTAGAATTTACATCTTTTACACCAAGTTTACCTAAAATTGCTGTTAAAGCTGTAAATACCGCTCCCATTAATGCAATAATAATCCATGTCATAAAAGTTACTTCCTTTAATTATATTATACTCTTAATAAAATAAAAAAGATCTTATAGAAAACTATAAGATCTTTAATTTTACTTTATGCTTCTAATAATTAGTCGCAAAGTTCAGTAACGTTACCAGCACCTACTGTACGTCCACCTTCACGAATTGAGAAACGAGTTCCTTCTTCAACTGCGATTGGGTGAATTAATTCTACATGCATCTTAGTGTTGTCACCAGGCATTACCATTTCAGTTCCTTCAGGAAGAGTGATTACACCAGTAACATCAGTAGTACGGAAGTAGAATTGAGGACGATAGTTAGAGAAGAATGCTGTATGACGGCCACCTTCTTCTTTAGTTAATACATATACTTGTGCATTGAACACAGTATGTGGAGTAACTGTTTTAGGTTTACAAATAACTTGTCCACGAACTACATCTTCACGAGCAAATCCACGAAGTAATAATCCTACGTTATCACCAGCTTCAGCTTGGTCTAATAACTTACGGAACATTTCAACACCAGTGATTACACATTCTTTAGTATCTTTGATACCAACAACTTCACAAGTGTCACCAACTTTTACAGTACCACGTTCAACTCTACCAGTTGCAACAGTACCACGACCAGTGATTGAGAATACATCTTCAACTGGCATTAAGAATGGTTTATCAGTTTCACGAACTGGATCAGGAATATATGCATCAACTGTATCCATTAATTCCATAATCTTAGCTTCGTAAGCAGGATCACCTTCAAGTGCTTTTAATGCAGAACCACGAATGATTGGAGTGTTGTCACCATCAAATCCGTATTCTGATAATAAGTCGCGAACTTCCATTTCAACAATTTCAAGAAGTTCATCATCATCAACCATATCACATTTGTTTAAGAAAACAACCATTTTTGGAACACCTACTTGGTGAGCAAGTAAGATGTGTTCACGAGTTTGTGCCATTGGTCCATCTGTTGCAGCAATAACTAAGATTGCTCCATCCATTTGTGCAGCACCTGTGATCATGTTTTTAACATAGTCAGCATGTCCTGGGCAGTCTACGTGTGCATAATGACGTTTTGCAGTTTCATATTCAACGTGACATGTGTTAATTGTGATACCACGTTGTTTTTCTTCTGGAGCTCCATCGATTTGGTCATAAGCCATAGATTTAGCTAAACCAGATTTAGATAAAACAGTAGTGATAGCAGCTGTTAATGTAGTTTTTCCATGGTCAACGTGGCCAATAGTACCAATGTTTACATGGGGTTTAGTACGTTCAAATTTCTCTTTTGCCATAATAATTTTTTTCCTTTCAAATTAAATAATTTACAACTATATTTTATTAAATATAATACTACTTTTCAAGCAAATAGAATGATTATGCTCTTGCTTTTAAAATAGCTTCTTGGACATTTTTAGGACATTCTGCGTAATGATCAAATTGCATTACGAAATTTCCACGTCCTTGTGTATTCGAACGAAGGGCTGTTGCATAACCAAACATTTCAGAAAGTGGAACAAATGAACGAATATTTTGTGATTTTCCACGTGTTTCTTGACCTTCGATACGACCTCTTCTTGTTGATAAGTCACCAATAACTGTACCTACATAATCTTCAGGTGTAGTAACTTCAACACTCATAATTGGTTCTAAAAGAACCGGATTACATACTTTTGCAGATTCTTTAAATGCTAAACTACCTGCAATTTCAAATGCTGTTGTAGATGAATCGACATCATGATATGATCCAAATACTAAACGAGCTTTAATATCAATTGTTGGATATCCAGCAAGGTTACCATTAACAATTGAGTTTTCAATACCTTTATTAACTGATGGAATAAATTCTCTTGGAATTACACCACCAACAATTTCGTCAACGAATTCATATCCTTTACCAGGATTTGGTTCAAATATAACTGTACAGTCACCATATTGACCATGACCACCTGATTGACGAACAAAACGTCCTTGAACTTTACCTTCATTACGGATTGTTTCACGATATGCAACTTGTGGACGACCAACGTTACAGTCAACTGAGAATTCTCTACGAAGTCTATCAACAATGATATCTAGGTGTAATTCACCCATACCAGCAATGATAGTTTGTCCAGATTCTTCATCAGTATATGTTTTAAATGTTGGGTCTTCTTCAGCAAGTTTTTGTAAAGCAACACCCATCTTATCTTGGTCACCTTTAGTTTTAGGTTCAATAGCAATTTGGATAACTGGTTCAGGGAATACCATAGATTCTAAGTGAACGATATGTTTTTCATCACATAGAGTATCTCCTGTAGTAGTATTTTTTAATCCAACTGCTGCAGCAATATCACCGCTATATACTTCTTGAATTTCAGTACGGTTATTAGCATGCATTAGTAATAAACGTCCAATTCTTTCTTTATTACCTTTTGTTGCATTATAAACATAACTACCAGCTGATAGTTGTCCACGATATACTCTAAAGAATGTAAGTTTTCCAACGAATGGATCTGTCATTACTTTAAATGCTAAAGATGCAAATGGAGCATTATCATCAGATTCAACAACTACTTCTTCATCAAATTCGTTTTTACCTTTTATTTGAGCAACTTCTTCAGGAGATGGTAAGTAATCAATAACAGCATTTAATGCACGTTTAACACCTTTATTCTTGAAGGCAGTTCCACACATAACAGGGAAGAATTCAACAGATAGAGTAGCTTTACGAATAGCTTGTTTTAATAAATCAACACTAATTTCTTCACCTTCAAGGTAAGCCATCATTAAATCTTCATCGAATTCAGCAGCTGCTTCAATTAATTCAGTATGATATTTTTCAGCAGTAGCAGTTAAATCAGAAGGGATTGCTATTTCATGACAAGCTTCATCTTGATGGTTAGGTTCATATTCATATGCTTTCATTGTTACAAGGTCAATAACACCTCTGAAATTATCTTCAGCACCTATTGGCCATTGAATTGGATGTGCATTAGCACCTAAACGAGAATGAATTGATTCAACTGAATATTTAAAATCTGCACCTGTTTTATCCATTTTATTAACGAATACTAGACGAGGTACAAGATAATCAGTTGCTTGACGCCATACTGTTTCTGTTTGTGGTTCAACACCAGCTTGAGCATCTAATACTGTAATTGCAGCATCAAGTACTCTTAATGAACGTGAAACTTCAACTGTAAAGTCTACGTGTCCTGGTGTATCGATAACGTTAATTCTATAACGATCTTCAGGGTGATCTTCTGTGTGCCAATAAACTGTAGTTGCAGCAGAAGTGATAGTAATACCACGTTCTTGTTCTTGAACCATCCAGTCCATTTGTGCAGCACCATCATGAGTTTCACCGATTTTGTGTATTTTTCCAGAATGGAATAATACTCTTTCAGTAAATGTAGTTTTACCAGCATCAATGTGTGCCATGATACCGATATTTCTTGTGTTTCTTAAAGAAACTTCACGAGCCATATTTTTGGTTCTCCTATTCTACCATTGATAATGTGCGAAAGCTTTATTAGCTTCTGCCATACGATGTGTATCTTCACGTTTCTTAACTGAACCTCCGATACCATTCGATGCATCAATAATTTCTTTGGCTAATCTTTCTTCCATAGTTTTTTCATTACGTAGACGTGCATAATTAGTTAGCCATCTTAAACCTAATGTATAACGTCTTTCTTTACGTACTTCACATGGAACTTGATAGTTAGCACCTCCAACACGGCGGCTTCTAACTTCTAATTCAGGCATAATATTAGTAAGTGCTGCTTGATATACTTCTAATGGATCTTTTCCTGTATTTTTTGCAATACGATCAAAAGCACCATATATAATTGATTGAGCAACACCTTTTTTACCATCCAACATAACACTGTTAACTAAACGAGTAACAAGTTCTGAATTGTATATTGGATCAGGTAGTACAACTCTTTTTGCGATATGTCCTTTACGAGGCATGTAGATTCCTCCTTTCTCAAATAGTATTTCTTTATGAAATCTATCAACCTAGTAGATTATTTTTTAGTTTTTGGTCGTTTTGCACCATATTTTGAACGAGCTTGAAGACGTCCTTCAACACCAGTAGTATCCATAGTACCACGAATAATGTGATAACGAACACCGGGTAAGTCCTTAACACGTCCACCACGGATTAATACAACGCTATGTTCTTGAAGTTTATGTCCTTCACCTGGAATGTATGCTGTAACTTCAATACCATTACTTAAACGAACACGGGCCATCTTACGAATAGCTGAGTTTGGTTTTTTTGGAGTTGCAGTTGATACTCTTGTACAAACACCTTTCTTTTGTGGGGAGTTAACTTCAGTTTGAATACTCTTCAAAGTGTTATATCCAAATCCTAAATGAGGTGATTTAGACTTTCTAACTTTATCAACACGACTTTTACGAATTAATTGATTAATTGTAGGCATAATGTTCTCCTTTCGTCATAATGTTGTTGGTTATTGTTCCACCGAACCAGGTGTTTCAAACACCCGTAAAATTAAGTCTTGACTAAGTCAAAACTAAACCATTAGTATTATACACTTTTTATAACAATATGCATAATTAAATGCTTATAAAATTTTAATAAAACTAGATGCATTCTTTAAATGCATCTAGTTTTATTTATTATTTAGTTTTTGGAAAATATTCACCCGCAACTTCTATAGTCATATCAGAAGTCGCAAATGTGCAACATGGATGAATTTCATTCCATTTAACATCAGACCATCTACGAGAATCAGTACCTGAAATATAGAAAGTACCTTTAGTTACACGTGAACGACACCATCCACATTCACCACTTCTACATCTAGAAGGTGCTTTAATACCAGCTCTTTCTAATGCAACAAGTATTGTTTCGTTTGATGAAGCTTTTACAGTATAAGTTTTAGGACCTTGAATAACTGTTAAAGTAAATGTTTTGCCAACACAAGTTTTAGGATAACCAGATTCTTTTTCAACTTCTTTAGTAACACCCATTGCTTCAGAACGAACTAAACGGCGTGGTAAATCTAATTTCTTTAATTCTTTTGATAAGAATTCATACATTGCAGAAGGACCACAAATATAAATAGAATAAGCATCACCTGCATATTTCTTAATTAAATCTGAAGTAATAAATCCATGTTCATATCCATCTTTTGTTTCATCAGATAATACGTGAACAACCTTTACTTTAGATGTTGCTTTACAAATATCAGCTAATTCTTTTTCAAATAAGATTGATTCTGCATTACGAGATCCACTTAAAATCACTAAATTGTAATCTTCAATACCATCTCTAACAGCATATGCCATTGATAAGAATGGTGTAATACCAGATCCACCAGCAAGACATACAAGTGTTTTTTCATCACGATATTTTTGATAATAGAATTCTCCTAAAGGAGCAGATATAACAAGTTTTGTTCCTACTTTAAGATTATTTAAAATATATGGAGCAACAAATCCATCTTTTACATCTTTTACTGTTATTGCATATTTACTTTCTAATGCCCATTTTGGTGAAGAAGATATAGAATATGCACGAGTAGTTGATGTACCATTTATATCTAGTTTTAATGAAATATATTGACCAGCTCTAAAATAAGGTAGAGGTGAACCATCTTCTTTAGAAAAAATAAATGTTTTTGCAGAAGCATTTTTATGATCAATTACTTCTTTTACAACAACTTCAATAAATTCAGGGTGTAATGCTTTAGCATTTTCATTAATTGCCCATACACCTTTAATTTCTTCAGCAGGAGCTTTTTGAATAGCAGCTTCACGTACTTTTTTCATGTTTTTAAATTTTAACATGTCTAAAGCGCCAATTAATCCAACTTTAACGTTTGCCATTATTTTGCATCTCCTTTCCATTCTCTTAAATCTTTAAGAGCAAGTTTACCAACTAAACTACCACAAATATATGCAGCTGAATATCCATCACCACGAGGTCCAGCAGCACCAATTGGACGAAGTCCTTTAATTGGATAATCTTCTTTTAACATCATTAAACGAGGCATTATTCCATCCCAATTCTTAACTTCATAGCCATATACAGATCCTTCTGGTGTATTTAAGTATCTTGCATATGTTAAAGGAGATGCAATAGATACTTCTTCAATATGACCTAAAATATCAATACCTGTTTTTTCTTTAAATATACGTAACATCTTATCAGTTAATTTTTCTTTTAATGCAACATAATTATCTTGAGAAACTTCACTCCATTCTTTACTAGAACCCATAGTAGTCATAGAAACTAAACATGTTCCTTTTGGAGTAGCTTCAGGATTTGCAATATTTAAGCATAAGAATATAGCAAAGTTATTATCATCAATACTTTTATTTATTGTATTATATTCCTTAACAGTATCACTAGATCCGCCTAAGAAATATGAATAATTAGTAAATCCTAATTCTTTATAATCACAATCTAAACAGAAATATGCAGTAAACATTCTTGCAGAAGGTGAACCATTTTTATGACGAGCAGCTACCATTTTCTTTTCACGTTCTGGAATTAAATGTTTAGGCATCATGTGACCATAAATAATTTCTGGGTTAATATTAGGTAAGCAAATATCACATTCTACATCACCCATTGATGTTCTTACACCACATAATTTGTCACCATCAAATAAGAATTCTTCTGCATTACAGTTAAACCAAGCTGTTCCACCTAATTCATAGAATCTATTTAACATAGCCATTGATATTTCATGAGATGTATGAGTAGGAATACATGCACCCATCTTTACATATCTTTGCATCATAGATGCATAATGGAAAAATGAAAGATGATCCATATCTACACCTAAATATCCCCAATAAACAGATAGAATATCTTGACATTTCTTAGGTAATTTCATTGCTTTAAATACCTTATTAACACTATATGCTCCAAGACGTAGCATGTTAGGGTATTTTTCTCTCATTACATTAGGATCTGCATGTCCAGCACAAGCTGAAGTATACATAGCTCCTTGTCTTATTTCTTCATAAATATCAAATAGTTCATACATTTTTGCACTTGAACCTGGAACATATTCTTCCATTTTTGCAACGAATGCATCAATACCATGAGGCATAGTAACATCCATTGGTGAACCATCTGAGTATTTAGAAATAAAACGATAGCATTCTGGAACTTGTTTCCAGTCTACTTTAACACCATATTCTTCAAATAATTCGCGAATTTCACCTTTCATTGATTCAGTGCCAACATCGCATAATTCATGAAGAGATGGTTCAATTTCAAATCTACCACGTACAAAACTTGTTGCACATCCACCTGGTAGATTGTGTCTTTCAATTAGTAAGGTTTTTCTTCCTGCTAATTGACATCTTAATGCTGCAGATAATCCGGCATTACCTGCACCACAGATAACAACATCAAATTTACTCATAAATTTGTTTCCTTTCTATAATTTTATTTTTTTATCCATAATTATTATAAGACTTTATATTTATTTATTCAAAAAGAAAGTTAATTTTTTGTATATATAGGAAATTTTTAATAAATAATAAATAAGAATTATTGCTTTATTTTAATAAATAGTTTAATCAAAAATAATTAATTTTATGTTATAATTTATATAGAAAGGGATAATTTTAAGTATGAAAAAAAGTTTTATAATAGAAACACTGAATGGTATGGCATATGGATTATTTTCTACTTTAATAGTTGGAACAATAATTAATACATTTTCATTATTTTTTAAATCATCAACTACGGAATTCGGAATATTTATCTATACATCTTTAGTTAATCTATCATATATTCTACAAAATTTAACAGGCGTTGGGATAGGTATAGGAATTGCTCTTGTATTAAAGTATAATACATTAAAAACTATTATTATAGGTGTAGCAGGAGAAATTGCATCATTCTTTAGTTTAAGCTTAACAACTGATATTAATCAAATTTATATAGTAAAAGATTCTTTTAAAATAGGTGATCCTTTAACAATATATTTTGTATGTATAGCACTTGTATTATTAATAAATTTAATATTTAAAAAACCAACCCCAGTTGATATTATAATTATCCCATTATTTGGTTCTATAATAGCATTAATATTATCTATATTAATTAGATATCCTGCAATATTTGTAACATATGGAGTACAATATATTGTAAATATCTCTACTAATACTATTCCATTTATATCAGGAATTATTATTGCGGTAGTAATGGGGATGGCTCTTACTGCTCCAATATCTAGTGCTGCAATAGCATATATTGTATTTAGCCTACCAAGTAATATATCATATCAAGAATTATTATCTAATCCACAATATTCAGGTATAGCCCTTGCAAGCGGAGCTGCAATAGTAGGATGTTCTTGCCAAATGATTGGATTTGCAATAGAGTCAATTAAAGACAATAATATTGGTAAAGTAATATCTATTGGAATAGGCACATCAATGTTACAATTTAAAAACATTATTAAAAAACCTATATTATGGTTTCCAACAATTATCGCAAGTGCTATCTTAGGACCTATTTCTACATGTTTAGTTAAAACAGTATGTACAGGCGCTAATGCCGGAATGGGTACAGCTGGGCTTGTTGGACAAATTGGAACAATATTATCTATGGGAGTAGATAATCCAAACACATGGATATCAATAATTATTTTACAAATTATTGCACCAGGTGTATTAGTCTTCTTTATTGATTTATTATTTAGAAAATTAAATTTAATAAAGAAAGATGATTTAACAATATAAAAAATAGGCCCTTTGAATTTTAGTTGTGATA
>DCIB01000025.1 GCA_002315915.1 Caryophanales bacterium UBA1737
ATTTGGTGCCCCCTAGGATAGGTTCACCATATAAAAATAATGTAATATTATAAAAATTTAAACACTATCTATAGTGTTTACAAAATTGCCACACAAAATTGTTTGCATATCTAAAAGAGAAATGCTAAATTATATGTGTGGCAAGTTGCCACTCATAGTCTTACATAAGACAAAGGAGAATGATTAAAATGATTAAAAAATCAAAAACACCATATATCAGAGATGTATATCTAGCTTACCTTATTAAAGGAGCTCAATTAACAAAAACAGATGAAATGCCAATAATAGAATATTGGATGGTATCACCGACACCACCAAAAGAAATTATTCAATGGGATAGAAGAAAAGATGTTGTTGATCCAAAGACCACCGCTATTTCTTTTTATTGTGTAGATCAAAACTTAACTCCTATTCTAGGCAATCCTAAAAAATATTTAGAACTATTAAGAAAATATGAAATGGTGATTGGTATGGATGCAAGCCCATACGAAAATATGCCTATTACTGTTCAGAAGAGTCAAATATTTCTAAATTTAGCTATTACATATTATTATGCAATGAATGGATTAAAAATTATACCTAATGTTCGACTAGGCGATGATAGAACGTTTTCAACATTAGAAGCTTACCCAAAACATACATTAATCGCTATAGGAACGAACGGATTTATGAGATTAGAAGAAAACAGAAAAAAATTTGCATCACAAGTAAGAAAAGTTATAGATGAATTATTACCGATTGGGATTTTAGTTTACGGTCCTTATTATGATGAAATATTTTCTTATGCAAAAACAAAAGGTATAAAAATCTACAAATATAACTCATTTATTATGAAAGAAAATTTAAAAGGAGGAATAAAACCATGAAAGGATATAGTGACTTATTTTCGTATAATAGAAAGACAATAGAAAGCAACAATGTAGAGATGTCGAAAGCAGTTGCCAAAACTGAAGAAAACAAATTTCCAATAGATTTACAATTATTTGCTTCAAAACACATTAAAACAACAAGAGGAGAAAAATTATTAAAACAAATAAGCAATGTAAAATTAAAGAATTTTGTAAGCCAAGTCTTTAGAAAAAATGCAGAAATTGGAGACGGAGGTTTGGCAGATGCAATTAAGGAGCAGATTAAAACAGGAAAACTTGTACGAAATAAAGACCATATAATAAAAGGTCGTGAAAGATTAGTTAATCTTGGTAGAATATTAAAAAACGAGAGATTAACAAAACGAGAACGCAAAATAGCATCTAAATTATATAAAGAAATAGATAACGCATTAAAGGAGATAAAATAATATGGAACCAAAAGAAATTAACACAAAACTATTGGAAAACTTCCCAGAACTAAAAGATAAATTTGTTGAAGTTACATCATGGCAAGACGGTATTAATACAGGGTCTATTGTTGTCTTTGAAGACGTGTTTTTAGATTACATCATTAATGTTATTGATAAAAAAGATAGTGCAAAAATTAAACAAATTTTTGAATTTATTGAAAATATGGTTAAATCAACTGATTATTATGAGAAAAATGTCGTTGAAGTTGGTTTAATAGAAAACTTTTATAGTTATAAAAATAGAGACGAAATAATTAAATTTTTATTGCCTAAATCTCTAGAATCATATAAAAAGTCCTATCCCGACAAAAATTAATTATATATAATATTATTGTGGCAACATGCCATACGTTAGGAGGTAATTATGAAATTTTCGGAGTTTTTAACACTAAAAAGAAAAGAAAAAAGGATACCAATAAGAAAATTTGCTGAACAGATTAATATATCACCATCATTCTTATGTGATTTAGAACGAGGGACTAGGAATTTTCCATTAAATAGCAAAAAGAATCCTAATTTATTTAATGATATGGTAAAGGCATTATCTTTAAATGAAAAAGATAAATTAGAAATGTCTAATTTAATTGAGGAATCACAAATTTCAAATCAAACATTATCTCAAGAATTAAGTGCTTATTTATTAAGCACCCCATCAGCTCAACAAGCTTTAAGAAAAGCAAAAGATAAAAACACTTCTAATGAAACGTGGAAAAAAATAATTAGTGTAATTGACAATGATAAAAAATGAGCATAGAAATTTCATACAAACGTTTTAACGATGATAACGTACCAATAATAAGCGATAAACAAATAGAAGATTTAGTAAATAATCAATTATTAGATTATGATCCTAATTATTTTGATAGACCACATCCAATTGATTTAGAAGATTTTATCGAATTCTATTTATGTAAAAACGTCTTCTATTATAAATTGTCAAATAATGAAAATATATTAGGAATAACAACCTTGAATGATGGATATATTAATATATTTAATGACGATGAGAGTAAACCTCTCCCAATGAAAAGAGGAGAGATATGCATTGATTATGATGCATGCAAAAATGAAGAATTGTTTAGATTTACATTAGCACATGAAGCTGGTCACTCAGTTTTACATGCAGGATATAATTTAAGAATTACTCATTTAGAAGATTTTGAAAACACTATTAAAACTTCAAAGAAAAGATTAATTACTTCAAATGATTGGATTGAACATCACGCTAATATATATGCTTCTTGCCTTTTAATGCCAAGTTGTTTTGTTAAAACGTTATTCGATAAATATTATGGCAAGCATAAGAAAGGAACTTTTAGTTTTCGAATATTCGATGTTATAAATAAAATTTCTAAAGAATTAAAAGTATCGCCAAAAGCAATTCAATATAAATTAATTAATTTAAATCTATACGATTTTTCTGAGGATTATTTATAACATTCTAATAATATAAACAAAGTTAATTGAACTATTACACTATCTTTTGATCGAGTAAAAATTCTTCTATACCAACATATAGAATGCCATTATCATCTTTATATTTAATTATGTTGTCGCGTAAAATAACTATTTTTTGATATGAATCGTTGATAATACTAAAACCTCTAGTCTCTTGATTTAATTTTTCCTTATCAGGAATCCCGTATGCAGATTGTATGTAATATTTTTCATTTCCTTTATTACAAATAAAATCGATTTCTAAATTAACTCGTTGAGTTTTGTTGTCTTTATTTTTTATATAATATTCAATAACGCCGATATCAACATCAAATCCTCTTATTATTAATTCGTTATAAATAACATTTTCCATCAGATGAGTAATATCAATCTCTTTGAATCCAATTCTTGCGTTTCTCATTCCTACATCTTCAAAATAATATTTTGATGGCGAATCAATATATTGTTTCCCTCTTATGTCATATCTAGATGTTTTCTTAATCAAAAAAGCATCCTCAAAATCGCGAAGATAAGTAGATATAGTGTTAGGAGAAATATACTGTTTAATTTTAGATTTAAAACTATTTGATAAACTAAATACACTAGTTAACGATCCAACAGAAGATGCTATAACATCAAGCACTTTCCCTAAAATAGCCTCATCTTTTCTTAAACCGTTCCTCTCGATAATATCTGCAATGTATACTTTTTCTATTTCTTTCTTTAAATGATCGATTTTCTCTGTATTATCTTTAAAAGAAAATAATTTAGGCATGCCTCCGAATTTTAAATAATGATTAAAGGCATCTTTTTTATCGCCATCATAAGCTTTAATAAATTCGCTAAAAGATAAAGGATGGATTCTAATTTCATAACCTCTTCCTCTAAATTCAGTAAGAATATCACTAGAAAGCATTTTAGAATTTGATCCAGTTACATAAACATCTAAATTCTTATAATCATTAAGTTCATTTAAAACCTCGTAAATTCCTATCTTAGACTTAATGCCTTCTACTTCTAAAGGTTCAATTAGTTGAATTTCATCAATAAAAATGTAATACTTCTTATCTTTTTTTGAAACTGCATTTTTAACAAAGTCGCATAAAATTTCAGGATTGCGATATTTAATATAATTACGTTTATCTAATTTTATTGTAATAATGTTTTTTGGGTTAATCCCTTTTTTTATTAAATAATCATAATAAATATCAAAAAGCAACACAGATTTGCCACAACGACGAATACCAGTAATGATTTTTACCAAACCATTAAATTCGCTATTTATTAACTTTTCTAAATATAATTTTCTTTCTATCATAAAATTTCCTATTGAAAATTTTTGTGTATTTACACACTTTTTTTCAATAAGATTATATATTTAGACAAATATTATTTCAACAATTTTAATGGTCATTTAGAAATTTCTATTGAAAATTTTTGTGTATTTACACACTTTTTTTCAATAGATTTATCTTACCAAACGATAAATATTTTTGTATTTTGGTAAGTTAATTTATTCTTATTAGAGTAAATTACAAAGTGATTTTTTTGTTAATTATCATTAAAAA
>DCIB01000019.1 GCA_002315915.1 Caryophanales bacterium UBA1737
TATCACAACTAAAATTCAAAGGGCCCTTTTTTTTCATAATAAATATGGTTCAATCAATTCAATTAATCTATCATATTCTAAATTCATAAGTTCTAATAATAATTTTTTAAATGGTTCAACATTTTTTTCTAACTTATAAATTTCTAATGTCGCAAAATATTCATTTCTTCTTTTTGCAGGAATTGATATTGGAAGATATCCTTCACTCATTAAAATATAATTTAAAATAAGTCTAGATACTCTACCATTTCCGTCTAAGAATGGATGTATTTTTGCAAATTGTAAATGTGCATAGATACATTTATCAATAGAATCTGGAATAGATTGAACTGTATCTATATAAGTATGCATCTTATCATATAATTTTACATAATCACAAGGAATATGACGTGATCCATTAATAGATATATTTACATTACGATATAATCCACCAGGCATTACACCACGAACAACTAAAGTATGAATATCTTTAATAATGTCTTCAGTTAATACACCACTGCTTTGTCTTAAATCTTCCTGCATTTTATAAAAAGCAGCATAATGATTATATAAATCTCTTTTTTGATTATCATTTATTTTAGAATTAGGAACACCTCGGACAACTGATACTACATCTGATAAATCAGAAGTATTACCACTTTCCATACCAACCGAATTTTTTGTATAAACACATGCAAAGTTAAAATCAAACGAATTACGTTCTGCTTCAGGAAGTAAATGTAAATTTTCATTAACAAAAGCTTTTTTATCAAATAAATCCATATAATAAACCTCTTATTTATAGTTAAAATTATATCATATATAAAATAACTTATACTATATATTATAAAAATAAACCGCTTTCTTAAGCGGTTAATTCATTTAATTTATCAACTAATTCTTCATAAGAAGTATATCCATCAATTGTATCTATCACATTACCGTTTTTATAAAAACAAATAGTTGGAACATTGTAAATACCATTTTTCTTAGCTACATCTTTTACTATATCAGTATTTAATAATGCCATAGGAAAATCTGGATAATTATCTGAAAGCTCATAAACAATAGGTTTTAACATTTTACATGGTGGACACCATGTAGATGAAAACATTACAAATGCTAAATTTTCTTGATTTATAAAATTAATAAATTCTTCTTCATTATTAAATTCAATCATATTATTTAAGAGTAATAACAGTTACTCCATATCCTCCTTCTGATTCTCCACCATATCTATATGATGAAATAAATTTAGATTTTTTACAATAATCTTGTACCATTTCTCTTATTGCACCTGTACCAAATCCATGAATAATAGATGCTTGTTTTAGATGTGATAATAATAAATCATTTATATATTTGTCTAAAGCATCATATGCTTCATTATACCTCATACCACGTAAATCAAGTCGTAAAGATACTTTTTTATCTTCATCCGATATAAAATTTACACTAATATTTGATGATGATTCTTCTTTTTTATAAAATTTCATATCTTTTATAGAAACATTTATATATAAATTACCAATAGATACTTCAAATGAATCTTTCTTTAACTTTTTAGAAATAACACCATATTGATCATAGGATGGTAAATATACTTGATCTCCAACGATAAAATCATGATTATCTAGCACTTCTTTTTTATTATCTAAATCAATTGAATTAGATAATTCTTTATATTTAGTTTTAATTTTAATAATTTCATGATCTTTAATTGGTGTATCTTTTAATAAAGTAATCTCTTCAATTAAAGAATTAACTTTATTTTTAGAATCAACAATTATCTTATCAGCTTCTATTAAAGCATCATGTAATATCTTATCTTTAGATTTATCTAATTCTTTTAATCTTTTATTTAAATCTATCGTTAATTCATTATATTTATTTATTGATTTTTCTAATAATGATTTTTCTTTTAGAATACTATCTTTTTCTTTTTCTAAATTATATATTAATTTAGATAATTCATTTGATTCATCATTAAATACTTTAAAAGCATAATCTATAATTTCTTTATTTAATCCTAAACGTTTTGCGGTATAAAGTGCATTTGATGATCCACTTTTACCAATTACTAATTTATATGTTGGATTATTTGTTTCATTATCAAATGCCATTGATGCATTAGTAATAAATTCTTTATCATATGCATAAGCTTTTAATTCCGAATAATGTGTTGTAATTATAAAATTAATATTATGTTTAATAAAATAATCTAAAATACTAATTCCTAAACTAGAACCTTCTTTAGGATCAGTACCTGATCCTAATTCATCTATTAAAACTAAACTATTAGGAGTAGATTTATCAATGATATTAATAATTTTATTCATATGCGATGAAAATGTCGATAAATTACTTTGAATAGATTGATCATCGCCTATATCAGATAATATATTATCATATAACATAATATTACTATTTTCATCACATGGAATAAGTAAACCAAATTTAATCATTAATGACAATAATCCAACTGTTTTTAAAAATACAGTTTTACCACCAGTATTTGGACCAGTTATAACAATACCTTTTATATCTTTACCAAATTCTAAACTATTAGGTATGACTTTCTTAACCTTTAATAAAGGATGTATTGCGTTAACAAGACTTAATTCACCTGTATCATTAATAAATGGCTTATAAGCATTCATATTATATGCAAGCATTGCTTTAGCAAAAATTAAATCAAGCTTTGATAAAATATTATAATTATCTATAAAATATTGATTATTATTTTTAATTATATTAGATAAATCCTTTAATATACGATTTTCTTCTTCTTTTATTTCATTTAATAATTCATCTTTTTCATTAGCTAGACTTGCTACACATAATGGTTCCATATAACAAGTAAGTTTAGATTGTGACGAATCTCTCAGAATACCACTAAATGAATTTTTCTTATCACTTCTTATCGAAATACAATATCTTCCATCTCTTATAACAATTACATTATCTGTAATTATTGATTGAGACTTATTTAATACTTCATTAACTAAAGACTTAATTTTTTCATCTAATGATAAAACTTTTTTTCTTAATCTTTTTAATTCAATTGAAGCAGTATCTAAAATATAACCGTTATCATCAATACTATTTCTAAGTAAGGTATCTAAATTTTCATTTATAAATAAATTATTAAATATATCTAATATATTATTACATGATAGTTTATTTTTAATGATACTATCATGAAGTCTTGATATAGCATTTATACTTGAATGAATTTTTACAAATTCAAATAAATCAATACTACTTAAAACATAATCTTTAGATGCTTTATCACATAAAATATATAAATCACTTGTTACATATAATGGTAATTTATTATATTTAGAATATATTATTCTAGCTTCATCAACTAAAGATAATTCTTTTTCTACATCTTCGATATTATTAAAAGGTACTATATAATCTAAATCTAAAATATTATTAGGTAAAACTAAATATGATTTTAATTCATCTAAAATAATATCTAATTCTAATTTTTTATAGAAATAGTTATCACTATATTTCATAATAAAACCCCTTTCAAATAGTTAATAATCTCATTAGATAGATAACTATATAAGATTTTGATATAATTTATACATGGAGAAATACCTCAATGAGTGAACAAAAAACTAATCAAGTATATAAGATAAGTGTAAATATTGATCAGTTAAATAAAATGATTGAACATTATGAAGCATATCAAATATATAATAATAGTCCATATATAATAGGTCGCTACAAGTTAAATGATACCACAATTACAATTTATAAAACAAATACTGTGCTATTTCAAGGTCAAGGATCTATCTTTGAATATAATAAATGGGCATCACTTTTTAACTTAAAAATTGAAGAAAATATTGAAATAGATCGTGTACAATATCAAAATATATCTGCAATTGGTTCTGATGAAGTTGGAACAGGTGACTATTTTGGGCCAATAGTTGTATGTGCAACATATGTTAATAGTAATCAAATTAAAGAATTACATTCACTTGGTGTAAAAGATTCTAAATTATTAAGTGACCAACAAATTATTGATATAGGATTAAAACTTGCTCCACTTGTTGAACACTCAATAATTATGTTATCACCTGAAAAATTCAATAAACTAAAAGGTAATCATAAAAATCTTAATTTTGTAAAAGCATACCTACATAATAAAGCAATAATTTCTTTAAAACAAAAATTAGAAAATAAAATTTATGATAAGATATTAGTTGATGAATTTACACCATATGATAATTATATAAAATATTTAAGCGAATTTAATGATATAGAAAAAAATATTACGATGATTACACAAGGTGAAAAAGCCCATGTTGCAATAGCTGCAGCTTCTATTCTTGCAAGACTTGCCTTTTTAAAAGAAATAAAAAAACTAAGCACTAAATATAATCTAACAATTTATAAAGGATCAGGCGCAGAAGTTGATAAGTTAGCAATATCTTTTGTTAAATCATTTGGTTATGATGAACTTGTAAATGTTTGTAAATTAAGTTATGCAAATACAGAACGTATAAAAAAATATTTTAACGATAATCCTATTATTGATAAAAAAATGGGATCATTATTAAAGTAATAAGTGAGATGAATTTTGTTGGGTACCCAATAAATTGGA
>DCIB01000028.1 GCA_002315915.1 Caryophanales bacterium UBA1737
TTTAATAAACATAATTCTTAATTCTATAAAAACATAATCAAATAGATAGGTAAAATATAAAGATTATTTTTTTCTTCCATAATATTTTTATTACCAAAAACATATCCATATGGAAGTTTATAATTTCCATCTAAATGAACCAGTTTTGGTATTGCTCTATAATTGTTTTGATCATTACCTGATTTAATTTCTATAGGAAGAACATTTAAATTATTATAATCATTAATCATAAAATCAACTTCACCAACTTTTTTACTATCAAAATAAAATAATTTATGACCATGTGCTGTTAATTCCATTGCACAAACTGTTTCATATGCTGAACCTAAGTTGATTCCAAAATCGCTATCTAATATCGCTTTTATATTATGTTTATATAATTGATTTGTCAATAATCCTATATCATTGTAATATAATTTAACTAAGTTCTTACTTGATGATTCATTAAGCGGGAAAATAGGATTACTAACCGCGTAAGATTGATTTATAACTCCAGAAGCAACTAGATAATCAAACTCATCTTCATATTTCTCTAAATTTGAATCATCTATATTTTCTATTTTTTTAAAGATAATTCTCTTTACTTTATTAGCCATATTCGAAATAAGCATGTCATAAATCTTAGATATCTTTAATTTATGTTCAATATCATATTTTGAGCAATCGTCCTTATAATAAGTAAATATTTGTGATTGAACATTTCTTGTCTTAATAACATTTCTATTAATGACATATTCTGTTACTGCATCTGGTAAACCTCCACTTATTAAATAGTCTTTAAACAATGATAAGATTTTTTTATGAATAGATTCTTCTATTTTAATTCTCTTTTCAAAACAATCTTTTAAGTAATCAATTGTTTCTTTTCCAACACTATTTGCCCATAAAAATTCTTCAAAATCCATAGGATACATTTTAATTTCATCAATAGCTCCCATTGGTATAAATATATGTTTCATTGTCACTCCAAGTAATGAACCACTAGCGATATAGCGATATTTATTTTCTTTTTTCAAATCCTTAAGTAAAGTTATTAGTTGAGGATAGTACTGGATTTCATCTAAGAAAATAATAGTATCTTCTAAATTATTTAGTTTTTCTCCATATATAGAACCTAAAACTAAATGAAATGATTTAATCGTTCGCACGTCTTTAAAAAGTTGATCACCTTCAAAATCTGATTTTAAATCTATCTCAATATAATTATGAAAATATTCAGAAGCAGTTTTACGAATGATAAAGCTTTTACCTATTTGTCTAGCACCATCAATTATTATAATCTTTGCATTCAAATCATTAAAATTTTCATTAAGTAGTGTTTCTATTTTTCTTCTAAACATTAAATCATCCTCCATTTATCAGCTTAAAATATATTTTACCGGTTTTTCCAATAAAATTATACCATATTTTACCGGTTTTTCCAATACTTTTTTAATATAATTTACCGGTTTTTCCAATAAAATTACTTTATTTTTAATTTTTAGGAAACTAAATTATGAATAAAATGTATACAAAAAATAAACAATTACCATTTTCAATCAGCTAAAAAGCATCTTATTTGAAATAGTAATTGTTTATCATTAAATATACTTTTATTTTTTGCAAACTTCTAAAATATCATTATCGTTTTGAAGCGACTCATCAATAAATCCTAAAACATCAGGATTATTTTTTACTGCAGCAATAGCTATCTCTTTATCTTTTAGAAATGATTGATCAGCAAGGTTGATAGCAAATCCATTATTTGCTACTGCACTTAAAACGATCTCTCTATCGTTTTTTAATGATTGAGCAGCAGCACCTAAAGCAAGTCCATTATTTGTTACTGCCGCTAAAACAATCTGTCTATCACTTTTTAATGAATCATCTGCATCAATTAAAGCTTGCCCATTATTGGATACTGCACTTAAAACGATCTCTCTATCGTTTTTTAATGATTGATTAGCAAATCTTAAAGCAAATCCTCTATTTTGTACGGCTGCCATAACGACATCTTTGTCCTTTTTTAATGTTTCATCTGCAAACGCTAAATTAACACCTTTTTGTAATACATAGGCTAGCATTACATCTTTATCTTTTCTTAATGCTTCATCAAGCTTAATAATATGACCCTTATTAATCATTTCAATTGCTTCTTCTTTTGTCATAAACTCAATTCTCCTATTTTATTATTTTATTAATAACTATATCTTAATTATTTACTGAACCAGTATTGATCCATTTTAAGATATCTTTAGAAGATTGTTCAGGTATTTCAAATTGAATATTATGACCAACACCCACATAATTAATATAACTATTATTATCTATATTTAATAACGTTTTAAGTTCATCTTGATATTCATTTTTAGTCATAGAATCTTGATCACCATGTAAAAGTAATACAGGAATAGTTGTATCAAATTTACAATATAATCCTTCTAAATCTGTAGCAACAAGTCCAAGAAGAATATTTTTCCAAGTTTTCTTTGCTAATGCTTTTGATTCTTTCTTTAAGCCAGCTAAGCATTTATCAAATTCAACTTCTTCTGCATTATTTTCTTTAAAAGTACATTCATACCAATAATCCATAAATTTATCATTTGGATGTTCATCTTCTCCAAGTGGAGCAACATAAGTATCATATAGATTAACCAAACTTTCAGTTTGATATTGCTTTACTGGAATAGAACTTACCAAAACAACTTTTTCACAACATTCAGGAAACATTAATGCAAATGTTTGAACAGTAAAACTTCCAAGTGAATGTCCTACTACAATTGCTTTATCGATTCCTTTTGCATCAAAGAAAGCTTTCATATCTGTTGCATAAGTGATCGTTGTATAAAGTCCATCTGGTTGATCACTTTTCCCCATCCCTCTTAAATCAGGTAGATATACATGATAACCTGCCTCCACAAAATAAGGTACAGCTAAACTCCAAGAACGAGAATTATCTGTCATACCATGTTGAAGAATGATATTAGGTCCATTTTTATCTCCCATTTCAATATATGCCATTTTTATTCCTGTAGATAACGTAACAAATTGTTTTGCATCTGCCCACTCATCCTGAGAAATACTTTGAGGAAGTTCTTTATTGTTATTATTAGAACATCCTATTATAAACATGCAAATCATTATTAACATCATTAAATATATTATCTTTTTCATATTCTTCACCTCAAATCAAATTGATTATCAATTATACGTTTTTTATAATTCATAAAAAGTCCTCACTTATTACTATGATTTTATCATATTGTATACTTAAAATCAAATTATAGTAGACATATTTGAGGTATTTTGTTAGACATATTTGATTTTATAATCTATTTATCAATGAAAAAAATCATTTTCTAGTATTTAAATAAACTATCTTATAAATACAAAAAATAGAAAAATTTTTAAATTAATAAATGTGTAAACAATTAATTCATTTTCTTAAACACCCCAAATACATAAATTATTTTTTATCTTTTTCTAAGCAAATTAAACTTAGCTTTGCTTGAACCTGTAATAGTCATGATTTTCTTTTTACATAGTTAACTTATCATATCAACATTTGTTGACTATTTTTACAAGTTTATATAATTTTTAGTCAACATAAAAGGAACTAAAGTCTCTGCTTTAGTTCCTTATTTGTTCCTTATTTAGCTAATATAGTTCCTTATTTCTTCTCTATTTCACTTAAATATGTTCCGTATTATCTTCTTTCTAGACTTACTACACACTCAACATTGGTTGAACTTACAAAAGGTATATTTTTAACCTTATTTGGTAGGTTGAACTTACAAAAGGTATATACATTATAACATATTTCTTTGCACTTGAAAATAGTGAGGCTCAAAAATCGGCATTTCTGCTTACAAGTATTAATAGTAGTATTTATTGCTTAATCACTTTAAAGTGTGCCGAAGCGTGAAAAAGCGGCAACATCATTGCCACCGCTTTTTTTTATGGTTATTTTTTAAGAAAATTAATTTGCTCATCTTCCACCTTATATTTTAAATAAATAACAGATCCCTCATAATTAGAAGAATTGAATTGGCCACTATCATCTATATAAAATGTGGTTAAAGATAAGCTTATCAGTCCAGAATTATTTAATAAAATTTCCTTAGGTATATTGATAGTCATTTCATTATTGTATGAAAAAACTTTTTCACCATTAACAATTTCAGTTGATATTTTGTATTCAATTGAATAAAAGTTTTCTATCTCAAATAATCTCTCTCCAGAAATTAGTTCGTCAAAATTTAAGGATCTCTTACTTTCATCTTCATAATAATGAACTTGAAACAAAGCAATATTATTAATATCTTTTTCGCTATTAACAATACTTCGTGAGTGTCCATATTTGACTTTTATTTCATAATTTTCCTCCAACAGATATTCACTTTGCATCTCAATTTCAAAAATTGTAGAGGGCATTATTTTGGATGCTTCATATGAATTTATAATAAGTTTATCATTTTTATCATTTTTATCATCGTAACACCCTGCAATTGTTGTAATAAAAATAATCAATAAAAATAGTAAAAATACTCTTTTCATTTTATATCACTCCCTTCAAT
>DCIB01000008.1 GCA_002315915.1 Caryophanales bacterium UBA1737
CAACCATTTTTTATTCGCATATTGGTCAGCGAAATACTTTCAACCCAACCTTTTATACCCCGCATATCGGTCAGCGGCACACTTAATATAGAATTTCTTCTATAATCATATTATATTTTATAATATTTAAAAAATCAACACTTTAAATTAATTTATATTAATTTAAATATGCTGCTAATATTTGTTTATATCCATTTCTAAATGCATTTCTATTTTCTAATGTATCTACAGTTCCTTGTTCTAATAAATAATGGCTAGCAGAAAAAGTAACTAATTTTTCTGCAACTCTAGACGCATTTTTAATTTGACGTTCTACTCTTACTGCATCTGATACATATAAATGAGCACTTTCATCTGGTGTAATAAACAATTCGCAGTTTACCCAATATTTAATACCTTTATTTTGTTCATCAATAGCTTTTTTCATAGCATCTAGATAATTATATATTTTCTTAAAAGAAATATCATCATTTGGTAATTTACCAATAGAATCTTGTGGACAGAATATATCTCCGCTTCTAAAGTTTACTTTTTCGAAGAAATTTTTCCACATTCTATACTCATTAGTTACATTACCTAAAATAATTTGTCTAAATGGTGATAACATTAAAGGTCTTTTTACTGGATCGTTTGCTTCAACTTCATTTATTTTTGCAATAACAGTATTTATATTATTAGCCCATAAATTTTCCCATCCAATTGGATTTGAAAATAATTCATAAGCAAAATACCATCCAACAAAGTTTGTTTTATTATGATATTTATCATATAATTCTTTAATCATAAATGCATCAGTTTCAGCACAATGATTCATATATGCTTCATCATAATAACAAGTTAATGCCCACCATGAATATTCTTCTACAGATAAACCAATATAATATTCAAAATCATAAGTTTCACAAGCAGCTACTAATTCATCCATTATATACGAATAATTTGTTGAATCCGCTAGAGTATTAACTTTACCTACAAATTCATTTCTACCTTCTTCTGTATCATCTAATTTTGTTTTATAAAACACAGAAGATGATCCATCATATTCTTCAGATCTAGTAAATTGAATTATAATGGCTTCATATCCCAATTCAGTTAGATCATTAAAATATGTTTCATAATCAAAAAGATTATTATTTTCATCATGTGCAAACATATATGGTTGTACAAAATCGACTGTAGGCATCATTTTGACTTCACCATTATCTAATGCATCTTTTACATTTCTTGTATTTGCTACTGTAATAGTACTACCCACTATACAAATACATGCCATACACATAAGAGTAATTAACCATCTAAAAGCTTTTTTCATATTTATACCTCTTTTTTATATACATAAATATTATATCATAATATTAGTTATACATCTAACTTATATTATAAAAAAGTTATGAATGGAAAAAATCATAATTTTATGATATATTATAATTATGAATAAAAGAATTGAACAAAAATTGCAAAGTGAACAAAAAATACTTGATGTTGCATTAAAAGAATTTGCAACAAGAGGTTATGAAAGAACAAGACTACAAGATATTGCAAAAGAAGCTGATGTTGCAATAGGTTTAATTGGTGCTAAATTTACAAACAAAATGGGACTATATGAAAGAATAGTTGATGATGGTTGTATGTATTTAAGAAATCTAAATAATACATTAAAATGTGATAACTGGAAGGACTTATGCAATCAATTATTAGATTTTTTAAAACAACAAAATGAAGCATCAGAACAAATCAAAACAGCATTATTATTTGTATATACAATGGCTAATAGTTCAGATACACCTGATTATTATTTGAATAAAACTGTTACTGAAATTGATGATAGTATCATGTATAATCTATTTAAAGAAGGACAAGATAAAGGTGAAATAGTAGATGGGGATATCTATGAAATTTATAGATTATTCTTTAGAAATGCTATTAGTGTAATGCAAATATGTAATTCTAAAAATATTCAACTTCCATCTAATGAATGGTTTATTGGAGTTATAAAAAAATAAAACTTGATTTTATTGAAAATCAAGTTTTTTTATTTAGTAAGCACAATCATTGTGAAAACAATTGATGAGATATAGGATTTTATATCAACATTAAGTGTTGCAATAAAATTATTATTTAGAACCTTCTGCAATAACATGCATACGAGTATTATTCATCATTCTAAAACCTTCTGCTCTAAATGAAAAACATCTCATGCCAAAATCTATACTTCTTACAGTTAGATATGCTAGCATTGCTTTTGTAGCAACATGACCTTCTGGAAATTGTGATTGATATGCTTTTAATGCTTCTTTTTGAACTTTAAAATACTTATTAGTTCTAACAAACTTATTTGGTTTTGCTGTATAGTATAAAGCTATTGCTTTAACTTTAATATCATTAGAAGGCACAATACCTTTAGGTAAATAATTTACAAATATCTCAGGATAATTTGCAAAATTAGCTAGTTCTTTACATACATTACCAACATTTATATGATCAGCATGACACTCACTATTAACATTAGGATCAGGACCAAAAATAATATCTGGTTTAACATCATTAATAACTTCTGCAACTTTATTTAATAAATCTTTATACGTATATTGATTACCATCGCTTAATCCTAAAAATCTAACATCAGTGACACCTAACACTTTACACGCATTTAATGTTTCTTGATATCTTAATTTAACTAAATCATCACATGTTATACCATCTGGTGCAAATTCTTTTCCAAATCTACCATCCAAACATACAACATATGTAATTTTTTTGCCCAGTGCTATAAGTTTTGCTATTGTAGCACCACATCCTATTTCCAAATCATCTGGATGGGGAGAAACAAATAAATAATTATCAAATGATTCAATTGGTTCATTTTTAACTGCTAAATTTATAATAAAACTAGTTAATGACATATTAAATACCTCTTTATATTTTATATTCTACTCTATATTTATTAATAATTAAAATATAATATTAAAAAATCAGTTCATAATGAACTGATTTTTTAATTTATAGATTTGATAAAGCTTATTACATCATCAAGTGTACCATATCTAAACACTTGGCAACATTCAAGTACTTTAACAAAAACTTCTCCTGTTTCATATTCAATATCAATTGGTGAATTCTTTTTCTTTAATTCATTATACCAATCTCTATGAATTTCAATTTCAGATAATCTTGATTCAGGTTCTTTTCCTTTTAATATATTATCTAATAAAGATAATTCATTCTTAAGTCTACCTGGTAGTATTGCAAGACCTGCTACTTCAATTAAGCCAATATTTTCTTTTTTAATATGATGAAGTGATTCATTAGGATGATACATTCCATAAGGATACTCTTTTGTAACTAAATTATTACGTAAAACAAGATTTAATATATATGTATCATTAATTTTTCTTGCTATTGGAGTAATTGCATTATGATTTTCTCCATCATATGAAATGATATTAATATCTTTATTGTCATATTTAAACCAAGATGAAGTTATTTTATTAGCTACTTTTAATAAACCTTCTCTATTAGTTGATTTAATTCTGATTACATCCAATGGCCAATTTAAATATTCAACATCAACATTATCAATAATTGTGTTATATCTAACACCAGCATTATCTAATGGAAACATATATGATCCACCTTGATAATGTTCATGAGATAATATAGATCCACCAACAATTGGAAGTCCTGCATTACTTCCTAAGAAATAATGTGGAAACATATCTATGAAATCAAATAATCTTATATATGTATCACTAGATACATGCATTGGTTCATGATTTTCTTTAAATACTATAGAATGTTCATTAAAATATGCATAAGGTGAATATTGAAAATAGAAGTTTTCATTATTAATTTTAACAGGAATAACTCTTAAATTATTTCTAGCTGGATGATCACTTCTACCTATATATCCTACATTTTCATAACATAATTGACATTTAGGATATTTAATGCTATTAGAATTAATTGCTTTGGCAATCAATCTTGGATCTTTTTCAGGTTTAGATAGATTAATAGATATAATCATATCTCCATATTTTGATTTATGTGTGTATATAATATTTTTTTTATTTCGATTATCTCTTATATAATTAACATCTATCATTAATTTATAAAAATAATCAGTAGCTTTTTTAGGACTTATTTTATATAATTCATTAAATTTATCTTCTACAACAGATGGAAGTGGAGTTACTTGATCCATAATTAAAGTATCAAATAAATCTTTAGCATAATTATAATCTTCTATTATTTTATTATCAATAGCATATTCAACTAAATCATCTAATATCTCATCAATAATTCTTGTATCATAGCTTCTTTTAAAAATAGAATTAAATGTATCAATCTTTAATAAACCAATTGTTTTATTTATTAAATATACAATATCTGAATCTTTAATTAAATTATGATTTAAACAATAATTAACATATTCTATTATTACATCTTCAATCATAAAATAATTCTCCTTGTTGCATCACTTGGACAAGCTTTAAAATATGTTAATTTACAATTTGTGATTTCTTCATATTTAACTGCAATCTTATTTAATTCATTCTTAATTAAAGAATCATCATTAGTATTAAATAACGCAATACAACATCCACCAAATCCAGCTCCAGTCATTCTAGCACCTAAAGTAAAAGGTAAATCTTGTACTAAAGATACTATTGTATCCAAATGAAGACCAGTTACATCATATAAATCTCTTAATGATGCATGTGATTCATTTAATAATTTACCAACATTTACTAAATCACCTTTATTTAAAGAATTACATGCTTCTTCTACTCTTAGTTCTTCTTTAACTGCATGAAGTGCTCTATTATAAACATTATCTTTCATTAATGATTTATGACTTATTAAATCACTTTCTTTTACAGAACATAAATTAGCAACATTTAAATCATTTTGTAGTATTGAAAGTGCTTCTGCACATTCAATACATCTTTCATTATATTTAGATTCTACTAAGTTTCTTGGTTTATTAGTATTTAATATGTAAAGAGATGCATTATTTAAAACAAAATCAATATATTCATATTCAATAGTTTCTGTATTTAATAATATACATTTATTTTCTTTACCCATTCCACAGGCAAATTGATCCATAATACCACATGAAACACCTACATATTCTCGTTCTGCAGTTTGACTTAATTTAACTAAATCAATATTAGATAATCCAAAGTTAAAATAGTCATTTATTATATGTGATATTAACAATTCTAAAGCTGCACTACTAGATAAACCACTAGAAGATGGAAGTGTTGATTCTAAATATATATCAAAACCATTTGTTATAACTTTATTATATTTAGTTTTAAATATTTCGATTACACCTTTTATATAATCTGTAAAATCATTAGATTTTTCATAATTATTAATATCAAAAGTTAATATTTTTTCATCTAAAAATCCATTCGATGATGCATGACAAATAGTATCTTCATTAAAAGATATTGCCGCATAAATACCAAGTGATATAGCCATTGGTAATACTTTACCACCATTATAATCAATATGTTCACCAATAATATTTACTCTACCTGGTGAAAAATAACACATGAAAGCTTCTTTATTATAAATATTTTTAAACTTATCTAAAATTTTATTAAGCATATTAATATCCTATTAATGTTTTAACGCATCACTTACTATTTTACCAGTGTCTTTAGTTAATTTAATAACTTTTCTATCATAAGTCATTAAACCATTAATTTCATCTTCTACATCAGATACTTGTGTATAAATAGATGCTGATAATCCTATTTTAATAAATGGTACAACTTGTTCTAAATATAATTTTTTAAAATCTTCATTATATTTTTCGATTGATGGACATCCACCATAACCATATACATTATTAGAATAATGATGTCCATCAATCATAAGTGAATAGCCACCAAATTCTGTTAATATTAAGCATTTTGAAGTTTTCTTAAATTTAATACGTCTAAAATAAATATGTTTAGATGTAAAATCACTAAAGTTACCTACTTTAAACCATCCACTATATGGATCAATTAGTCTAGTTGAATCCTTTTCTTTTACCGCATTATATACTTTTTTTACATCATGTTCTCCCCATCCTTCATTAAATATTGTCCATAACGCAATACTTGGATGGTTATATAATGAATCTATTATTTCTAGTGAATGTTTAATAAAGAATTCTTTATCATTTTTCTTATAACAATTAAGTTTAAATCCTTTATTATTTAAAATAGTAGGTTGAATTGTATCAGTAAAGAATCTATATGGGAACATATTAACAAAGTCTTGCCATACAATAATACCTAATTTATCGCATAGATAATACCACATATCATCTTCTACTTTAATATGTTTACGTAAAGTATTAAATCCTAATTCTTTAATAGTTTTTAAATCTTTTTCAACAACATCAAGTGATGCTGGTGTATATATTCCATCAGGATAATATCCTTGATCAAGTAAACCATGCATAAAATAAGGTTTATTATTTAACATAATAACTTTATTATCTAAATAATTATCAACACTAAATTTTCTAAAAGCAAAATAAGTAGTAATAGAATCATTACCATATGTAATATCTACATCATATAAAGTAGGGTCTTCTGGTGTCCAATATTTAATATCATCAAATAATATATTAATATTATTTGTATTAAAAGATAATTCCTTAATTATTTTTTTATCTAAATATATTTTAATATTACCTTCTAAATCATTATTATTAGAATTAATAATAACATTTAAAGTCTTTGTATCAAAGTATGGTGTTATTTTAAGTGATTTTATATAATTATTTGGAACAGATTCAATCCATACTGTTTTCCATATACCAGATACTGGAGTATACCACATACCTTTATGATCTGTTCTTTGTTTACCATAAGGTAAATAATGTGATAGTTCATCTACAACAATTACATATAAATCATTATGTTCTTTTATATAATCACTTACTTCAAAATTAAAAGGTAAATATCCGCCAATATGATTACCAATATAATTATTATTTAAATAAACATCACATTTTTGATCTACTGCACCAAAATGAAGTAATACTAAATCATTTAATTTTTTATAATCAAAAGATAAATGATATACAAGTATATCATCCTTTAATAAATTATATTCAACTCCTGATAATTGTGATTCTATAGCAAATGGAACTACTATTTTTTTATTATAAGATTTATTAAATATATCATTTATATTAAATAAATCTTTCTTATATATTTCATAATCCCAAATACCATTTAAATTAATATAATTAGATTTATTCTCATCACGTTTCAATTGAGGACGAGGATAATAATTTAAAGGATTATTTTTATTAAAACTATTATTTGTAGTTAGTTTATTATATGATTTTACTTCTTTCATAATAAATTCTCCATATATAATTTATTATACAATATCTACATATAAAAACAAAGTAAAATATCTAAAAGAAACAAGGTAACCAAAAGTGTTGGGTACCCAATAAATTG
>DCIB01000022.1 GCA_002315915.1 Caryophanales bacterium UBA1737
GTCCAACTTTAGGGGTACCCTTCATAAATACCCTTTTTTCAATAAAGTTAATTTTTTGTATTATTGTGATATAATTTTAATACGAAAGGAGATTTATTTATGAATTATATTCCATTATATGTATATTCTGAATATTCTATATTACATAGTACTTGTCATATTGAAAGATTAGTTTCCAAAGCTTTAGAATATAATATGACAAGCCTTGCTATTACAGATAATTCTTCAATGCATGGTGTATTAAAATTCTATAAAGAATGTATCAAAAATAATATATCTCCTATTATTGGTTTAGATATCCTAGTTCAATTAAATGATAGTAAAGTTAAATTATTACTTTATGCAGTAAATAATACGGGATATAAAACATTATTAAAATTATCTAGTTACTATAATTTAAAAAAAGAAGCAGTACCATCTAATCTTTTAAATGATAATTTAGATAATTTAATATGTATTTATCCATTAAAAGAAAATAATGGATATCAAAATATTGATATTAATAGAATTGATATTAACAAAAATCATTTAAAAGATTTAAAATATCTATTTAATCATTTATATATTGGTTTTTCTTGTAATACAACAAACTCTAAGAATAATTTAGATAAATATGTTTCTTTATATAATGAATATAAAGGTGTTGCAATAAATCAAGTATTATATATTAATGATAATGAAAAAGAAGCTTATCAAACATTAAGATCTATAGATAATGGAAGTCATTTAATTAATCTTACCGAAGAAGAACAAAATGCATCATTTATTTCAAACGATATTTTTAATAATATTTTTATAAATCATCAAGATTTAATTAAAAATACTAATGAAATTGCATCATTATGTCATATTGATATTGATTTTAATAGTTATCATTTACCTTTATATGATTCATCTATTGATAGTCTAGAATATTTAAAAGAATTAGCATTAAAAGGTCTTAATAAAAGACTTACTCAAAATAAAATTAAAGATCAACAATTATATTTTAATCGTCTTAAATATGAATATGATGTTGTAGTAAAAATGGGATTCGTCGATTATTTCTTAATCGTTTGGGATTATGTAAAATTTGCTAAATTAAATCATATATATGTAGGCCCTGGAAGAGGATCTGCTGGAGGAAGCTTACTTGCATATTCATTAGGTATTACTGATTGTGATCCAATTAAATATAATTTATTATTTGAGAGATTCTTAAATATAGAACGTATATCAATGCCGGATATTGATATAGATTTTCCTGATGATAAACGTGATGAAGTAATAGATTATGTAACAAGTAGATATGGTAAAGATCATGTTGCCCATGTTGTTGCTTTTGGAACATTTAAAAATAAACTAGCATTAAATGATATATCTAGAGTATATAATATTGATGATACTCATTCTCAAAGTGTAAATAAAATAATATCACAAGATAATTATAAAGATTTATCTATTAATGAAATTGATAAAACTGATGAAACAATTAAAAAGCTTCGTAAAGAATATCAAGATATTGATAAATTATTAAGTATTGCTGAAGTAATATATGGGTTACCAAGAAACTTATCTACTCATGCAGCTGCAATATTAATTACTAAAGAAAAATTAGTTGATTATACGGCATTAATGTCTTTTAACGACAATATTTATCAAACTCAATTAGAAGCGACAGATATTGAATCACTTGGTTTATTAAAGATGGACTTCTTATCATTAAAAAATCTATCTAATATTATTAATACTTTTGACGCAATAGAAAAAGATGAAACTACTTTTGATAGGAATATTGATGAAAATATTCCTCAAGTATATAAAATGATATCAAGTGGAGATCTAAATGGAGTATTCCAAACTGAATCAATTGGATTCGGTAAAATGATTACTGAATTAAAACCTACATGTTTTATGGATTTAGTAAGTGCTATTGCTATATATAGACCAGGTCCTATGAAGATTATTCCATCTTTTATAGCGAGAAAACATGGAACAGAAAAGATTACTTATCTTCATAAAGATTTAGAACCTATATTAAAAGAAACATATGGGCATATTGTATTTCAAGAACAAGTTATGCAAATATGTCAAAAATTTGCAGGATATTCATTTGGTAAAGCAGATGTTGTTCGTCGTGCTATGTCTAAAAAGAAAATGGATATTTTAGAAAAAGAAAGAATTAATTTTGTTAATTCATCTATTAATAATGGATATGATTCTTCTACTGCAAATACAATTTATGATTATATCGTTAAATTTGGTGATTATGGATATAATAAAGCTCATAGTGTAGCTTATGCTAAAATAGTATATTTAACTGCTTATTTAAAATGCTTATATCCTAAATATTACTTATCAGTTTTAATGGATAATTCATTAGGATCAAGTAATGATATCTTAAACTATATTAAACAATTAAAAAGAAAAGGTTTATTTGTATATATACCATCTATTAGTTATTCAACAAATAAATTTGTAAGTACTCCAAAAGGTGTATTATTCCCATTAACATCTATTAAAATGATGAGTGATTCTAAAGCATTATTTATTATTAATGAAAGGACTAAAAATAAATTTACTTCTTATGAAGATTTCTTAAAAAGATGTAATGAAGAATTAGGTACGGATTTAATTAAGGAAATGATTCATTCGGGATGTTTAGATGAATTTAAAATTAGTCATAAATCTATGATTGATACTTTAGATATACATATTAATATGATGAAATTCTCTACACTTCCTGGATTAAAAGAAATTCAATATTCTAAGGATGAATATTCATATGGAGAATTATTGGATTTTGAAAAAGAATCACTAGGTTTAAATATTAAGTATAATTTCTTTGATAGTTTTAGCAATATATATAAAGAAAAGAACTTAATTAAATTAAGAGATATTAAAGTAAATAATCTAGCAAGAACTCTTGGCATTGTCAAAAGAATAAAAAAAATAACTACTAAGAGTAGTGAAGAAATGTGTTTTATTGAAATAGAAGATGATATTTCTAAGTGTGATGTAACAGTTTTCCCAAAATTGTTCAAAGAAATTTCTTCTTTAAAAGAAAGTGATATAATTATTGTTAGTGGCCGAGTAGAAGAGCGTAAGACTATTTCTATTATTGCTGATCAAATAATTAAATTATAGAAAAGAGATTTATATGAATATTAATTTAAATACTAATTATTTAAAAGAATTTGTAACAGAAAAAGATATTTTATCTTATAAAGAAAAAACATTATCTGCATTTAACACTCTTTTATCTAAAACTGGTTTAGGAAATGACTATCTAGGATGGCTTGATTATCCTTTAAATTTTGATAAAGATGAATATGTTAGAATTAAAAAAGCTGCATACAAAATACAAAATGACTCGGAAGTTTTAGTAGTAATTGGTATTGGTGGATCATATTTAGGTGCTAAAGCAATAATAGAAGCGTTAAATGGATATTTTAAAAAGAATAATAATTTAGAAATTATATTTGCAGGTAATAATTTATCATCAACATATGTATCTGAATTATTAGAATATGTAAAAGATAAAGATTTCTCTATTAATGTTATATCAAAATCAGGAACAACAACTGAACCAGCTATTGCTTTTAGATTATTTAAGAAATTACTTGAAGAAAAATATGGTAATAAAGAAGCAGCGAAAAGAATTTACGCAACAACAGATGCAAAAAAAGGAGCATTAAGAACATTATCAAATACATTAGGATATGAAACATTTATTGTACCTGATGATATAGGTGGACGATATTCTTGGTTTACAGCTGTAGGATTATTACCTGTTGCTGCAAGTGGTATTGATATAGATATGCTTATGAAAGGTGCTCTTGATGCAAGAAATGAAATAATTTCAACTCCATATGAAAAAAACTCTTGCTTAAAGTATGCTGCACTTAGAAATATTTTAATGAACTTATCTAAAACTACTGAAGTTTTGGTTAGTTATGAACCTAAATTACAATATTTAAGTGAATGGTGGAAACAATTATTTGGTGAATCAGAAGGAAAGGACTTAAAAGGATTATTTCCTGCAAGCTTAATATATTCTACAGATTTACATTCTATGGGTCAATATATCCAAGAAGGTCAAAGAATAATGTTTGAAACTGTATTAAATATTGTTAATCCTATATCAAATATCAAATTATCTAAAGAAGATAATGATTTAGACCAATTAAATTATCTTGAAGGAAAAACATTAGATTATGTATGTAAACAAGCATTAACTGGTACATGTATGGCACATACTGATGGATCTGTTCCTAATATAGTATTAGATATCAATACTATTGATGCATATAACATTGGATATTTGTTGTTCTTCTTCATGGTTGCATGTGGAGTATCTAGTTATCTAACAGGTGTTAATCCATTTAATCAACCTGGCGTTGAAGCATATAAAAAGAATATGTTTGCTTTACTTGAAAAACCAGGATATGAAGAATTAACTAAAAAACTTAAAAAATAATCAAAGAAACGTATGTTATATACGTTTCTTTTTGTTAATTTTTGATATAATATTTTTATATTAGAGGATTAATATATGGTTATTAAATATGAATTACTTAAAAAAGATCCTTCATCAATGGCAAGACTTGGTAGAATTACTACTCCTCATTCAATTATTGATACACCATGTTTTATGCCAGTGGGAACTCAAGGAACTGTAAAAAGCTTAACACCAGAACAAGTAGAAGCAACTTCTGCTCAAATAATACTTGGTAATACATATCATTTATGGACTCAACCTGGTCATAAAACTGTTGAAGAAGCAGGTGGATTGCATAAATTTATGAATTGGAACAAATCCATTTTAACTGATTCAGGTGGATTCCAAGTATTTAGTTTAGCTAAAATGAGAGATATTAAAGAAGAAGGTGTAACTTTTAAGCATCATAAAAATGGATCAAAGTTATTTTTATCTCCAGAATTATCAATAGAAATTCAAAACTCATTAGGTAGTGATATTATGATGAGTTTTGATGAATGCCCCCCATATCCATCTACAAGAGAATATATGGAAAAAAGTGTTGAACGAACTATTAGATGGGCTAAAAGAGGATTTGAAGCTAATAAAAATAAAGACACTCAAGGGTTATTTGGTATTATTCAAGGTGGAGAATATGAAGATATTAGAATCCATTGTTGTGAAGAATTAACTAAGATTCCTTTTGATGGTTATTCAATTGGTGGTTTATCTGTTGGTGAACCTAAAGATATTCAAAATAAAGTTTTATCATTTACTACACCACATTTACCAGAAGATAAACCAAGATATTTAATGGGGGTTGGATCACCTGGTGCTATACTTGATGCAGTTGAAAGAGGCATTGATATGTTTGACTGTGTTTTGCCTACTAGAATAGCAAGACATGGATGTGCAATGACATCATCAGGTAGGAAAATATTGAAAAACCAAGTATATGAAAAAGACTATACTCCACTAGATAAAGAGTGTGATTGCTATTGTTGTAAAAACTATACTAAAGCATATCTACATCACTTAGTTAAAGCAGATGAAATGCTTGCTTCAACTCTTATTTCAATTCATAATATTCAATTTTTAGAGAATTTAATGAAAGGTATTAGAGAATCCATTAAGAATGATACATTTAAAGAATTCAAAAAAAGTGTATACGATAAATATGGATTAGATAATAAAGAACAAGATTTCTAAATGAAAATATTAGTAGCATCTGATATTCATGGAAAATATGATAGTTTTAAGAAAGTAGTAGATTTCTTTATTAATGAAGCTATTGATGAGATGATAGTTTTAGGCGATATTTTTTCAACTACTTATGATATTTCAGTACAAGATAAAAGTATTATAAATGAATTTTGGACTATTGCGGATAAAATTTGTTTTTGTTTAGGCAATAATGATTCAAAATATCATGAAGATTTATTACCTACATCAATGAATACTATTATAGAAAAAAATTTTAATGATAAATTAATTTGTTTTTCTCATGGTCATCTATATATACCAAATAAAAATAAGTATAACATTATAGTAACAGGTCATACACATAAAGTTGAATTATATAAAGATTCTTCAATTATTTATTTAAATCCAGGTTCAGTTGGCCGCCCAATTTTATTAAATATTGGTAGTTTTGCGGTTATTAGTGATAAAGTAATAACTATTTTTGATTTAAATTATAATGTAATAGATGAATTAAAATTATAGTGAATTGAACATTATTTGTTCAATTCACTTTTTTACTTGCTTGAAAATATACATGTACTGTGCTAAAATAATTAAAAGTATGCAAACAATTTTTAAATAGAGGTTTATTTATATGAGCAAAATTATGTCAGTAAATGCTGGATCATCGTCTTTAAAGTTTCAATTATTAGAAATGACTAAAGAAAAAGAAGAAGTAATTACAGAAGGATTATTTGAAAAAATAGGTCAACCTGAACCAATTTTTACAATTAAATATAATGGTCAAAAAGAAACTGGACTTCATCCTGAGATTAAAGATCATGGTGATGCTGTACAAATGTTACTTGAAGTGTTAGTAAATAAAAAGATAGTTAATTCATTAACTGATATAAAAGGTGTTGGTCATAGAATTTTACACTGTGGTGAAAAATATAATGATTCTGTTATTATGAATGATGAATCAATAAAAGTAGTAGAATCTGTTTGTGATTTAGGACCTTTACATAATCCAGCTAACTTAATTGGTATAAAGGCATTTATGAAAGCACTTCCTGGTGTTGTAAATGTTGGTGTATTTGATACATCTTTCCATTTAAGTATGCCAGATGAAGCATATATGTATGCAATACCATATGAATGGTATGAAAAATATACTCTTCGTAAATATGGTTTCCATGGAACTAGTCATAAATATGTTGCTCAAGAAACAGCTAAAATGTTAAATAAACCACTTGAAAGTTTAAGAATAATTACTTGTCATATAGGAAATGGAGCATCTTGTGCTGCTATTAAATATGGTAAAGTAGTAGATACATCAATGGGTCTTACTCCTTTAGATGGATTAGTAATGGGAACAAGAAGTGGACGAGTAGATCCTGCAGTTGTTCAATATATTTCTAATCATGAAGGTAAATCTGCTGATGAAATTGTTACTATATTAAATAAGAAATCAGGTTTTGCAGGTTTCTGTGATGGACATTCTGATGCAAGAGAAGTAAGAGCAATGCAAGCAGAAGGTAATTATCAAGCAGATTTAATATTACGTATGCAAGAAAAGAGTATTGCAGACTATATTGGAAGTTATTTTGTATATATGGGTGGTTGTGATGCAATTGTATTTACAGCTGGTATAGGAGAAAAATCACCTGAAATGCGTGAACATGTATGTGAAAGAATTTCTGAAGCATTAGATGTTCATATTGATTTAGAAAAAAATAAAATTAAAGGTGAACAAATTGAGTTATCAACACCTGAATCAAAAATTAAAGTATTAGTTGTTCCAACTAATGAAGAATTAATGATTGCTCGTGATGTTATAAGAGTTGGTCACGTTAATATTGATTAATAAGAGGTATAAATATGATTAATAATACTTTTAGTCAAACATCTGTATTAAAAGTTATAGGTGTAGGCGGTGCTGGTGGTAATGCTGTTAATAGAATGATTGAATCAGATATTCGTGGTATTGAATATGTTTCAATTAATACAGATTGCCAGGTATTACGTTTATCAAAAGCAGAAACAAGAGTTCAAATTGGTAAGAAATTAACTCAAGGACTAGGAGCTGGTGCTGATCCAGAAGTTGGATATCAATCAGCTTTAGAAGATATTGAAGATATTAAAGAAGTTGTTAGTGATGCTAACTTAGTATTTATCACTTGTGGTATGGGTGGCGGTACTGGAACTGGTGCTTCTAAAGTTGTTGCACAATGTGCAAGAGAAGCAGGAGCAATAGTAGTAGGTATTGTAACTAAACCATTTAGTTTTGAAGGAAAACAAAGAATGCGTCAAGCATTAGCTGGTATTAATGAACTTCGTCCATACTGTGATACTTTATTAGTTATTCCAAATGATAAAATATTATCAGTAATAGGATTAAATACTACATATCTTGAAGCTTTTGCTGAAGCAGATAATGTTTTACGTAGATCAATTCAAAGTTTAACAGAAATTATTACATTACCAGGACATTGGAATGTCGACTTTAATGATGTTAAAAAGATTGTAAAAGAAGCAGGTACTTGTTTAATGGGTATCGGTATTGCTGAAGGACCAAATCGTGCTATTGAAGCAGCTAGACTTGCTATTCAATCACCACTTCTTGAAATTGATATTACTGGTGCTACAAAAGCAATAGTTCAAGTAACAGCTGACCAAGATATAAAATTTGCAGAAGTACAAGATATCTATAATGAAATTAGAGCAGCTTCTTCTACAGATATAGATTTAATAACAGGATTTGGTTATAATCTTGATTTAAAAGATGAAGTAGTAGTTACAGTTATTGCATCAGGATATGATGAAGCACGTCGTGAACAAATAATTTTTGGTAATGAAACACCTGTTCCTGTTAAAGAAGAAGTAAAACCTGTTGTAGATGATGATGATTCATCTATGGGCGATGATGACGATGATGATGATTCCTCATCAAAACAAAAAGACGAATCACATGTACCATCATGGTTACTAAATAGATAATAATATAATCATTTAAGTTACAACAAATATTTTTAAATTATTTGTTGTAACTTTTTTAGAAAGGATATATATGGAACAATCAATAGAGATAATTGCTGCTAATATTAGATTACTAAGAAAAGAAGCAAGATTAACCGTAGAAGAATTATCTGAAAAAACAGGTATAACTGTTGATAGAATTAATGAAATTGAATCTGGTAAAGCAAATATTTATACAAGAGAATATATGTTATTATGTCCAATACTCCATATTAATGAAGATGATTTAGTAGAAAGAGATTTATGTAAAGAAAGAAAAGAAGCATTAGATAGAATGAATAAAACTCATAATAAAGGAGATTTTTCTTGGTATTATGGTGATAAAAAAATTGTTTTATTTTATTTAATAGGCTTAATACTTTGTTTACTTAGTGGAATAGTAGTTTATAGTTATTATAAATTCACAGGATATTTAGAATTACTTAGCAAAGCTGTTGAAGAGTTAGGTGAAGAACCATCAATTTTACTTGATAGTATTGCTTTAAAAGTAGGATATTTATCATATGCTTTACAAGGAGCTGCTTTGCCATGCTCCATTATGATAATAATAGAAATATATAAAAGAACTTCATTAAAGCTTGCATGGTGGCATATTGCAATAATGTTTTCGTTATCTTCAGTTATTTTTGCAATAGGTTATATAGCTTGTATTCCATATGTATTCTATTGTTTATATCAAATAATAATTAAACGTGGTAGAGCACGTGTTAAATAGAGGTTGTTTATGAAAAAACCAACAATTGCATTTTTATATGATTTTGATAGAACATTAAGTTCAAAAGATCAACAAGAATATACATTTATTCCATCGCTTGGTCTAACAGCTGATGAATTTTGGAGTAAAGCAGATGATTTAGCTAATAAGTATCAAATGGATAGAATTCTTGGCTATATGAAATTAATGCTTGATGAATCCATAAAAAAAGGACTTCCTATTACTAGAGAAGCCTTTAATGAATTAGGTAAAAAGGTAGAATTACTACCTGGTGTTGATACTTGGTTTGAAAGAATTAATAAATTTGGTAAAGAATGTGGATTTAATGTTGAACATTATATTTTATCTAGCGGATTAAAAGAAATAATGGAAGCAACACCTATTGCTAAATATATCAAAAGAATATTTGCTTGTGAATATCATTATGATGAAAATGGTAATGCTGATTGGCCAAAAAATTTAGTTAATTATACTACTAAAACTCAGTTTTTATTTAGAATTTCTAAAGGTTCTTTAGAATTAAATGATGATTCAAAAGTAAATATGGAAGTAAAAACAAGAGCTGTAAAGTATGAAAATATGATATATATTGGTGATGGAATAACTGATGTTCCTTGTATGACATTAATTCGTGATAAACATGGTTATGCTATTGCTTTATATCATAAGAATAAAAAATCTAAAATATCTAAACTTTTACTTGACGATAGAGTTGATTTTGCATGTCTTGCTAATTATGAAGAAGGATCAGATTTAGAATCTAGTGTTAAAAAAATTATAGAAAAGATAAAGATACAAGAAGAATTAAATGAAAAGTTTAATCAGCAATTAAAAGAAGCTAAAAAGTATGAGGTAGAAAACAATGACTAAGAAAGCTAAATTGTGGGCTATTCTTTGTATTATTTATCTTACAATATTATCTTTCTTTTTAGGATTAATAATTGGATTTTTAAAAAGTAAGTCTTTAACAAAAATATTAATTACAGCAGGTATATTTTTAGCAATTGCTGTAATTGGATACTTATTATTAGTTTTATACAAGATTAAAAATGTAATATTTGTATGTCCTAATTGTAACAAGAAACACAAATTAACTTTTACTGATTATGTTTTTGCAAAAAAAGTTGCTGAAGGACGCTTAATTAAATGTTCTTGTTCTGAAGAAGAAATATTACCCAAAACATATTATATTGATGATAATAACTTATAAAAAAATCTATACTTTTAAAAGTATAGATTTTTATTTATTGTTTATTGCATCAACAATTGCTTTAGATAATTGGTCAGCACAACTGGTTTGACGCATACCACATTTATTTCCATTTAATATAGTTGCTATATCTGTAGCGTTTTTTCCTTCAACTAATTTAGATATTGCTCTTAGATTACCACTACATCCTCCTAAGAATCCTAAATTATGAATATTACCATTATCATCTAAATCAAAACTTATAAGTCTACTACATACATCTTGGGGCATATATTCGATATGTTTCATATAAATCTCCTTTAAAATATATTTTCTTCACCTATATATAAGTGGTGTTTATCGCTATATAAAGTTATTTTTTCTACATTTTGTACTGCTTCATCAATTAAATGTTCGTAATCAAATAATGATTCTTCTTTTTTAGAATATTCTTTATTTGGTCTTATTTGTGGGTGTTTTGGTACAAATACTGTACAACAATCTTCATATGGTCTTATTGATATAGGAAAAGTATTAATATCTTTAGCTATTTTTACAATATCTAGTTTATCTAGTGTTGCAAGTGGTCTAATAATAGGCATTGTACATACTTCTTCAATAGTAGCCATACTTTCTAATGTTTGACTTGCAACTTGACCGATATTTTCTCCATTTATTATTGCAATATTATGAAGTTTTATAGAAAGTTTTTCTGCTATTATATACATCATACGTCTCATTATGGTGATTCCATAATCTTCTCTTACTACTTCGTATATTTTCTTTTGAATAGTAGTAAAAGGTACAATATATAAATTAATATTTTGGTATTCGGTATATTTAGTTAATACTTCTAATAAATCAATTACTTTTTGAACAGCATTACTTGATGTATATGGAGGAGATGCAAAGTGAATACAATCAAGTTGTATTCCTTTTTTAAGTGCTAAGTATCCGGCTACTACTGAATCTATTCCTCCACTTATCATAAGTGAAGCTTTTCCAATAGTACCTGATGGCATTCCACCCATACCTTCAATTACATTTGTATATACAAATGCTCCTTCTTTTCTAAAATCAATATTAATTGTAACATCTGGATTATGCATATCCGCATGTAAATTAGGTATATTTCTAAATAAATATATAGATACTTCTTTAGATATTTCTAAAGAAGACATAGGAAAATCTTTATCTCCTCTATTAGTTTCAATTTTAAATGTAAGATTGGTATTATTCTTTAATTCTTCTTCTAATAATGTTTTACATAATATACTGACATCATCTATTGTTTCTAATGTTTTAGATACTATACTAAAAGAATGAATACCAGGAATAGTTTTTAATATTTCGATTAATTTATCTGGATTTGTTCCATTTAAATGAATATAGAATCTTAAACTTCTATTTTCATATGATAAATCTTGATAATCTTTTAAATTTCTTTTAATATTAGAAATAATTCTATTAATAAATTGATTACGGTTAGACTTTTTTAATGCAAGTTCTCCATAACGTATTAAAATATGATCTTGCATATTAATAAACCTCCTTTAAACAATTTATTAAATAATCTAGTTCATCATATGTAGTATTATATGAAATACTAATTCTAATAGAATTTATTACTTTATCTTTATCCTTATATGTTTTTAGTAAAGATTCATCTAAATCTTTTGAATGAGCATGGCAAGCAGAACCTACTCCGACAATAATTCCTTTTTCTTCTAACATATGTAATAAAGTTTCACCTTTAATAGAATTATATGTTATAGATAATATATATGGTGAATATTTTTCGGCTATATTAGTTTCTATATTATTAATAGTTTTTAGTTTATTTATTAAATATGTATGTTTTTCTAAAACATCATTATATTTATCTAATACATTTTTATTAGCAAGTTCTATAGTTTTAGTCATACATACCGCTCCAGCTACATCAACTGTACCAGGTCGAATACCATATTGTTGATTACCACCATGTAGGAAAGATAAATTAATATTATTTTTATATATTAAAAGACCTGTTCCTTTTAATCCTTCTAGTTTATGACCGCTTAAAGTAATTAAATCTATATAATTTAGATTAAAGTCAGGTATTATTTTAGAAAAACCTTGTACCATATCAACATGAAGTTTGCATCTTGGATAATCTTTTAAGATATTTATTATATCTTTAATAGGTTCAATTGCTCCCATTGTATTATTAACCCACATTATTGATACAAGTATTGTATCTTTAGTAATTGCTGATTTTAACTTATTTAAATCAATTATTCCATTATTAACATCGATATAATCAACATTAAAACCTTTGTTTTCTAAATCTTTAAAACAATTCTTTACAGAAGCATGTTCCATAACTGATGTAATAATATGTTTAGGATTATTTATATGTTGATTACATATACCATATATGGCGGTATTATTAGATTCTGTTGCACCTGATGTAAATAATATATTTTGGTTATTTACTAAATTTAAATTAGTTCTAATTCTAGATTTAGCTTCTTCTACAATAGCATTTACTTTCATTCCTTCTTGATATAGTGTTTCACTATTATACCAATAAGATTCATTTATTTTAGAATATAATTCTAGAATTTCTTTTTTGGGTTTTGAAGTGGCTGTATAATCAAAATAAAACATTATTGTTTCTCCTTTATACATTAAATATTATATCAATTTGGTATATCATCTACCATTAAATTGAAATATCTATATAGTATATATGGATAATATATGATACAATTAATATATTAATAAAAGTGGTGAATTATGAAAGAAATAACATCTATTAAAAATAAATTAATTCAAGATATTTTAAAATTAAATGATAAAAAAAATCGTGAAGATTCAAAACTTTTTATTATTGAAGGATATCATTTAGTTGAAGAAGCAAATAAGTCTAATTTATTAGAAATGGTATTGGGTATTAATATTGATGATTTAAAAAATTTTAAAAATATTGATACTTATTTAGTAAATATTGATATTATTAAAAAAATATCAAATACTATTAATCCTCAACCAATAATAGGCATATGTAAACAATTAGATAATACTAATATAGATTTAAATAATGTTAATAATATTGTGTTACTTGATGATATAAATGATCCAGGAAACCTAGGTACTATTATTAGAACTAGTGCTGCTTTAGGTTATGATATGGTTGTATTATCTAATAATTGTGTAGATTTATATAATGATAAAACTCTTAGAGCAACTCAAGGATCATTATTTAAAATAAAAATATATAAAAAATCATTAATTGATACTATAAAATTATTAAAAAATAATAATTTTTTTGTTTATTCAACATCTTTAAAAGATTCTATTAATATAGCAGATTTACATATCAATAAAAAATTTGCAGTTGTATTTGGTAATGAAGCACATGGAGTTTCAAAAGAAGTAATTGATTTATCCGATAATTCTATTATTATTCCAATGGAAAACGATTGTGAATCATTAAATGTATCTGTTGCATCGGGAATTATTTTATATGAATTAAAAAAATCTCTTTAAGTATTTCTTAAAGAGATTTTTATTATTGTACATTAAAACAAGAACCACCAATAAATTCTCTGATAATTGAGTTACATGGTATACATGATTCATCTTCAATAGATTCAAATAATGATAAATATCTGATAAGTCTTTGAGCTGTTACATATTCACTATCGGCAATATCTATTTTTTCTAATTCTTTTAATGCGTATTTCTTAAATATACATTGTTCGTAACTTAATTCACTATTAAATACGTAATCTGCACCTTCTTGGTTAGGATATATCCATTTAAATTCACCATTTCTTACACTTGGCCACATATTAATAGTTGTTTTAGGAGAATAATTTCTAAATTTCATATCACGAACTATTCTTCTTATTAATCTTAAGTCTGTTGTAGAAAGTGGTGAATGATTATCGATATTTATTTGCATTTGAGGGGATATATATATTTTGAATTTTTGATGTTTAGGTATTGAACTTGTTATTCTTTCGTTTAAAGCATGAATTCCTTCTATAATAATGGGTGATCCTTCACTTACTTTTATAGGTTTACCTTTAGTATGTTTTCTTTCTTTGAAATCATATACTGGTAATACTACTTCATCACCATTTATTAATTCGAATAAATGTTTATTAAATAATTCTATATCTAAACAATTTATATCTTCTAAATCAAGTTCATCTATTGGTTTATTTTGAATTTTAGATATTTCATCTTTTGGTAAATAATAATTATCCATAGATATCATTACTGGATTAATACCTTTACTCATAAGTTCAATTCTAAGTCTATTACAGAATGTTGTTTTACCACTAGATGAAGGACCTGCTATACAAATAAGTCTGATATTTTCTTTATCTTTATTAATTAATTCACCTAGTTCTGCAAGCATATTATTATGTTTTGCTTCGCATGTTTGAATAAAATCCACAATGTTATTAGATGAAACTTTCTTATTTAATCCATAAATAGTATCATTATTAGTATCTTTTCCCCATTTATAGGCTTGTCTTAAAGTTTTACCATATTTAGATTCTTCAATAAATTGTGGTATTTCTTGATTTAATTCATATCTTGGATATTGAATAATTAGTCCAGGCGAATAGGGTCTTATAATATAGTTTTTAATATATCCTGTAGATGGAACCATATAATTATATAAAAAATCCCAATATCCATCACATTCATATATCTTTGTAATATCACGTTTAAGTGATTTTACAATATCAATTTTATCTATAAATTGTTCATCTTTATAGTGATTAATTAATTCTTCTTGAGATATTTTATGAGATACTATTGTTATATCTTTATCAATAATTTCTTTGACTTTTTTGATAACGTCATCAGCATAATGATTCATTTTATATTTAGTATTTAATATTTCACAAAATATAGAACGAGATGCATTATATGAAAAACGAATTTTAATATTATTATCTATTTCATAGAATGCTTTTGCAATAATAAATCTTAAAGTGGCTTCATATGCATGACCACCTTCAATATCTTCTAATCCATATAATTTAATTGTTGCACCATCATATTTTTCTTTTAATCGATGGTTTAATTCTCGATAAGAATCATTTATTTTACAAATTAAATAGTTATGTGAAATAGAAGGATCAATTAAATCAATTACTCTTGTACCAATAGGACATTCTTTTATTTGATTTAAAATATGTACTTTCATATTGACCTCCATAAATATCTTTATTAGGAATTATATTTTATCAAATATTTAGATGTAATTAAATCAAATAAGTAATATTATTGTTAATAAAGGTATTTTGTGATAATATATTAATAACTAAATATTACATATTTGGTGAGCTTAGAAATAAGCTCACCAATTTTATATGAAAGGTTGTATATGAATAGTTATTTAAGTAAAATTAAAGAATCTGCAATACCTATTATAGAATCTCATAATTTAGTATTTGATTCTATTGAGGAATCTTTTGAATATGGAATTAATACTATAAGAGTATTTGTAGATAATCCAATAACTTTATCTTGTGATATTGATATTATTGAGGATATAACAAAAGAGTTATTAGATAAAGTTAATGATGATATACCTGATGATTACTTTTTAGAAGTATCTAGTTTAGGTATTGAAAGAGTGTTTAAATCATTTGATGAGTTAAATAAAGCAATAGATGAATATATTTATTTAGAATTAAATAATATGTATTTAGATTATAAAACTAATTCTTTTTATGGATATTTAAGAAAAGTTAATGATGATCAAATTGATTTAGAGATTAATATTAAAGGCAGAAAGAAAACAATTACTTGTTTAAAAGAAAATATTAAATTTATAAGAAAGGCTATTAAATTTTAAGGAGGATAAGAACAAAAAATGATTAGTAAAAGTTTTTTTGAAACACTAGAAGCTGTTGCAGCATCTAGAGGTTTAGGTATTGAAGACATTGAACAAGCAGTAAGCGTTGCTCTTGCAAAAGGTTGTCAAGCAGATGAACATTCAGGTGTAATTGATGTTGTATTTGATGAAGTTGGGAAAAAAGTTAGAATTTATGAAAACTTTGTTATTGTAGATAAAGATAAAGAAGGCTATGAATTTCAAAAAGGAGATTTATCTTTAGAAGAAGGTAAAGAATATAAAGATAGATTAAGAATTGGATCTAAAATAAGAAAAGAAATTGCTTTTGATTCAATATCTAGAACTGGTGTAACACGTTTTAAACAAGTGTTTACTCAAGAATTACGTTTGGTAGAAATTAAAAGAGCTTATGAATTCTTCCGTGAAAATGAAGGTGAAGTTATAAATGCAACAGTAGAACATGTTACTGATAAAGCAGTTATTCTTAACATTGGATATAATGTAACTTCATATATGCCGTTAGAAGATGGTATTGCTGGTGAAGAATATTTACCTGGAAAACAAGTTAAAGTATGTGTTTCTAAAGTAGAAGAAACTACTAAAGGTCCAAAAGTATATGTAACTCGTTCTACTAAAGAAATTGTTAAACGTTTATTTGAAGCATATGTTCCTGAAGTTTCACAAGGTGTAATCGATGTTATGAGTATAGCTCGTGATCCTGGTAAGAGAACAAAAGTTGCTGTTAAGTCTAATAATGTTAATGTAGATGCTAAAGCTACTTGTATTGGTATGGGTGGTTCTCGTATTAAGGAAATTAACGCATCACTTAATGGTGAAAGAATTGATATATTTACATGGAATACAGATCCTATTAAATTAATTAGTGAATCACTAACTCCTGCTGTATGTCTTTCTGTAATGTTAGATGAAGAAAACCGTAAATCTATTGTAATTGTATCTGATGATCAATTTAGTTTAGCTATTGGTAAAGGTGGACAAAACGTTCGTCTTGCATCACTTGCTACAGGTTGGAAAATTGATATAAAGAATGAAACTCAAGCACAAGAAGAAGGTATTGAGTTTATTCCTAATGTATATCACGCATAAATAATATGAATCAAGTTAAAGCAAAAAAAGTTCCAATGCGTAAATGTGTTGCTACAAATAATCAATTTCCTAAATCAGAAATGATTAGAATCGTTAGAACTCCATTAAATGAAGTTGTAATTGATTCTACAGGTAAATTAAGAGGACACGGTGTATATCTATCAAAAGATATAAAAGCAGTAGAACTTGCTAAGAAGAAAAATCTTTTATCTAAATCATTAGAAATAGAAGTAAAAGATGATATCTATCAAGAATTAATTAAATTATTAAAATAATGGATAAAATATTACAAAATTTAGGGCTTTGTAAAAAAGCTAATAAACTAGTAGCAGGATTTGATATTGTACAAGAAAAAATGTCAAAAGGTTTAGTTAAGATGATTTTTATTGCAAATGATGCATCAGCTAATACAATATCACATTTAGAATCAAAGTCTTGTTATCATAATGTTATTGTAAATAAGAATTATTCATCTATAGAATTAAATAACGCAATAGGTTTAAATAATATTAAAGTAATAGGTATTACTGATATTGGATTTGTTAAGTTATTAAATTCTTGTAATAAATAGAAAGGAAAATTTATGATTGTTAAAAAAGTTGCTGAATTCTTAAAAATTGAACCTAAAGAATTATTAGATTTATTAAAAAATATTGCATTTGGAACAACTTATACTGAAGAATCAGATTTATCAAAAGAACTTGAAAAGAAGTTAGCAAAAAAATATGATGTTCCATATCCTTTTAAAGAGAAAAAAGTAGTTGAAACACCAGTTATTAAAGATACTAAAGAAAAAGTTGAAGTAAATATTAAAGTTGAAAAAGTTAATAATGATGTTTCAAAAAAGGAAGTCAAAAAAGATTCTATAGTAAAAGAAGAAAAAGTAGAAAAAATAGTTATCGAAGAAGCAAAAGAAGTAAAACCAATTATTCGTGAAGAAGAAAAGGTTGAATCTAAATTTGATGAAGAATATATGGAAGAATATGATGATTATTTAAAAGGTGATGAATATAATGCATCACTTACTCAACGTATTCATCAACATGGTGCAAAAACTAATGAAACTATAAATAAAAAGAATAAACAAACTAAATCACGTGCTGAAAAAAGAGCCGGTTCTTTAAAAGAAAATAAAGAAGAGAATGTTATTTATTATGAAAATGGTATGACAACACTTGATGTTGCAGAAGCTATGAATGTATCTATAACTGATTTAGTTAAGAAACTATTTACCTCTATGGGTGTATTTGCATCAGCTACTCAAACTTTAGATAAAGATACAGTAGAATTAATAGGTATGGAATATGGTTTTGAAGTTAAAAATAAAACTGTAACTGACTTAGTTAGATTTGATGAAATAGAAATAGTTGATAAGGAAGAAGATTTACGTCCAAGACCAGCTATTGTTACTATTATGGGTCACGTAGATCATGGTAAAACTACTTTATTAGATCATATTAGAAATTCACATGTAACTAGTGGTGAAGCTGGTGGAATTACTCAACATATTGGTGCTTATCAAGTAGAAAAAAGCGGTAAATTAATTACTTTTATTGATACACCAGGGCATGCAGCATTTACTGAAATGCGTGCACGTGGAGCTCAAGTTACGGATATTGTTATATTAGTAGTTGCAGCTGATGATGGTGTTATGCCACAAACTAAAGAAGCTATTGAACATGCACAAGCAGCTGGTGTTCCAATTATTGTTGCAGTTAATAAAATGGATAAACAAGGTGTATCACCAGAAAAAATTAAACAAGAATTAATGAATTATAATCTTGTACCAGAAGAATGGGGTGGAGATACAGTATATTGTCCAATTTCTGCTAAGACTGGTATGGGTGTTGATGAATTACTTGAAATGGTTATCTTAATATCTGATATGAAAGATTTTAAAGCTAATCCATCACGTCTTGCAGTAGGAAGTGTTATTGAAGCTAGATTAGATAAAGGTAGAGGACCAGTTGCAACCCTTCTTGTTCAAAATGGTACATTAAAAGTTGGTGACTCTATAGTTGTAGGTAATACATATGGAAAAATACGTGCAATGCAAGATGAAAACGGAAGATCCGTTAAAGAAGCATTACCTGCAAAACCAGTTGAAGTTACTGGAATTAATGAAGTACCACAAGCTGGTGAAAAATTCATGGTATTAGACGATGAAAAGAGTGTTAAAGCTATTGCAGAAATAAGAGCTGAAAATAAATTAAATGAAGATATTAATGCTTTACATACTGCATCACTATCTAATATGGCAAAAGAAGATGGAGAAATTAAGAATCTTAATTTGATTATTAAATGTGATGTACAAGGTTCTATTGAAGCTATTAAAGGTTTAATTCAAAAAATAGATATAGAAGGAATTAAAATTAATATTATTGGAGCTCGTGTTGGTGGAATAACAGATAATGATATATCACTTGCAGTTGCTTCTCAAGCAATAGTTATTGGTTTTAATGTTCGTCCTAATTCTCAAATAACAGATCTTGCTAAAGATAAACATATAGAAATTCGTTTATATGATATTATTTATAAATTACAAGAAGATATTGAAGCAGCAGCTAAAGGTATGTTAGATCCAGTATTTGAAGAAAAAGTAACTGGTGAAGCTGAAGTTAGAGAAATATTTAAGATATCTAAGATTGGTACTATTGCTGGTAGCATGGTTACTAAAGGTGAAGTTAAACGTAATGGCTCAGTTAGAATCATTCGTGATAGTATTGTAATTTATACAGGACATATTGCTGGACTTCGTCGTTTTAAAGATGATGTTAAAGAAGTAAAAGAAGGATTTGATTGTGGTATTAATGTAGAAAACTTTAATGATATTAAAGTTGGAGATATCTTTGAATGCTTCGTAATGGAAGAGGTAAAAACTCTATAATATGGCTTATAGAACAGAAAGAGTTGAAAGCATAATACGTAAAGAATTATCTAACATATTATTATTTGAAGCACATGATGCTCATTTAAAATATGTATCTATTACAAAAGTATCTTTAAATAAAGATATGAGTGTTGCTTTAATATGGTATACAGTTATGGGCACCAAAGAAGAAATAGAAGCAACAAAAGCTATTCTAGAAAAATCAAAAGGATATTTACGTAGTTCTATTGCAAAAAAACTTGATTTAAGAAAAACACCAGAATTAAGATTTAAATATGATGAATCATTAGAATATGGTGCTCATATAGAAGAAATACTAAATAATATAAATAAAAATGAAGAAAAATAGAGAAAGTGGTATATTAATGCCATTATTTAGTCTTCCTAATTCTTATGGAATAGGAAGCCTAGGACACGATGCATATAATTATGTAGATTTTTTATATAAATCTAATATTAAATATTGGCAATTATTACCTTTAAATCCAACTTCATATGGAGATTCTCCATATCAATCATTTTCTGCTTTTGCAGGTAACCCTTATTTTATAGATTTAGAAACTTTACAAGAAAAAGGTTATTTAACAAAAGAAGAAGTTGATTCATTATTTGATGAATCAACTTCAATTGATTATGAAAAATTATATAAAACTAGATTTAATATTTTATATACAGCATATAAAAGATTTGATAAATCTAAAATGAATAATTTTATAAAAGAAAATAAAGATTGGTTAGAAGGTTATTCATTATTTATGACTATTAAAAATAGTTTTAATGATGTATCATTTCTATCTTGGCCTAGTGAATATATAACTCATGATGAAGATACTATTGATTCTTTTATAAAAGATAATCAAGATAGAATAGATTTTTGGAATTTTATTCAATATGAATTCTATGAAGAGTATTTTACATTAAAAGAATATGCTAATTCTAAAGGTGTATATTTAATTGGTGATATGCCAATATATGTATCTTTAGATTCAAGTGATGTTTGGAATAATAAGAATGAATTTTTATTAGATGAAAGATATAATCCAACACTTGTTGCTGGAGTACCTCCAGATTATTTTTCTCCGAATGGTCAATTATGGGGTAATCCATTATATGATTATGATTACATGAAGAAAAATAATTATTCATGGTGGATTAAAAGAATTAAAGCAGCATCTAAAATGTATGATTTAGTTAGAATTGATCATTTTAGAGGTTTTGAATCATTTTATGCTATTAAAGCAGGTGAATCAACAGCAATTAATGGTACTTGGATAAAAGGACCAGGAGCATCTTTATTTAAAGAAGCAGAAAAATGTTTAGGTAAATTAAATATAATTGCAGAAAATTTAGGACTAATCACTAAAGAAGTAGATGATATGATTAATGAATTAGGATATCCTGGTATGAAAGTATCTCAATTTTCATTTAAAAAAGGTGTTAGTACCGATGCAGCATTCTTTAATTTAGAATATAATTGTGTTTGTTATCCTGGTACTCATGATAATGAACCTATAAGATCATGGTTTAATAGTTTAGATCAAAGTATGAAAGAGTTTATTATGGATAGATTATTCATTAAAGATGAATATGATATTGGTAATGCATTAATAAGAGCTGTATTAAATAGTGTTTGTAAATATGCAATAATACCTATGTGGGATTATTTACAAAAAGGTCATGAATCTAGAATTAATACTCCATCAACTATGGGTAATAATTGGAAGTTTAGAATAGAAAAAAATGATTTAAATGATGATTTAGCTAATTATATAAATCATTTACAATATATTTACTGTAGAAATATGCATAATTAATATTTATTGAAAGGAGTTTCTTATGAATAATGATATAAAATCATATATAAAAGATAAATTATCATTAGTACCACTTAAACCTGGTTGTTATCAAATGTATAACAAAGATGGTGTAATCATATATGTTGGTAAAGCAAAACTCCTTCAAAATAGATTAAAAAGTTATTTTACAGGTGCTCATGATGCTAAAACTACCCAAATGGTATCAGAAGTAGTTAATTTTGAATATATAATTACTAATTCTGAAAAAGAAGCATTCTTATTAGAACATAATTTTATTAAAGAATATAGACCGTTTTATAATATATTACTTATGGATGATAAAACATATCCATATATAGTTATTACAAATGAAACATCTCCTAGAGTTATTGTATCTAGAGACATATCTAAGATGAAAAAACGAAACGGATATAAATTATATGGCCCATATCCAAATGTTAAAGCATGTAATGATGCTGTAGAAGTTATCAATAAAGTATATCCATTTAGAAAATGTCATGAAATACCTAAGAAAAAATGTATTTATTATGATATGCATAACTGTTTAGCACCATGTATTAATAAAATAACAAGAAATGATTATCAAGAATATTTAGATAAGGTAACTAAGTTTTTAAATGGAACATCTAAAGATGTTTTACAAGAATTAAATAATCTAATGCTTAAAGCATCAGATAATTTAGAATTTGAAAAAGCTTTAGAATATAAAGAATTAATTGATAGTATATCAATAGTTCCAGAAAAAGAAAAGATTACATTAAATGATGGTATTACAAGAGATATATTTGGCTACTATGTTAAAAATGATACTATATGTATACAAGTATTACATATGCGTCAAGGTAAAATTATCGAAAGAAACGGCGAAATATTTGATTTAGTAGATGATTTAGATGAAGTATTCTTATCATTTATATATGAATTTTATGATTCAAATAAAATAACTGTTCCAGAAGAAATATTAATACCAGATATTAATGATTATCAAATATTAGAAGAATTATTAGATACTAAAGTAATAGTTCCAAAAATTGGCTTGAAGAAACAACTTGTTGATATGGTTTCTGAGAATGCATTTAATAAAGCTGATTCATTAGAAAAATTAAAATTATTAAAGATTTCTAAAACAAAAGAACCATTAATAGAATTACAAAATATTTTAAATATCACATTTCCGAAAGTAATAGAATTATTTGATAATTCAAATATTCAAGGAGTATCAAGTATTTCTGCTATGGTAACTTATATAGATGGAGTTCCATCTTATAAAGATTATAGAAAATATAATGTAAAAACAGTTATTGGTGCAGATGATTTTCATACAATGCAAGAAGTATTAACCCGTAGATATAAAAGAGTTATAAAAGATAACTTACGTAAGCCAAATTTAGTTATTGTAGATGGCGGATTACCTCAAGTAATGGCAGCTCAAGAAATATTTGAGAATTTAAATATTACTGATATTAATTTAATTGGTCTTGAAAAAGATGATCATCATAGAACTAAATCTATAGTTACTATATATGGAGAACATATAGATTTAGATAAGCATTCTAATTTATTTTTATTATTAGAAGCAATGCAAGATGAAGTACATCGATTTGCAATAACATTCTTTAGAAATAAACATACTAAAAATACATTTAAAAGTATAATTGATTCTATTGAAGGTATAGGAGATAAAAGAAAAAAGATGATTTTATCATCTTTTGATTCAATTGATGATTTAAAACATACATCAATTGAAAATTTAAGATCTTTAGGCATTCCTAAAGATACAGCAGAAAAATTATTAAACGAATTAAATAAGTAATTTTAATATAAGGAGGTAAAAATGCAATTAATAAGTGGAAAAGTCAGAACTTATTATGATGAAAATAGAGTATTTGATATGCTTATAAAAAATAAATTAGTGTATTTTTACCTATCTCATTCTCAAGCTAAAAAACTTGAAATATATTTATCACTAGGTAATTATGTAACATTTTACGCAACAGATAAACCAATATTTGTTGGAAATGTATATGCATATCAAGTTGTAGATTTTGATAAGATATATAAAATGCAAGGTAATAAAGAAATAGTTTATTATAATCATCAAGATAATGTTGAACAAGTAAAAAAATTACTTAGAAAAGATACTTATAGATTATTTTTAGATTTAGAATTCTCTATGCCACCAGTAAATTATCATCATGGAGATATTCCACAATTTCATGCTGAAATTGTAGAATATGGAATGTGTTTAGAAGATGCAAATGGGAATATAATTGATTCTAGTTATGGATTAGTAAAGCCTTTGGATGAAAGAGGAATTAATGAATATACATTAAATTTCATTCATAAGACAGAAAATGAATTAAAAAATGCTTCATATTATTCTAAGTTTTATAATACATTAAAAGATTATATGACTCTTTATCAACCTATTATTTATGTTTGGGGCAGAAATGACTATTTAATAATAAATAAAAGTTATTTATTACATAAGGTTACACCTATTACTGAAAGAAAGAATTATATTAATTTAATGCAGTTATTTAAAACATATTATAAAGAAAAAAATGATATTGGATTATATAATGCATATGATTATTTTGGTAAAAAACCTATATTAGATGAACAAGATCATAATGCTTTACATGATGCCGAAGCAACATTAGAATTATTTCATTTATTTGATAAAACAATTAATAAATAAAATATTAAAAAAATATATTTTGAAAGGAGGAAAAAATGGATAAAACTCATTCAAACAAACAAATAAATCAATCTAAAAATACAAAAATTGATACAAATATAAAAGTATATTCATTGGGCGGACTTGGTGTAGTTGGAATGAATATGTATTTAGTAGAACAAGATGATGAAATAATCATTATGGATGCTGGAATATTATTTGCTGATGATGATGTTCATGGAGTAAACTATATTATTCCTGATTTTACATACTTAGAGCAAAATGAGAAAAAAATTGTTGGTTTATTTATAACTCATGGACATGAAGATCATATAGGAGCAATTCCATTCTTATTAAAAAAAGTAAAAATTCCTTGTATTTATGCATCGGGTATTGCGGTACCATTAATATCTAATAAATTAGCAGAATTTCCAGATGTTAAATATAAGATGGTTGAGTATAATGATGATTCTAAATATAAATTCAAACATTTTGAATTATCTTTCTTTAGGACAAATCATTCTATTCCTGATTCATTTGGAATTGCAATAAAAACTAAACTTGGATATATTGTAAATACAGGTGATTTTAAATTTGATTTTAGTCCACTTGGTACACCTTCTGATTTCTATAAGATGACAAAACTTGGTGAAGAAGGAGTATATTGTTTATTATCTGAATCAACAAACGCTAATATTTCAACTTTATCTGAATCAGAAAAGAAAATTGCTGATACTTTATATAGTCTATTTCATCAAATTGAAGGAAGAATATTAGTTGCAACATTTGCATCTAATGTATATAGAGTACAACAAATTATAGAAGCAAGCGTATCAGTAGGTCGTCCTGTTATAGTATTTGGCCATAGTATGGAGTTAACTATTGAAGCTGCTCAAAAACTTAAATATATTAATGTACCTAAAGGTACAATTATAAGAAGTAGAGATATTAAAAAGATAGAATCTGATCATGTAACTATACTTTGTACTGGATCACAAGGTGAACCTATGGCGGCATTATCAAGAATTGCATCTGGAACTCATAAACAAATTACATTAAAACCAAATGATACAATTATTTATTCATCAAAACCAATTCCGGGAAATGAACAATTTGTAAATAGAAATATTGATAAATTAGTTCATTCTGGAGCACATGTTATTATAAATAGTTTATTAACTGATACTCATACAACAGGTCATGCTTCACAAAATGAATTAAAATTAATGTTATCATTTATGAAACCAAAGTATTTTGTTCCAGTTCATGGAGAATATGCAATGCTTAAACGTCATGTTAAACTAGCAACAACTTTAGGCATTCTTAAGAAAAACTGTTTTGTTTTAGGACCAGGAGATGTATTTTGTTTAAATGAAAAAGGTGCTAAACTTCTTCCTCAAGCAGTTCCTGCATCAGATATATATTTAGATTCTCAATTATCCGATGTAGACAGTGGCATATTAAAAGACAGAAAAAAAATGGCTGATGATGGATTCATATATATTGATATGTTTATTAATAGAGAAAAAACTTTATTAAATCAACCAATTGTATTACTTAAAGGATTTACAATTCCAGAATTAAGTGATTCAATTATTAATTCTATAAGTCAAAAGGTAACAGATATTTATAATAAACTTATAAATCAACAAAATAAATTATCGATACAGGCTATAGAAAAACAAGTTTTAAATCAAATAAATCAATATATTTATTCTAAATTAATGAGTAAACCTTTAGTTAGTGTTACCATTCAAATTATAAATAATAAATAGAAGGTAGAAATAATTTTCTACCTTCTATTTAAATTCAATAGGATGTGAGTTATTAGGAATATAATTTGGCTCTTTTTGATTTACTCTATCTACAAATAATATTCCATTTAAATGATCATATTCATGCTGGAATACTATTGCTAAATAACCTTTTAATTTAGTCGTTTTTAGTGTAATTGATGAAGTTTCTTTATCATAATAGTACGCTTCAAATGTAACTTTATATGGTCTATGTATTAATGCATGACATTCTCTATCGACAGATAAACAACCTTCTCCACCAGGTAAATATGTTAATTCATCAGAATAACTCTTAATTTTAGGATTTATTAAAAAGAATTCATGATATTCACCATTTTCATCAGGAGCCACAATAGCAATCATTTTTTTTAAGATACCAAGTTGTGGTGCAGCTAGTCCTACAGCTGGTCTATATAATGGATTATTTTCATTTTCTTCTTTAGTTGAATCATAGATATAATTAATCATATCATTCATTATCTTTTGATCTTCAATAGATAAAGGAATATTTACATCAAGACTTTTCTTTCTTAATAATTCATTACCTTCTCTAATTACATTTTTCATTGTAATCATATTTTTTTCCTCTATATATAAATATTATATCAAATATCTATTTCTTTTATTTAAAAAACATTTTATATATTTGTTATAATTTATATATGAAAGCAAAATTAGAAGAAAAAATATCATTTGATATAGATTTTAATTCATTTACAACAGATGAAATTATTAAAATATTTGATTTTTATTCTGCAATATCTTTATATGCTGATGGTAAAAAAACAAATATTCCTGATTTAATTAATAAATATCATATCTATAGAAATACACTAAATTCTATTGCATTCGAAAAAAGATATAATAATATGTTTGAAAAGAAAACTGGAATTAAAATTTATCAAACAATGAGAGATTTAGAACAAAATAAATAATGCTGTTAAGGTATTTTACTTGACGACTTTATTTATTTTATATATAATATAGTTGTAATAAGGAGGAATTTATGGTTAAATTAAGATCTCAAAGATATGGTTCTAAACAAAGACCTTTCTATCGTTTCGTTGCAACTGATTCAAGAAATCCTCGTGATGGACGTTATATTGAAATTGTGGGTACATATAATCCACTAACTAGTCCTGCAGAAGTTAAGTTTGAAGAAGAAAAAGTTCTTAACTGGTTATCAAAAGGTGCTCTTCCTACTGATACTGTTAAAAACTTCTTAAAAGATGCTGGAATATGGAAAAAATTCGTAGACAGCAAGAATTCTAAATAGGTGATTTAATTATGGCTGACGTTAATTATCCAAATTTAATTGCGGATTTAATTAAGCCTCTAGTTACACATCCTGAAGATGTTAAATGTTCATTTGTTTCATTTGAAAATGGAGTGACAAAGATTAAAGCATCTGTTCATCCTGATGATTTAGGCCGAGTTATAGGCAAAAAAGGACGTGTGGCTGGAGCAATAAGAACGATTGCTCATGCTGCTGCTATTCGCAATAAGCAATCATTAGATATTGAATTCCTTAGCAATGAAGATTAATTGATGAATCCACTTTAGTGGATTCATCTTTTTTAATTTATTTTAGTTATAAATTTTGATATAATAAACATATAATTAAAGGTAATATTTATGGAAGTAAAGAAATATCAAATATCAAAAGTTAAATCTAATAATACTTTTAATAGAATAGTTAATGAAATTAAAAAAATTAATACTGTTTTTAATGCATCACTTGATAAATCAACTAGAATATTACTTGTTGAATGTAATCCTGATGTAAATGATGATGCATACAATAAAGAATTATTAAAAAATATTATTAAAGCTGTTCATGTATATGAATATAAAGCTGTAGTAACTAGTATTGATAATGTTGAAGTATATAGAAAAGTTGTATATCTTAGAGGATTAGATTGTGCTTATTGCGGTTCACGTATTGAAAATATAGCAAAAAAAGAATTAAATCATCAAAAAATTATTGTTGATTATCCAACTGCTAGATTTATAATAGAAACAACTGATAAAGATTTAGTTGATCATTTAGAAGAAAGAATAACTGAAATTGCACACAAAGTAGATGAAAGAATAATTATTCAAACTCAAGAAAAAGGTAGACCTTTAGAGCAAGATATAGCAAAATCTTTGTTTACTCCTAATTTCTATATATTTTTAGCTGGACTATTTATTTATATTATAGGAATCATTATAGATCCTAATGTTGTTAAAGAATATTGGACATCAAAACCATTTGCCGTAGTCTTTATTGGATTAGGGTATTTGTTAATAGGTAACGAAGTATTTATTCGTTTTATTAAAAGTATATTTAAAGGTAGATTATTGGATGAGAACTTTTTAATGACTGTTGCCTCTATTTGTGCAATATTTATTAAAAAATATACAGAAGCTGCTGTTATACTAATTCTTTATCAAGTAGGAGATTTCTTATCTAATTTAGCTGTTAATAGATCAAGAAAGTCTATTGCTGCACTTTTACAGTTTGATGTACAAACTGTAAAAATGCATTTAGGTGATGAAATTCAAGAAGTAGCTGTTGAAGGTGTTGTCCCAGATGATGTTTTAGTTATAAATAGTGGTGAAATGATTCCAGTAGATGGTAAGATTTGTAAAGGTAAAACTATCGTTGATATGAAAAATATCACTGGTGAATCCCTTCTTAAAACTTGTGAATTAGGTGATGAGTTATTAAGTGGATCATTAAATGTAGGTTCTCAAATAGAATTAAGAGTTACACATACATATAATAATTCTATGATGACTAAAATAATGGATCTAGTTGAAAATTCAACAGTAAATAAAGCTAAAAGTGAAAACAACGTTACTAATTTTGCTAAATACTATACTCCAATTGTAGTATCTATTGCTGCAGTTATATTATTATTTTCCATTATTTATTCAATAATTAATAGATCTTCTATGTGGATAGAGGGATTAACTATTGTAGCTAACTTTATGGTTATAGCATGTCCTTGTGCTCTTGTAATTTCTATTCCACTTTGTTTCTTTATATCTATAGGTGTTGCATCAAAAAGAGGTATTCTAATTAGAGGAAGTAGTTATTTAGAAGCATTCTATCATATTGAAAAGTTAGTTTTTGATAAAACAGGAACTTTAACTAAAGGTGATTTTAATATATTAAATGTTGTACCCTTAGATAAATATACTTTTACTGATGTATTAAGATATTTCTTATATACAGAGTATTATTCAGATCATCCAATTGGAAAATCTATTGTTGATCATTATGGTAGAGATCAATTTTTTACAGAAATTATTTCTGATTTTAAAGCACTTCGTGGTGGTGCAAGAGCTACTATAAATGGATCTAAAATTTTAATCGCAAATGAAAAATTAGCTTTAAAAGAAAAACTTACATATCCAGAAGTAAACAATCCTAACTTAATAATTTATGTTTTTAAAGAAACTATTTGTATAGGATATATTGTAATTGGTGATTCTATTAGAGATGAAGCTTTCCAAACTATTGCTCAATTAAGAAGAAATGGTATTTCTAATATTTACATGTTAACAGGAGATTCTCACTTAATTGCAGATGATGTTGCGAATAAACTTCAAATAGATGATGTATATTCAGAATTGTTACCTGATGAAAAAGTAGAATATATGGATAAAATTAAATCATCTGTTACAAGAAAAAACGGAACAGTATGTTTCGTTGGTGATGGTGTAAATGATGCACCAGTAATATCTGCATCAGATGTTGGTATTGCAATGGCAGATACTGCTAGTGATGTTACTATATCTATTTCTGATATAGTAATTATGAGTAGTGATTTAAGAAAACTTGTTGAATTATGCAAAATAGCAAGAAAAACCAAATCTAAAATTACATTTAATATGGTTTTTACTATTGCTGTAAAAATAGTAGTAATGTTCTTTGCAATTAGTGTGGCAGATGCTGATTTAATGCCTTTATGGTTATCTATTTTTGCTGATGTAGGTGTAAGTTTAATAGCTGTAGCTAATGCTTTATTATTGTTTGCTACTTTTAAAAAAGATAAAAAGAAGGAAGTATTACATGAATAGTATCGAATATTTATATATTGGTCATATAGCAAATACTTTTGGATTAAAGGGAGAATTAAAAGTAGTATCAGAAAGTGATTTTATTGACTTTAGATATAAAGTTGGAAATAAAATATTTATTAAATATGCTAATAAGTATATAGAAGTAATAATTACATCTTGTAGAATTCAAAAAGGAAATGTCATAATTACCATAAATCATTTATTTGATATAAATGATGTAGAAAAATATATAGGTGCTGATATATATTGTGACAAAAATAATAAACCAATATTAAATGATGGTGAATATTTAATAGATGATTTAGTATCTAAAAAAGTATATTTAGAGAATAATACTTATTTTGGTATAGTAAATGATGTATTAATTCTTCCTTCTAATAAAGTATTAGAAATTAAAAAAGAAAATAATGAAATATATTTATTACCATTTATTAAAGATTATGTAATAAATATAGATGAGAATATTGTTATTAAATTATGTGAGGTAGAAGTATGCTAACATTTGATGTATTAACATTATTCCCAGAAATGATTGAAGGATTTATTAATTCATCAATATTAAAAAAAGCTATTGATAAAGAATTAATAAAAGTAAATATTATTAATTTTAGAGATTTTTCTACTAATAAACATCATACAGTTGATGATTATGCATATGGTGGTGGAGCAGGTATGCTTATAAGTGTAGAACCAATTGTTGCAGCACTTAAAAGCATAAATGGTTATCAAAATGCAAAGAAGATTCTTACCAGTGCATCAGGTAGTATTTGGAATGAGACAAAAGCCTTAAATTATTCAAAAGAAGAACATATAATTATTATTTGTGGTCATTATGAAGGAATAGATGCCAGAATATTAAATTATATTGATGATGAAGTATCTATAGGTGATTATGTATTAACAGGTGGAGAATTACCAGCTGGAATTATTATTGATTCAATATCTAGACTTGTTAAAGGAGTTATCAGTGATGATTCAATAATACATGAATCATATAATGATAACTTATTAGAATATCCTCAATATACTCACCCACAAGAATTTGAAGGTTTAGTAGTTCCTGATGTCTTAATATCTGGACATCATGCTAATATTGAAAAATTTAAAAGATATGAATCACTTAAAAAAACATATCTTGTTAGACCAGATCTATTAAAAAAAGTTGTATTATCTGATAATGATAAAAAGATGTTAGAAGAAATAATTAAAAATGAAAAGAAGTAAGTTCATTATGAACTTACTTCTTTATAATTTTATAATCTTCTATTTCTATTATTCTATCTGAATATAAAGCACCAACTGCTCTTTTAAAAGCACTTTTACTCATATTAAATAAATGTTGTATTGCATCTGGTGTTGATTTATTACCAAGAGGTATAACTCCACCAAAATTATTTAAATAGTTTAATAATGTATCTCTATCTTGAGATATCATTAATTCCTTTTGTTCAATTAATGTACCATTATATTCCGAATCTTTATTTACGTTAATTATTTTTACATCAATTCTTTCACCTAATCTATATCTTTTTCGCATTAGACTTTTAAAAATAAAAATAGGTTTATAATCATCAGTTAAACAAGTAATTCCTGATTGTGAATAATGAGTAACTGTAGCAGAAACTGTATCTCCCACATTATATGTAATATCATTTACATTCTTAACTAAATCTTTAGAAACAATTTTAACAACTAATGAATCTTTTTTTACCTTTAATGTTACAGGTAAATAATCTCCTACTTTTGGCCAAGATGAAAGTGAACCTGGTAAATCATCTTTGGATAATAATATATCTTTTGCAATATTAATATTAATAAATGCTCCAGAATGTTCAAGTACATTTACTACTTTACAAAAATCATATTTAGTAGTTGATATAGATGGTTCTTCTAATGTTGCACATAAACGATGTTTATTATCGTAATATAAAAATGCATCTACTTCATCGAATGGTTTTAATTTTTTATTATTACATTGATTAAAATGTAAAAATATTTCATTAGTATTATCATCTTTTGGATATAAAGTATATGCTATATCTGTTTCTTTTTTTACTATTAAATGGTTAATATTACCAATTTGTATACTCATATTTATCAATCCTTTATTAAAAGTATATCAAATATTTGTTTTATATTCTAAATATAAAGATTTTTATATGAAGAATATGTTAAAATATTTAATATGAAAGATATATTAATAACACCAATAAAACAAACAATTAATGAAGATTTAATAAAAGAATATGAAAATGATATTGAACATGCTTGTGATATAAAACTTAATGTAAGTTTTATATCACATAATGCATCAAAACCAAATGGTTTATGTGATGAAGCATGGAATTCTATTTATCCATTTGTAAATAAATTAGCAAATGGTGAATATAATTTATATGATGGATGGATGAAAGATCCTAAAACTGCCATGATTTCGTGTAATGATGGGTTTAGACCAGTATCATTTCTATTAAAAGTATTAGAGAAAAAAGATATTCATAACGATAATGTAAAATTAGTAAAATTAAGTTATGAATATAAAGATTTATTCTTTGATATGATGGAAGAGTGGTTAAGAATTGATGGCGTAACTTCTCCAAAAGCAATATTTAAAAATGATTATCGTGATTTTGATAATTATTTGAATAATTTAGAAGTAACTTTTCCTCATGATGGATTAATTCCTGATTCTATGTTTTTCTTGTTAGATACAAATATTAATAAATTCATTGGTGCATGTAATATTAGACATTATTTAAATGAAGGACTATTATTATATGGAGGTCATATTGGAGATGGTATAAGACCTCTTTGTAGAAATAAAGGCTATGCACAAGTAATGGTTAAACTTGCATTAGAAGAATGTAAAAAATTAAATATTGATAAAATTTTAATGACTTGCCTAGATACTAATATAGGTTCTGCTAAAACTATTATTTATAATGGTGGTATTTATGAAAATAGTGTATTAGAAGAAGACGAAGGTATCTTAGATCGCTATTGGATAGATTTAAAATAAAATATATATAAAGGAGTAACAATATGTTTTTACCTATTTTACTTGCTGTACTTGGTTGTATTACTCAAGCAGCATTTATTATTGTAGAACATAAAGAAAAATATGTTCTAGCAGTTATATTAAAAGGAACTGCATCATTATTTTTTGTTGGATTAGGTATTTATTCATGTATAAAAACAACTAATGTATCTAATGTTCCAACTTTAGTATTAATTGGATTAATTCTTGGTCTTGTAGGAGATGTATGTCTTAATTTAAGATTTGTATTTCCTAAAATTGGATCAAAAATATTCTTAGCAGGTGTTGCAGCATTCTTATCTGGACATATTTTATATTTATGTGCAATATGTCAAAATACTGCTTACGGAGTATTTTATGCAGTTATAGCTGGAATTATTATTGCGGCAATAATTCTATTAATTATATTTAAAAAATTAGAAGTTAAAATATCATATAAAATATTTGGTATTGTGTATATCGGTGCTGTTGTAGTTATGACTTCTATAGCAGTATTTAATATGGTTACTGTACCAACTAATTTTAATTCATTATATGCTGTTGGAGCTTTAGCATTTACTATATCAGATATAGTACTTATTTTTAATTCATTTGGTCCTAATCCTAAATTTAGTTTAAGAATTACTAATTTATCTTTCTATTATATTGGCCAAATCTTAATTGCATTAAGTGTATTATTCTTAAAGTAGTATGTCAATAAAAGATAAATTATTAAAAAAGAAAGAAGAATTAAAAGAAAAGAAAGAAAAAACTAAGAAATTTATTAATACTATTCAATTAATAATTACTTATTTTGGAGTTATTTTCTTTATATATTCTTCTATATCATCAGTTATTAAAAATTATCAAACATCTAAATATTATCCTTATATTATAGGATCAACTGTTGTATATTTGATAATATTCATTATATTTGTTATATTTAATGCTAAAAACAAAGATAATTTAAAGAAAGAAACTAAAGAGTTTAAATCTACTTTTAAATTTTTAAAAACAATCTTATCTTTAGTATTTGATGTTTCTGCATTACTTATTTTGCTTGAATCTTTATCTTTATTACAACAAGTAACAGATCTTGAATTATTTATTAAAACTATTATTTCAGGTATAGTATTATTCTGGAAGATTTTAATGGCTTTAAGAAAAATTCGTAAATTTATAAAGAAAAAGGTTAAAGCAAGTAAGAAAAATAAAGTTAAACAAGATACTTATGAAGATGATGAAGATTAATTAAATTAACAATCTGTAATAATATTTATTACAGATTTTTTTCTTTATATGATTAATGGAAATGAATAAGTATAAATGATAAAATAATAATGAATATAATATTGAAGGGAAATATATATAATGAAAAAATTTTTAATGGTGCTAATTGTCCTATTTGGATTTATTGGCGTTGTTGCTGGTGCAGTAAACGTTGTTGGTCCTGAACTAGATAGCGGAGGATACAGATACGTTATTGGTGGATTTGTTAATTCATTTATTGTACCGACTAATCAACAAGTAAAATCAGTTAAAGAAAAAACTGGTGGTATTATTAAAGGCGTATGTCACATGAAAGGATGGGAAAATGATCCTAATAACGCTGGTGAATATATTATTAATGCTACAACTACAACTTTAGCAAAAGAATGTGGATTAGGTTGGGTAAGATTTGATTTATCTGATCCTGCTTTAGATAAAAATGGAAATGAAACAACTGGATATAAAAACTTTAAAGAACAAGCTAGAGCATATCATAAAGCTGGATTTAAAGTAATGGTTGTTACTCCTTATCCTCAAGAATATGCTGAATGGGATATTGGAAATGGTAATTTTGGAGATATTAGAACTCCTGAAGGTCAAGCATTTCTTGCAAAAGATGCTAAATATATTAGAGAAGATTTAGCTGAAGTAGTTGATGCAATTCAAATTACTAATGAAATGCCAGTAAATCGTTTTAGAAATCCATATACTTTAGAAGAAGCTGCAAATTATATTAGAATTCAATTAAAAGCTATGTCAGAAGTAGAAGCAGAAAAGAATTTAAATGATAATGTAATTATTGGTTATAATGTTGCAGATTTTTCAATGTATTCATTCTATGAATTATTATCTGATTGTAATTGCTATTGTGATTATTTAGGAGTAGATTTATATTTAGGATGTTTTGAATCTACATTTAAAGATTTATTTATCTATGACTTTGTATTAAGAGGTTTTTTTGGTGCATCTGGTTTACCAATTATCTTAAATGAATTTGGATATATAGGCGCGGGAACTCCAATGGATGATGATGATAAAAATGCTTATTTACAACAAACATATGGATATGCAAATGAAGCTGCTGCAACTGCTGATATTGTTAATTTATTAAAACATGAATCATTTAATGAAGAAATTCTAGTTCATTTAATGGAAGAACTAAAAAATATAGATGGTTTAACTGTAGCACAATCAAAAGCTTATATAGATACTTTAACTGATACAGAAAAAGCTAAAGTTGCTAGTATGTTATTTGATCCAGATGATACAAATACTTATTGTCAACATTTCTATAAATGTTTAAATGAAGGATTCCAATTAACTAATTATGAACATACTTTAGAAGGACAAAAGAATTTTTATTCAGACTTAATCAATGATCATTTATCAAAAATGCCATTCTTACTTGGATGTTTTGTATATTGTTGGGCAGATTCAGATGAATGTTATATTTGTGGATCTGCTGAATGTCCAGTAGAAACTGGTTGGGGACTTGTATCAATGGATGGAGATTATCAATATAATACATCAACACCAAAACCATGTTATAATGCTATAAAAGAAGCATTCGCAAATTGGAAATAATTTTAAAAGGAGAATATTATTCAAAATGAAGACTGTTGTTATTACAGGTAGTGCAAGAGGATTAGGCTTTGAACTTGCAAAGAATTTCAAAAAATCTGATTTTAATGTTGTATTAAGTGACATTAATGAAGAAAACTTAAAAAAGGCCGTTGACGATTTAAAAGCATTTGGTGGATCTGGAGATGTACTAGGTGTTAAATGTAATGTATCTGTATTAGCAGATGTAGAAGCATTATGTGATGCTGCTGTTAAGAAATTTGGTTCACTTGATTATTGGGTAAATAATGCAGGTGTTAACCAACCTGAAAAAGCTGCATGGGAGTTAGATGAAAAAGAAATTGACTTCTTAATTAATGTTGATTTAAAAGGTGCAATTAATGGATCTAATGTAGCAGTTAGACAATTTGTTAAACAAGGATACGGAAAAGTATTCAATGTAGAAGGATTTGGATCAAATGATGCATATCAACCAAATCTAGTTATGTATGGTACTGCAAAAAGAGCTGTTACATATTTTACAAATGCTTTAGCAAATGAAATTAACGTTCATGAATTAAATATTCAAGTAGGTAAACTTTCACCAGGTATTATGATTACATCATTCTTAACATCTTCTAATGGTAAAGATGGATCAGTAAAATTATCTGATAAAGTTAAAAAAGTATATAATATTTTAGGTGATTATCCAGATGTTATTGCTGAACATTTAGTAAAGAAAATGCTTGTTAATAAGAAAAATGGTGAACGTATAGAATGGCTTACTGGTGGTAAAGCATTCTGGAGATTCATGACTGCTGGATTTAACAAACGTAATTTCTTCGAAGATTAATATTAAAGTTCAAGGATTATCCTTGAACTTTTTTATATTTTTAATTAATAGATTATAAAAAATAGTTTATAATATATATGTATATTAAATTTTTAGAGGTATTTATATGTGTGATACATTTTATTTTAATGGTATGAATAAAAGATTTTTTATGAAAAATTCAGACCGTTCCCCTAATGAACCAAATTTACTAAGATTTTATAAAAGAGAAAAACATACAGAAGATTTAGTTCATTGTACTTATATTGATATTCCTCAAGTAAAAGAAACTTATGCATGTTTACTAGTTCAGCCATCTTGGATGTATGGAGCTGAAATGGGTATAAATGAATTCTATGTTTCTATTGGAAATGAAGCTGTATTTACTAAAAATAATGATCAAAAAGAAAAAAGATTAATTGGAATGGATTACTTAAGACTTGCGTTAGAAAGAAGTAAAACAGCACTTGACGCTGCTCATTTAATCATCTTGCTATTAAAAGAGTATGGTCAAGGTGGAAATTGTGGATATGATCATGAATTTTATTATGATAATTCATATTTAATAATGGATAAAAAAGAAACTTATATTTTAGAAACAGTTGGAAAAGATTATTGTTTATATAAAACAAATGATTCATATAATATTTCTAATAAATTAAGTTTAAAGAAAACATATATTGAATCAAGTAAAGAATATAATAATTTCGAAAAAGAAAATAGTGATTTTTTCTTTACTACATTTTCAATGAGTAAACAACGTGAGTGCCATGGTAGATTATTATTAAATACACTTACGCCATCAATAGAAAATGCAGTAGAAGTGTTATCTCATCATAGAACAATTAATGCTCCAATATGTGGAGATGTTGGTTCTATTTGTATGCATAAAAATGCAGTAGGAGATCATACAACTGCATCAATGATAGTTGACTATTCATATGATGAACCAACTATTTATTTAACAGGATCTCCATCTCCTTGTATATCAATATTTAAACCATATTATTTTGGTCAATTATCAAATATGCTATTTGATAAAAAAGATGATTCTCTAAATTATTATTATAAGAGAATGTATTTAAATAGACTTGTATTAGGTGGAATAATTGATTATTCAGAATTCAAATATAAAATTGATAAATTAAATCAATATATCTTTGATGAGGTATCTTTAAAAAGAAATGGTAATGCTTCAATTGATGAATTGGTTTTACAAGCTAATGAATTAATAAAAGAAGAAGAATCATTAATTAATGAATATGATTCATTAATTAATGATTTAAAAAATAAAAAGATAAAATTAAAAGGTGTTTGGAATAAATTAACTTTAAACTTAGCTAAAAATCCTTATTCAAATAAATTAGAAGAAAGATTAGGTAAATAATATGGAAAACAATATTATGAGTTCCAAAAAAGAAAAAATACTTTATGCTTTATTCTTTGCTGGACAAAATTTCTTATGGGGTTATGTTAGTTTTATAGCAAACTATATGACTGATTTAGGTATTGATGCTACTTTAGCAGCAATAGTTATTCTTATTCCTAAAATCTGGGATGCAATAAACGATACATTCTTTGGATATGTAATGGATAAAGTGAGAATTAAAGGACAAAAGTTTATGCCATGGATTAGAATTGGTGTAACAGCTATAATTCTAGCATCAATATTTATGTTTAACGTACCTAAAACATTAAATATAACTGGTAAATGTATATGGATAGTAGTTGGATATGTACTATTTGATGCTTGTTATACAATGCTTGATGCACCTGCATTTGCTATGCCTAACTATATGACTACAAGCATTCAAGAAAGAACATCTATTATTTCTGCAGGTAAATTAGGTGGGGTCGTAGCAGCTATTATTGCTTCGACTGTTGTATCATTTATTAGAGGAGCCTTAGGATGGGGTGGAGCAGTTATTGTATACTCTATAATTGGGGTAGGATTAATGTATCCATTTGCTTTAATTGGTAAAGAAAGAGTTAAGCCTGTACAAGATGAAAAAAATGAAACAATTACATTTAAACAAATGGGTAAATACCTAAAAACTAATAAATACTTACTTGTTGTTCTTATTGCCTTATTTGTATGTGGATTTGCATGTGTTGAAGCTGCGATGGGTCAATATATTGCAACTCATTGTTATGAAGATCCAAATTATCAAGCAGTTATTGCTGGTATATGTGCTGTACCTGTAATATTAATATCTGCTTTGATACCAACTGTTGCTAAAAAGATTGATAAATTCTATATTTTGATATTTGGACTTGCTTTTGGATTAGTATTTAATGTTGCTGCATATTTTATAGGATATGAAAATAAAGTGTTATCTATTATTTGTGTAGGTTTAAAATGTTGTGGTATGGCATTCTTCCAAATTATCTTATATATGTTAATAGCAGATACTGTAGAATTTGGTGCATATAAATCAGGTACTCATGCTGATGGAATTACATTTAGTTTACAAACATTTGTATCTAAATTAAAAGGTGCATTAATGACATCATTTATATTATTTGCATTAGGACAAATAAAATTTGTTTCAGGTACTGATCCTGTAACTAATAAACCATTTGTACAAACAGTAGAAGTTGTTAAAGGATTATGGGGTATATTTAATATAATTCCTGCTGCGGGATACTTTATTTCTTTAGTATTACTTATTTTATTCTATAAATTAAGAGATAAAGATGTACAAAAGATGGCTAAATATAATTGTGGTGAACTAAAATATTCAGATATTTCAGATACTATTAAGAAATTTGGTGAACCAGGAGTTATAAATAAATAATTATGAAAATATTAATGATTCTTGGTCATAGGATGAATGATGATTCTACTATTAGTCCTATAATGAAGAAACGTTTAGATTCAGCATTAACATTAATAAATGATCTACATATTGATAAAGTATTATGCACAGGTGGTTTTGGACTTCATTCTAAAACTTTAATTTGTGAAGCTGATGCAATGGAAGATTATTTATTAAAACATAATATAAATAAAGACATGATATTAAAAGAAAATAATTCTAAGACTACTAAAGAAAATATGAAATTATCAAAAAAGATAATTGAATCATATAAAAATGTAGAAGTGATATTATTAACAAGTACTTATCATGTTGCAAGATCATATTTAAATCCTTTAAAGTTATTTAAAAAAGAGATGCCAAATATAAAAGTAACCATTATTGGGGTTGAATAAAAACAAAAGATATTCTTTAATTTATTAAAGAATATCTTTTTATTTTCGTAAAAGTAAAATCAAATATTTTTATAAATATATAAGTGAAAGGAATCATTTATATGTTATTTAAAAAGAGTTTTATTATAAGTTTACTACTTACTATTATTATTTGTTTTTATTCTCAAAATAATGTTGTAGATGCCGCAACATATCGTAATATTGGACATGATGATATTATTGAAATCACTGTAAATAATTCTAGTTTTGTTTTACTAAAAGATATGTCAGATAAAACAATTACTAATTATTTAAATAAAGTAAAAAGAAAAGCTTTTGGATGGGAAGCTTATTCAATTAATTCAGAGGTGAAATGTAAATATGTGTCGCAAATTATTTTTGCAAAAAGTAATTTAACACAAGAACCAATAAAATATAATTATACTTTAAAATATTCTCAAACTGCTGAAACACAAGTATCAAAAACAGGAAGTATTGCTGGAAAACTATCTGGTAAACTATCTGGAGTAACACCTGGTGTTGAAGCATCTCTCGAAAAAGAAACTACATCTAAGACAAAAACTTTTTATGAAGAAAAAACTACATTTACTATGCAAGTTAATCCTGGAAAGAAATTATCATTAAGAGTAACAGGTGATGCTGTTATTTCAAATGGTGTTGGTAGATATTATTTTTTAGGCATTGTATTTAAAAAAGGAACATGGGAATACATAGATAAAACAAATGAATTCTATGAAATGTATGAAGAAGATATTTAATATAGGCATACCTATAATTATTTTAGTTGGTTTTGTTGCTTTATCAATATATGTGTTCTCATCCAAAAGAATAAAAGAACTATCTATATTAAATGTTCCATATGATTACTTTTATCAAAATGATACAGATGAGTTAAATATGTTTATTCCCATATATGTAAATGAGAAAGATTCAGTATATTTTAATAAAGAATCTATTAATAGATCTACTCTTCAAAATATTGATGAATCAATGTCTTTTAGAGTTGATGTAATGGATATTACATCAACTGATAGTGTTACATATAATAATATTACTTATTATTTATATGAATGTGAATTACGAATTCCTTTTGAAATTGATTCTAATTTATATATTGATAATATGTATTTAAAACTTGATTATGATAATGATGAAGAAATATTAATGCATATAGGTAGTTTATGTATTTATAATAATACATCAACACAAGATGTTACTTATACTTCTTTAAAAGGTGTAGTACAAGAAGTATCAGATAATATAATGCTTTCTCATGTTTTAGTTAAATTATATTCAACATCACCTTATACAATAAAAAATATTACACCAATATCTAATTATGCATCTATATCTTGGTCTAATACTTATAAAGTAGATTATTTAAATGAATATGAAACACCATTAAATGAAATTGTTTCATCTAATTATGATGTATTTAATCAAGATAATTCAATTCATATAATTGAAATGAATAACGAATCATATTTGCTTATTGCATTAAACTATAAAAATATTAATGAATCTAATACTATAGGTTTTAATATTACTTACGAACAAGATGGCGAAACTAAAGAATTAGTTATCTCACCTTTTAAATTCTTTTCAACAAATAATATGAAAGTTGAAGAACAAAAATATGAATTCAATAGAAATATGTAATTTAGAGAAAAAATATCATAATAATTTAATATTAAATATAAAGGATTTAGTATTAGATTCATCAAATATTTATTTTTTAACACAATCTAATGGATGTGGTAAAACTACATTATTAAAATGTTTATTTAACGAAATAAGTTATGAAGGTTTAATAAAAGATACAAATAAAAGATATGTTTATGCACCAGAAAAAGTTTCTTTTCCACAATTTATTTCTTCAATAAGTTTTATTAAAAATTTTTTATTTGCAGATAAAGATTCCTCATTAGATAGTTTAATTAATAAATATTTTGAATATTTTTCAATAGATCAATATAAAGATACATATATTGATAAATTATCAAAAGGTACTAAACAAAAAATTGTTTTAATAAAAACTCTTTTATCAGATGCAGATGTGTATTTATTTGATGAACCATTATCAGGATTAGATGTTAATAGTAGATGTAATTTTATGAATTTAATAAAAGAATTAAATAAAATGGATAAAATAATTATTATTGCAACTCATTATTATGAAGAATATCCGTATGAAAATAAAAAGGTAATAAATCTTTCATGAAATATATAAAAATTCATTCAAGTTATTTATTAAATAAAGTTAATATTATAATTCTTTCGGTAATAACTATTGCAGGAATTATAACTGGATATTTAAGTATATGTAATTTAACATCTAATAGTTGTTATTTTTATTTAAATGATTCATATTTAGATTTTGTAGAATCAAATTTAATATTTTTTAAGCTTATATTAATAAATATGTTTGCATATATATGGGGTAATGCATTTAATAGAAATTTTGATTCATATCATTTATTAATTAATAATTATAAAAATAATAAATTTAAATTTTTTATTACAAAGATTTTATTATTAACACTTGTTACATTCATTATTATGTATATAATTTTTTTAATTACATCAATAATAGGTCTAAATCTTACTAATTGGTTTGAAGTTAATAACTATACAATAGATATTTATTTTACTTTTTTTCTAATAATAATTATTTATTGTCTAATATCTATTATTTTTTCTAATATAATTCCATCAAATTATTCGTTTTTCTTAAGTCCAATATTATTTGTTATTGGTGAATTAATTAAAGATAATAATTCTATTGAATTATTTAATAATATATATAAAATATTTTTTCCATCTTTAACAGAATATGGATCTACTTCATCATTATATGGGAACATACATTTATTATTATTAGTATTTATATACATGTTTATATCTTTTTTAACATATTCTATTAAGAAAAAATAAAGTAATATTCTTGTGATTTAATTAAAAAAAGTGTAATATATAAGAGAATTAAATAGTATTTATGAAAAGTAGAAGTCCCACTTCTCACCTGATTAGATTTATCTTTTGGGTTAAGAGTCATTAATTTAATAATAATGGAACAATAGTGGGCATTTTATGCTCACTTTTCTTTTTCTAAATGCTTTTAAATTCACCTTGAAATTTTTGGAGGAAACAAGTATTTAATGGACAAAAAAGTCGAAAACTTGATCAATGAACAAATCAAAGCTAAATTTGTATTAGTAATTGATGAAAACAAACAACAATTAGGTAAAATGGATATTGATGAAGCTCTAAGTATCGCATATGACAAAGAGTTAGATTTAGTATGTGTAGCTCCTGATGCTGAAGTACCTGTATGTAAATTAATGGATTATAAGAAATTCCGTTATGATCAACAAAAGAAAGCAAAAGAAGCTAAGAAAAACCAAAAAGTTGTTGAAATTAAAGAAATCCGTTTAAGTCCTACTATTGATGTAGGTGATTTTGAAACTAAAGCAAAAGCTGCTTTAAAGTTCTTAACAGCTGGTGATAAATGTAAAATTAGCTGCCGTTTTAGAGGAAGAATGATTGAACAAGCAGAAAATACAAAAGGATTATTCTTTAAATTTGTAGATCGATTAGGAGAAATTGCTCAAATAGATCAACAACCTATACTTGATGGACGTAACATGTCAATGATGATTAGTCCAAAAGTTCAAAAGAAAAAATAGCATTTAGGAGGAAGTAATAATGCCAAAAATGAGAACACATGCTGGAACAAAGAAACGTTTTAAAGTTACTGCATCTGGCAAAATTAAACGTTCTACTGCTGGAAATCAACATCTAGCACCAGGAAAAACAACTAAACAAGTTAGACACAAGAGAAAGAGCTCTTTAGTAACAAGAGTTGACGCAAGAAGAATTCGTCAACAATTAGATCAATTAAAGTAGGAAGGAGAGAGTAGTTATGCCACGTACAAAAGGCGGCGTTGTCGCAAGAAGAAGAAGAAATCGTGTTTTAAGAGAAGCAAAAGGTTATTGGGGATCTAAACATTTACTATTCAAGGTTGCTAACCAACAAGTAATGAAATCTCGTCAATACGCATTCCGTGATCGTAAAGTTAATAAACGTAACTTCCGTAAATTATGGATTGTAAGAATTAATGCAGCAGCTCATATGCATGATATGAACTATTCTGTATTAATGCATGGTTTAAAACTTGCTAATATTGATATTAACCGTAAGATGCTTGCAGATTTAGCTGTAAACGATATTGCAACATTTAATGCATTATGTGATGCAGCTAAAAAAGCTTTAAAATAGTATTTTAAAAAAAGATGTTTAACATATGTTAAACATCTTTTTGTTTAATTATTATAATAAATATACAAATATGCTATAATAAATAACATATAAAGGAGAAAATATATGTATACTAAATTAAAAGATTGTCTTTTATTTCCTAAACGTATAGCAAACTATATTGGAGAAAAAAAATGGAAAACTTGGGGATTCTTTTTATTCCTGACTTTACTTACTTTTATTCCATATTTAATAATATGTCTTACAACTATTAGCATTCCTTCAACTATTACTGAAAATATTATTGATAGTTTTGAACAAAAGACTATCAATTATTCCATATCTGATGGTGAATTACATACAACAATGAGTTCCCCACAAACACAATACGTAGAATCTACTATTGATTTAGAAGGCACTACAATACCAGTAGTATTTATATTTTCAATGGAAGAATCTAATTCTAATATAATTAATTCATTAACTGCAGAAGATGGATATGTTTATGCAGTAATATTTAATCAAAACAAAATATCTTTAGGTATGGGTATTAAAGATACTTCTTTAGATCCATCTCAAGTTGATCAAGCAACAAGTATTATTAAGTTATCTAATAATGTACAAGAAGGTATTCTTGTATCTTTTATGGATTTAGATTATTCTGATTTTGATAATGTAAACATTAATTTTGCTGATATAGCAACTAATTCTGTATTATTTGAGCAAACATTTAATTTATTATTTGAAAAAATGTTTAATAGCATAAAAATGAATTTATTACCATATTTAATAATTATATTCTTAATAAGTTCTGCTTTAGATATTGCATTTTCTTGCTTATTTATTGCTATTCTATTAAAGTTATTCTTTAGATTAGGCAATTTAAAATTTAAAACATTTTATCAAACTGCAGTATTATGTTCTTTACCATATGTATTAATTAATTGTGTAAGTGTACTTACATCTTGGGATTTCTTATCACTGTTATCTGATTTGATAATAGTATTATATACATTTAAATCTTTAACAGCTTATGTAATGTTAGGCGGAGATTCTAATAATAAAAATGTTAGTCCTGAAGTAAGAATTATGCCAGGAGTATATGTTCATAAAGAAGAAACTAATGAAGATGTAAAAAATAATAATGATAACGAACATAATGATGAAAAACGTTATTATGATCAAGAAGAAAGTAAAGGAGATGATGATTCTAATGAATTATAATCATCAAGAAATAGAAAAAAAGTGGCAAAAATATTGGGATGATAATAAAACTTTTAAAACCCCAATTGTATCTAACAAACCCAAATTTTATTGTTTGGATATGTTCCCATATCCTTCTGGAGCAGGATTACATGTAGGACATCCAGAAGGATATACTGCAACTGATATTGTAAGTAGAATGAAAAGAATGCAAGGGTTTAATGTAATGCATCCAATGGGATGGGATGCTTTTGGTCTTCCAGCAGAACAATATGCTATAAATACAGGACATCATCCTTCTGAATTTACATATCGTAATATTGAAACATTTAAGCGTCAAATTAAAATGCTAGGATTATCATATGATTGGGATAGAGAAATTGCAACATGTGATTCAGATTATTATAAATGGACTCAATGGATATTTTGCCAATTATATAATAAAGGATTAGCTGAATTGAAAGAAATTGAAGTTAACTGGTGCGAAGGACTTGGAACTGTTCTTGCTAATGAAGAAATTTTAAATATAGATGGTAAGATGGTTTCTGAACGTGGTAGTTTTCCTGTTGAAAAACGTCCAATGAAACAATGGGTTTTAAAGATTACTAAATATGCGGAAAGATTATTAGAAGATTTAGATACTCTTGATTGGCCTGAATCAATTAAAGAAATGCAACGTAACTGGATTGGTAAATCTGTTGGTGCATTAGTTGATTTTAAAGTAGCAAATACAGATAAGAAATTTACTGTTTTTACAACTCGTTGTGATACTTTATTTGGAGCAACATATTGTATTCTTGCACCTGAACATCCTTTAGTTAAAGAAATTACTACAAATGATTGTTTAAAAGATGTAGAAAACTATATTAATTACGCTAAAGCTAAATCTGATTTAGATCGTACTGAATTAAACAAAGAAAAAACAGGTTGCTTTACAGGTAGTTATGCAATTAATCCTATCACTGGAAAAGAAATACCTATTTGGATAGCTGATTATGTACTTAATTCTTATGGTACAGGTGCTATAATGGCTGTTCCTGCACATGATACTAGAGATTATGATTTTGCTAAAAAATATAATTTAGAAATTATTCAAGTTTTAGAAGGCGGAGATATTTCTAAAGAAGCTTGGACTGAAGATGGCATTCATATTAATTCTGGTTTCTTAAATGGTATGAATAAAGAAGATGCAATAGCTACCATGGGTAAATACTTACTTGATAATAATATTGGTAAATTATCTGTTAATTATCGTTTAAGAGATTGGATTTTCTCTCGTCAAAGATATTGGGGTGAACCATTCCCTATAATTCATTGGGATGATAATACTGTATCTTTAGTTGATGAATTACCATTAGAACTTCCTCCTATGGAAAATATGAAATTATCTGGTACTGGCGAAAGTCCTTTAGCAAATGCAACAGAATGGTTAAATGTAACAAGAAGTGATGGTGTTCATGGTAGACGTGAAACAAATACTATGCCTCAATGGGCTGGATCTTGTTGGTATTATATAGGTTATTTGTTAAAAGAAGATGGTAAGCTTCGTGATTTGTCTGATAAGAAAGTTCAAGAAGAAATAAATAAATGGTTACCAGTTGATTTATATATCGGTGGAGCTGAACATGCAGTATTACATTTACTATATGCAAGATTCTGGCATAAAGTATTATATGATTGTGGAGTAGTAACAACTAAAGAACCTTTTCAAAAATTATTTAATCAAGGATTAATATTAGGAGAAAACGGTGTTAAAATGAGTAAATCATTAGGAAACGTTGTTAATCCAGATCCTGTTGTAAATGATTATGGAGCAGATACTTTAAGAATGTATGAAATGTTTATGGGTCCACTTGACGCAATGAAACCATGGTCTACTACATCTTTGGAAGGTTCTCGTAAATTTATTGAAAGAGCATTCCGTTTAGTAACTGAAGTTGCTGTAATTGATGATAATGATAAAACATTAGATAAAGTATATCATCAAACTGTAAAAAAGATTACTGATGATTTTGAAATATTACATTTTAATACAGGTATAGCTCAGTTAATGATATTTACTAACGAAGCATATAAACATCCAACAATGCCAAAAGAATATTTAGAAGGTTATGTAAAATTATTATATCCAGTTATTCCTCATGTAGGTGAAGAATTATGGAAATTCTTAGGTCATGATAAATCAATTTGTTATGAACCTTGGCCTACATTTAATGAAGAATCAATAGTTAATGAAACTGTTACAATAGTTGTTCAAATAAATGGTAAAATTAGAGATAAAATTAATGCTCCAACAAACCTAACAAAAGAAGAATTAGAAAATCTTGCTTTATCAAGTGATAAAGTTAAAGCTAATTTAAATGGTCAAACACCTAAGAAAATTATTGTAATTCCAAATAAATTAGTTAGTATTGTTATCTAAAATTAAATAGATTCAAGATTATATCTTGAATCTATTTTTTCACAAAAGTAATTTAATTATATATATTGAATTATATAAATGATATGAAATATATTAATTTAATTTCTTTATATAGAAGAATATTTAGGGTAGAGACTATGTGTAATATTGAAGCATCTATAATACCTATTGGTAGAAATAGTATAACGCTATTTAAAGTAAAATCTAAAGATGAATTACTTTTTAATGATATCGTTTCAAATCTTTTTAAAAAAGATTTAATTGATTATTGGTTTAAAAATGAAATTGAAATGTATAAGTATTTTGACTACATAAATGATGAAATAATCGATAAACAAATTATATTAATTTATTAAAAAATTAAATATTATATTTACAAAAAAATCTTTAATGCTAAAATATAAGTGTAAGAATTATCTTACAAAGAAAGGATTATAATTATGAAATTAGTACTAAGAACTCAAGGAGTAGTAAAGGTTAGTGATAATGTAAAGGAACACATTAATTTACAAATGGAATCACTTGATAAATTATTTACAGGAAAAGAAAATGTTACTTTAAATGTCTTATGTATTGAAAAAAATCATCATTATAAAACTGAATTAACTATCTCTTTAAAACAAATAGTTTTACGTAGTGAATGCAATGGAGATACTTTATATGCTTCGATTGATCAAGCATTCGATAAAATAGAACAACAATTAATAAAATATAAAAGAAAATTAAATGATTTAATTAAAAAACGTGAAGGTGTTTCTGAATATTTTGTAAATCAAACATTACCTGAACCATCACCAATTAATGAACAATTAGTCAGAATTAAAAAAGTAGATTTATCAGAAATATCTGTTGATGAAGCAATAACTCAAATGGAACTTGTAGATCATGATTTCTTTATGTTTAAAAATGAAGAGACCCATGATGTAGCTGTTGTATATAAGCGAGCAACAGGTGGATATGGACTTCTTGAAGTAAATAAATAATATTTAAAAGCACAATTATTATAATTGTGCTTTTTACATTATTTATCCGAATAATAATTTATCTAAAATATGATAAAATAAATATTATGAATAATATAGAATTTAATGAGTTATTAAAAGAATTAAAAAAATCAAACACTAAGAAATCATTATTATTACATTCATGTTGTGGACCTTGTAGTAGTAGTGTATTAGAAAAATTATTACCATATTTTGATATTACAATATTTTATTATAATCCAAATATCACTCCACATGATGAGTTTCTAAAAAGAGTTAAATATCAAGAAAAAATAATCAGTTGTATATCGAAAGATATAAAAATAGTAGTTATAGATGAATCACATGATGTATATTTACAAGCTGTTAAAGATTATACTAATCTTGGTGAAGGTAGTATGCGTTGTTATAAATGTTATGAATTCAGATTAAAGCTTGCAGCTATTTATGCATCAAATAATCATTTTGATTATTATTCATCAGTTATGAGCGTATCACCATATAAAAATAGTGATTGGATTAATGAACTTGGTAATAAATATGCATTAGATACACCTTTCTTATATTCAAATTTTAAAAAAGAAAATGGATATCAAAGAAGTATAGAATTATCAAAAAAATTTGACTTGTATAGACAAGATTATTGTGGGTGTGAATTTTCAAAAAAAGAGCATGAGACTCGTATTTGTTCAAAACAAACTTTATCTTGAAAAAACGACTTCATTATGATATTATAAATAAAAATAGGAGAACACAATTTATGGCTGGATTATTAAAAAAATTAATTGACCCTTCATATAAAGAACTATCAAAATGTAAAAAAATAGCTGAAGCTGTTTGTTTACTTGATGAAAAATATAGTGCTCTAAGTGATGATGAATTAAAAAACCAAACTAATATATTTAAGTCCCGTTTAAATAATGGTGAAACTTTAGATGATATAATGATTGAAGCTTTTGCGGTTGCAAGAGAAGCTGCATATCGTGTACTAGGCTTAAAAGCATTTAAGGTTCAAGTAATGGGTGCTGCCGCAATGCATTTAGGCAATATTGCTGAAATGAAAACAGGTGAAGGTAAAACTTTAACATCTGTTTTAGTTGCTTATCTTAATGCATTAACTGGAAAAGGTGTTCATATAGTTACAGTTAATGAATATTTAGCAACACGTGATGCAACAGAAATGGGTGAAGTTCATAAATTCTTAGGATTAACAGTTGGATTAAACTTAAGAGAATATAATTCTGAACAAAAACGTGCACAATATGCATGTGATATTACATATTCAACTAATAATGAATTAGGATTTGATTACTTAAGAGACCATATGGTTGTTTATAAAGAAGAAATGGTTCAAAGACCATATTTAAATTTTGCTATTGTCGATGAGGTAGACTCTATTTTAATTGATGAAGCAAGAACTCCATTAATTATTTCTGGTGGAGCAAAAGATGGACCAAATCTATATGCACAAGCCAATTCATTTGTTAAAAGATTAGTTGAAGATACTGATTATGAAGTAGATGTTAAGGATCGTCATGTTACACTTACTCCATCTGGTATGGAAAAAGCAGAACAATATTTTAACTTAGAAAATTTATACGATATCAAAAACGTTGAGTTACTTCATAGAATTAATAATGCTTTACGCGCTAATTATATAATGAAACGTGAAGTAGACTATGTAGTAAATGATGGTCAAATATTAATAGTTGATTCATTTACTGGTCGAGTTCTTCCTGGACGTCAATGGAGTGAAGGATTACATCAAGCTATTGAAGCAAAAGAAGGAGTTGAAATTAAAAAAGAAACAAGAACTCTTGCTACAATAACATTCCAAAATTATTTTAGAATGTATTCAAAACTTGCTGGTATGACTGGTACTGCTAAAACTGAAGAAGAAGAATTTAGAGATATTTATAACATGTTAGTAGTAGAAATACCTACTAATTTACCAGTAATTAGAATTGATGATACTGATTTAATATATTTTAGTGAAAAAGCAAAATATGCTGCATTAGCACAAGATATTAAAGAACGTCATTTAAAAGGTCAACCTATCTTAGTTGGTACTATTTCTATTGAATCAAGTGAATTATTATCAAGCTATTTAAAGAAACTTGGCATTCCACATAATGTATTAAATGCTAAACAACATGCTAAAGAAGCTGATATTGTTTTACATGCAGGTGAAAAAGGTGCTGTTACTATTGCAACAAACATGGCTGGTCGTGGTACTGATATTAAACTAGGTGAAGGTGTAAAAGAATTAGGCGGACTTGCAGTATTAGGAACTGAACGTCATGAATCACGACGTATTGATAACCAATTACGTGGACGTAGTGGACGTCAAGGTGATCCAGGTTATAGTAGATTCTATCTATGTACTAAAGATGAATTATTAATTAGATTTGGCGGAGATAGACTTGAAAGAATGTTAATGATGGCAACATCTTTACAAAATGATGGGGAAATGGCTCCTATTTCATATAAAGGATTTTCAACAGTAGTTGAATCTGCCCAAAAGAAAATAGAAGGTCAAAACTATGACAGACGTAAAAGTGTTGTTGAATATGATGAAGTATTAAGAAAACAAAGAGAAGTTATATATTCTCAAAGAAATGATATCCTATTTAATGATTCTATAGAACCAACAATTCTTAGGATGATTAATTCAGTATCAGAAAGACAAATTCCACAATTTTCATCTGAAGATAATCCTGAATTAATTGATTCAGTTAGATTTATGAAAGAATTCGTTGTAAATTTCTTTGATCAAGGTTATTTACAAGCTAAATGTCCTAAATGTGGAAAAATAATGCGTGTACATGAAGGAATACCTACTAGATGTAATAATCCTGAATGTTTAACTCAATTTACAGTTGTAAGAAATATTTCTGATGATGTAAGAAAATCTTCTGTTGCAAATATCAATATGTCTGATATAGAAAATAAATCTGTAGTAGATGTTATTGAATATGTTAAAGAAATATTTAATAAAAATTTAAATATTAAAAAAAGTGATGCCGCAAATGATGTATATCAAGAATTTTTAAAAAGAAATTTATTAAGAATTGTTGATAAGCATTGGATGGAACACTTAGATCAAATGAGTACTTTACGCCAATCAGTAAGACTTCAATCATATGGACAAATTAATCCACTTCGTCAATATCAATCTGTTGGATTTGATATGTTTGAAGAAATGATTTGTTCTATTGAAAATGAGACTGTTGCAGCAATAAACTGTTCTTATATTCCATCACAAATGGGTGAACGTGAAAAAATAGCTAAAAACTTAATTGCATCAGGTGGCTCTGCGGATGAACCAAAGAAAAAAACTGTAGTAAATACTAATAAAAAAATTGGACCAAATGATCCTTGTCCATGTGGATCTGGAAAAAAATATAAGTTTTGTTGTGGTAAAAAATAATGGATAAAGCTGAAATAATTAAATTATTTGATGATTATAAACAAAGAGTCAATTCATTATCACAAGTTATAAATAAAGAAGAATCATTAAAAAAAATATCTTCCTTAGAAGAAATAATGGGTGAACCAGACTTTTGAACAGATCAACGTTCTGCAAAAAAGATTATATCAGAACTTAATTTATTAAAAGACAAAGTAAAAAAATTAGATTGTGTAATAAATCATATTGAAGAGTTTGAATTATTATTAGAATTAAATGATGAAGAAATGTTTTCTTCATCAGATAAAGAATTAAATAATTTTGTAAAAGAATTAAATGATTTAGAAACAGAGATGCTTCTAAATGATGAATTAGATACAAATAATGCGATAATAACACTTCATCCCGGAAGTGGTGGCACTGAATCTCAGGATTGGGCATTAATGCTTTATAGAATGTATAAACGTTATGCTGAACGTCATAATTTCAAATTTGAATTAATAGATTATGAAGACGGACAAGAAGCAGGTATTAAAAGTGCTACTTTTACAATTTCAGGTGAATTTGCATATGGTTTATTAAAATCAGAAAATGGTGTACACCGTTTAGTTAGAATTTCCCCTTTTGATTCAGCTGCAAGGCGTCATACATCATTTTCATCAGTAGTTGTTATACCTGATGTTAATGAAGAAATAGAAATAGAAATTAAAGATGAAGATATCAGAATTGATACATATCATTCTAGCGGAGCAGGTGGACAACATATTAATAAGACTGATTCTGCTGTACGACTTACACATATTCCAACAGGAATAGTTGTATGTAGTCAATCACAAAGAAGTCAAATCCAAAATAGAGAAAAAGCATTTCAAATATTAAAGGCACGTCTTTATCAACGTGAACTAGATATTCAAGCATCTAAACGTCAAGAATTAGCTGATTCACAGAGTGAAAATGGATGGGGTAGTCAAATAAGAAGTTATATTTTACATCCTTATTCGATGGTTAAAGATCATAGAACTAATTGTGAATCTTCTAACCCACAATCAATACTTGATGGTGATTTAGATCAATTTATCGATGAATATTTACATTTTATTAAAAAATAACTAATATGAATGAAAATAATTTAATTTGGATAACAAAAGTAGAACAAAAAGGTAATAAATATTTAGTTTATGTTAATGATTCAATAGAATCAATAACATTTAATTTAGATCAATTAGTTGAATATCATATAGTAAAAGGTAATTCATTTTATCCACAAGAATGGGATAAAATAATTAATAGTTTAGATTTTGGTAAAATATTAGATAAAACTCTATACTATATTGATTATAAATTTAGAACAAAACAAGAAATTATTAATTATTTAAATAAAAATAATGTATCAATCTCGATTCAGGATGAAATAATTAATAAATTAATATCTTTAAAATATATTGATGATGAAAAATATTCTCAAATATATATTGAAGAAAAGATTAATTCATTAATGGGACCTAAAGTTATTAAGTATAATTTAAATTTAAAAGGTATTAATCAAAATATTTATAATCCAATTATTGATAATATAGATAGTGATGTATGGATTAATAATGCAATTTTGGTAGCAAATAAGACACTTAATACTATTAAAGGATATCCATTAAATAAACAAAAAGAAACTGTTTATACAAGATTATCTCGTATGGGATATTCAAATGAAGTTATAAATAAAACAATATCTAAAGTTGAATATTCAACTTTAGATATTGATATATTAAATAAACAACTTTTATTATTAAAAAATAAAGGTTTAGATAAAACAAAAATAATCTCAAAATTATTATCAAATGGTTATACATTTGAAGATTTAAAACCATTGATTGATTTTGATAATGATCTTCAGGGTGAGGCGTAATTCCTCAACCGGTGGTTATAGTCCACGGGAATTTATAATTCATGATTTGGTGAAATTCCAAAACCGATAGTTAAAGTCTAGATGAAAGAAGATTACTTAATATTTTAGAAGTTATTCTAAATAAGTAGTCACCTGAAAATCATATAGGTGACTATTAATATTTAGGGGTTTATATGATTTCTAGAAAGAAAGTATTTAATTTAATTACTAAAGTTGCAATATTTACAGCACTTAGTTATTTATTCTATTTTATAAAGTTTTCAATTCCATCAATTTTTCCATTTTTTTTGGAAATACAATTTTCTAATGTTCCAGCTATATTAGGTGGGTTAATATTAGGCCCAGTTGGTGGATCTTTAATCGTAATAATAAGATTTTTATTTAAATTATTATCTACTACTTCACTTGGAATTGGTGAAATAGTTGATTTAATTATAGGATTAAGTGTTGTATTATCTAGTAGTATTTATTATTTAAATCATAAAACAAAAAAAGGTGGATTGATTTCGTTAATTATTGCATTTGCTGCATGGATAATTTCTGCATGTTTATTAAATGCATATGTTACATTACCATTTTATATAGATAAATTTTTTGGTGGAACTCCTAATTATTTAGAAATGATTAAAGCGTATATACCAAATGTTACGGAATCTAATTATATGGTTTTAACAATATTCGGAATAATACTACCATTTAACGCATTACTTGCTTCAATAATATGTTTGATAACATTTATTGTTTATAAAAAAGTATCAATTGTATTTAAAAATGATTTATTTAAATAGGTTAAATTATGAAAAATAAAAAAGTATTAATCATGTGTGATTCTTTTAAAGGCAGCATGACAAGTATTTTAGTAAATAAAATAATATCTGATGAATTAACAAATAAAGGATATGTTACTTTATCTTATCCAATAAGTGATGGTGGAGAAGGATTCTTAGATGCAATGATGGTTGTAGATAAATATGCTAAAAAATATTATTTAGATACATATGATGCTATAAAAAGAGTTCATAAAACACTATATTTGTATAATTCTATATCTAAAACAGCATATTTTTCATTAGGTGATACTGTAGGATTGTCATTGTTAAAAGATGATGAAAGATCTTGCTTTCACGCAAACACTTATGGATTAGGTAAACTTATAAAAGAAGTAATCTTATCTAAAAAGGTTAAAAGAATCATTCTTGGTATTGGTGGATCTGCTTCTACTGATGCAGGAACTGGATTGTTAGAAGCTATGGGAGTATTATTTTATGATAATAAAGGTAATATTCTACATAATTTAGATAATGATTCATTAAAAGATATTTCATGTGTTGTTACATGTGATTTTGATAATTTAATAAAAGATATAGAATTTATTACTTTATCTGATGTAATTAATCCATTAACTGGCATAAATGGTGCAGCATATGTATATGGACCACAAAAAGGTGCAACCGATTCTGATGTATTAGTGATGGATAATAATTTAGTATCTTTTAGTAATATAACTAAAAGTATTAAAGGATATGATTACTCTATAGCATCTGGTGCTGGAGCAGCAGGGGGAGTAGGATTTGGTTTACTTTCATATTGTAGTTCTAAACTAATTAGTGGAATTGATTATTTATTAGAATCAATTCATTTTGATAAATTATTATCTAAGTATGATATGGTAATAACTGGCGAAGGTAAAATAGATAATCAATCTTTTAATGGTAAAGTAATTAGTGGATTGTTAAAATATAATCCAAAGTGTATAAAGTTTGTTGTTGCAGTTAACAAAGTTGAAAATAGTAAATATGATATATATTCAATTGTTCCTACTGTTGCAACATCTTCTGAATCGTTAAAAAATCCAAAAAAATATTTAAAAGAACTTATTAAATTAAAATTTTAATATAAACTGGAGGTATTCTATGAATAAAAATGTAAAGCCTAAGAAGAAAATGGAATATTATTCATACCAAATAGATAGAGGAGAAGAAGTAGTTGAAACTAAAAAGAATTTAAATGCTTCAATTATTACTGGTATAAAAAAACAAAATGATTATGCTGAAATGGTTGGATATCATTTAGATCCTTCTAGATATGATACTTTACGTCATCCAAACTTTAAAAATAAAATTTCTAATATTCCTACAAAAGATCCAGCTTATAATACTAAATCATCGGAAAATAATAAAGTTGATTTAATGGATGATGAAGAAAAAGAAAATGAAGTAATTGAACATTTTGAAGATAATAGTTATATTGACTCTTATTTAAATACTTTTGTAGAAGAAAGAACATATTCAGTTAATGATTATACTGAATTTCCAAATGATGTAGAAGATAATGAATATAATGATGATTTAATGGATGATGAGGATACTCCTATTGATGTAAAGTCTAATAATGTTATTCCTAATAATTCTATTAATGAAGGAGTTAATAATAATTTTAATAATATTAATGATGATAAAACTCTAGATAATAATTCTTATGATGATATACCATATAAACCTACAAAAGGTAAGTATGTTCCAGCAAATCTATCATTATTACCTAAAGATAGTGTTGATCATGCACATAATATTGAATTAGCTGAAAAGCAAAAAGCTATTATTAATAGAATTATTAATGAATATAAGTTACCATGTCATGTTGATAATTATATCTTTGGTCCTACAGTTATAGTGTTTTTAGTAAATTATGATAAATTGAATATTGATGTTAGATGTATTCAAAAATTAGAATCTAATTTACTTACATATCTTGAAGTAAAACGTATTAGAATGCTTACTCCTATACCTGGTAGAAGTTGTTCTGGTATAGAAGTACCTCTTCCATCAGAACAAAGGGGAAAGGTTCATTTAAGGGATGTACTAGAATCTAAAGAATTCAAAAATAATAAGATGGAATTACCTGCTGTTGTAGGCAGAAATAACTATAATGAAAATATTGTTATAGATATTACCGAATTACCTCATGCTATTGCTGGAGGACAAACTAAATCCGGTAAGAGTGTATGTTTAAATATGCTTATTATGAGTTTAATATGTAGTAAAAGTCCTGATGATGTAAGACTTATATTATTAGATCCAAAAAGAGCTGAATTTAATAAATATGCTCACATTCCACATCTAGCTATGCCAGTTATCACTGATGAACAATATTTTGAACCAGCAATGCAATGGGTATTAGATGAAATGGAAAGACGTTATTCAATATTAGAAAAATATGGATGTGTTGATTTAAAAGAAATGAATGAAGAACTTTTATCTAAACATCAACCAAAAATCCCATATTTAGTAGTAATAATGGATGAATTTAATGATTGGTTTGCATCTGCATCACAAAATCTAGATTCATTAGTTGTTAAAATATTACAAAAAGCTCGTGCAGCTGGTATTAGTATGATTCTTGCAACACAACATCCTTCTGCAGATGTTATCAAAGGTTCTATTAAAGCAAATATTGCTGGTAGATTTACATTTAGTGTAAGTGATTCACAATCATCAGTTATCATGCTTGGACAAGGTGGTGCTGAAAAACTAGAAGGATATGGAGATATGATTCTTCGTGCAACTGGTATTACTGATACACGTTTACAAGGAGCATTTGCTACTAATAAAGATATTAGAGCTGTATTAGATGAATTAAGAGAAACAAATGAAGTAAATTATCTTGCATCATTAGAAGAATTAAAACAATCATCTATTGCAAGAGGTGTCGGAAATGGTATTGCAGATCCTAAACTAGGTAGAAATGATGAATTATTTACTCAAGTAGCAAGATTTGTAGTTGAAAATAATAATCCATCTGTTAACCAATTAACAAGAATGTATGGTACAGGTGTTAACAGAATGGATAATATATTCAGAGATTTAGAATTATTTGGAATTGTCTCTGAAGCAAAACAAGGTACAAAAAGAGAAGTCTTAGTTAAATCTTCTGATTTAGAAGAAATTCTTAAAGCTAATAATTTAGATTAATTATAAATAGAAAGGAAATGAATTATGGAAAATATCGAAGTTAAAAATATTCATAAAGTAGATAAATCGATAATTCATTTCCTTTTATCATCTATTTTTACTTTATATTATTTTATAATTAGAATTTTTGTATTAACAAATAAAGATAATATTAGAAACTTATCATCTGTAAAAATTGTAGGTAGTATTATTGATTATTTAATGTTTATATCAGCTTTAATATTATTATTTATATTAATAGTATTAATTTTTAATAAGAATAATTCTAAATTAATGATATTCTTAAAAAGTATTAAAGATTTATTTTTAAAAATAATTGAATATATTGAAGTAATACCTATTACAATATCAATAATGGTATCTATATTTAGTTTTGTATGTAGTTTTGCAACAGTAAATGGTATAAGTATGGAAAATACTCTACATTCTGGAGATATAGTATTAATTAACTATATAGAAGAAGTAGATGTAGGCGATATAGTAGTAGTTTATGTTAATCCTAATGATAATAGTTATGTAAGAACCGATGATGATTATATTAAAAGAGTTATTGCAAAAGAAGGAGATACTATTACATATATCGATAATGTATTAACAATAAATGGTAAAGTAGTAGATGAATCTATATATTTAGATGAAGAATCTATTAATAATAATTCTGGAGCATTCTTTAATACAATCAATTATGTAGTACCTAGTGGATGTTATTTTGTTATGGGAGATAATAGAAATCATTCTGTAGATTCAAGATTAATTGGATGTATTAAAAAAGAAAACATTGTTGGAGTTGCTAGTCTTGCTCCTGAATTTATTCAAAATATGGCAGGAGGTACTAAATAATGATTCAATGGTATCCAGGCCATATGGCAAAAGCAATAAAAGAAATGGAAAATAATATTAAACTTGTTGATTTAGTAATTAATTTAATTGACGCTAGAATTCCGTTTTCTTCTATTAATCCTAAATTAAAAGAATTATCATCAAATAAAAAAGTATTATATGTTTTTACAAAACAAGATAAAGCTGATCCTGTTTTATCTAATAAATGGTTAAAATATTTTAATGATAATATTGGTTTATCTATCTCAATTGACGCAAGAAATAATAAATGTATTAAAGATATTATGAAATGTGTTGATATATTAATGAAAGATAAATATGAAAAGGATGCTAAAAAAGGTCTTAAAAAACGTAGTGTTAAAACAATGATAGTTGGAATACCTAATGTTGGTAAATCTACTTTAATTAATACATTATGTGGAAAGAAAGTAGCAAAAACTGGTGACAAGCCAGGAGTTACAAAATCAGAACAATGGACTAGAATTAATGATTCATTAGATTTATTAGATACTCCTGGAGTATTATGGCCTAAATTTGATGATGAAAAAGTTGCGATGAACTTACTTATTACTGGTGCTATCAAAGATGAAATAGTTTCTCATATAGATGTTGCTTATTATTTTATTGATTATTTAATGAACTATTATCATGATTCATTATTTAATAGATATCATTTATCTACTGATAAATCTAAAGAAGAAATTTTAATCGATATCGCTAATAATCTTCATTTCTTATTTATAGATAAAACACCTGATATTGATAAAACATCTTTATATATAATTCAAGAATATCGTAATATGTATTTAGGACGTATTACATTAGATCGAATATAATATGATAAAACATTATGAAAATCATGATATAGAAAATAATCTATATCAAGAAGGTTATAAATATATTGCAGGTACAGATGAAGCAGGTAGAGGTCCTCTTGCCGGACCAGTAGTTGTTGCAGCTGTAATAATGCCTAAAGATTGTTATATAGAAGGGGTAACTGATTCTAAAAAAGTTCCAGAAAAACTAAGATATGAATTAGCAGATAAAATAAAGAAAGAAGCAATATCTTATAAAATTGTATTTATAGATAATGAAACTATTGATAAAATGAACATATTAGAAGCATCTAGATATGGTATGATAGAATCACTTTTAGGATTAACCATAAAGCCTGATTATATATTAACTGATGCTATGGAATTACCAACAGATATTCCATATCAAGCATTAATTAAAGGTGATGCTTTATCATTTTCAATAGCGTGTGCTTCTATTCTTGCAAAAACTGCTAGAGATTCATATATGATAGATATAGATAAAAAATATCCAGAATATGATTTTAAAACTCATAAAGGATATCCTACTAAATCACATCTAGAGGCAATACAAAAATATGGTATATTACCAATTCATCGATTAAGTTATAAACCTGTATATAAAGAATTTATTAAAAATAATTTTAATAATAGAGATGTAAAATAATATTTCAATATAAAACTTTAAATATAAAACAGCGAATAAATCTATTTTATTCGCTGTTTTCACAAATTAATATATTAGTTTTTTATTGACAATTATAGTTTTTGAGTTTATAATCAAACACAGAAAGGATCACTATATGAAATTACTAATTGTTGAATCCCCTGCTAAATGTAAGACTATATCTAATTATTTAGGTGAAGATTATGTTGTTGAATCATCTATTGGCCATGTAAGAGATTTATCTATAAAAGGTAAAGGTGGTTTTGGTGTAGATATTAATAATAATTTTGCTCCTGAATATGTAATATTAAAAGATAAAGTAGAAGTTGTTAATAAACTTAAAAAATTAGCAAAAAAAGCTGAACATGTATATCTTGCAACCGATCCCGACCGTGAAGGTGAAGCTATTTCTTGGCATTTACAACAAGTTTTAGAAGAAAATGAATCTAAAGTTTCAAGAATTGTATTTAATGAAATAACAAAAACTACTATTTTAAAAGCAATAACTCAAGATAGAGATATTGATATGAATTTAGTACATTCTCAAGAATCAAGAAGAATATTAGATAGAATAATAGGTTTTAGATTATCTAGTTTACTTCAACAAAAATTAGGTTCTAAGTCTGCTGGTCGTGTACAGAGCGTTGCTTTAAAACTTGTATGTGATAGAGAAAAAGAAATTAAAGATTTTAATCCTGTTGAATATTGGGAGTTATTTGCTAGTTTATATTATGATAATCAAGATAATATTTTAAAAGCGAAACTTACATCATATAAAGGAGAAAAATTATCTATTTCATCTAAAGAAGAAATGGATAAGGTAATATCTTCATTAACTAATAGTTATACTATTAAAGATATTGTTCAAAAGAATCGCTCAAAACAATCTAAACCTCCATTTATAACATCTACATTACAACAAGATGCTTCTATTAAATTTAATTATCCAGCTAAACGTATAATGGGTATTGCTCAAAGATTATATGAAGGTATTGATATAGGTAGTGAACGTGTTGGTTTAATTACTTATATGAGAACAGATTCTATTCGTTTATCTGATGAATTTGTTAATAGTTCTAAAAACTTTATTATTGATAAATATGGTAATAATTATTTTAAAGGAGCTAAAACTTCTAATATTAACAAATTAAATGTTCAAGATGCTCATGAAGCAATACGTCCTACAAGTATTAATAGAACTCCTGAATCAGTTAAGAAATATCTTAATTTAGAAGAATTTAAAATTTATTCACTTATTTATAATAGAGCTATTGCGTCATTAATGAGTGATGCTGTAGTAAAAGATACTAAAGTAATAGTAGATAATAATGGTTATGAATTTATACTTAATGGTGAAGAAAATGTATTTGATGGTTATTTAAGAGTATATGATGAAGCAAAAGTTGATGAAACTGAAGACGAAAATACATCTTTATTACCTTCATTAAAAGTAAAAGATACACTTTGTTTTAAAGAATTATCTCCAGAACAAAAATTTACTCAACCACCGTTTAGATATTCTGAAGCTCGATTAATAAAAAAGATGGAAGAACTTGGAATTGGAAGACCATCTACATATGCCTTAACTATGGAAACTCTTCGTGCAAGAGCTTATGCTACAATGGAAAAGAAAGCATTTGTTCCTACTGATCAAGGAATGCTTACATCAGAACAGTTAGATATTTATTTTTCAAGTATAATTAATGTACAATATACTGCATTAATGGAAGAAAAATTAGACTTAATTGCATTAGATAAACTCGTATGGTATGAAGAAATTAGAAAGTTTTATGATGATTTTGTACCATTAATTGAATATGCAAGAGATAATATGGTAAAAATATACCCTAAGATGACTGATGAAATATGTCCAGAATGTGGATCACCATTAGTTATTAGAAGAGGACCATTTGGTGAGTTTACAGCTTGTTCTAATTATCCTAAATGTAAATATATTAAAAAAGCTCCTAAAAAAGAAGTTGTATCAACTGGTGTAATATGTCCTGTTTGTAAACAAGGTGAAATTGTTGAAAGAACTTCTACTCATGGCAGAAGTAAAGGACAATTATTTTACGCATGTAATTTATATCCTAAGTGTAAAACTACATATTCTGGTATTCCACAAGATACAGTATGTGAAGTATGTGGAAAAGTTATGATAAAAGTAGGAGATATTATTAGATGTAGTAATGAAAAATGCACAACTAATAAGAAGCAAGATAAATAAAATTATGCTACAATTTATATGTAATTAGAAATTATTCCCAGTAATTTTTAATTATAAAATATCCCCTATATTTATGATAATACATAAATATGATTAGTTGGATGGAGTAATCCATCCAACTTTTTACATTTTGAACTTGAAGAAAGACATTTTATAATGTATAATAATTAATAATAATAAAAGGTATAAGATATGGGTTTATTTTCTAAAAAAGAAGTTAAGAATAAAAAGTATTCAACTGGCTTATCTAGAACAAGAGCAAATTTTTTTTCTAAAATAAAAGATGCTTTAAGTGGACGAACTAGACTTGATGATGATTTATTTGAAGAATTAACTGATATTTTTATTATGGCTGATGTCGGAGTTAATACAACTTTAAAATTTATTGATGAATTAGAACATGATGAAAGATTAAAAAATGTAAATAATTCTGAAAACATTGAAGAACTTGTATTAACTAAATTAAAAGAATTCTATTTAAATAATGAAGAAATAAGTTCTAAATTAAATATTAATGAAAATGGATTATCAGTATATTTGTTTGTCGGTGTAAATGGTGTTGGTAAAACTACTACTATTGCAAAGCTTGCAAATAGATTTATAAAAGATGGTAAAAAAGTATTATTAGCAGCAGCTGATACATTTAGAGCTGGTGCGATAGATCAATTAGAAGTATGGGCTAATAGAATTAATTGTGATATTTATTTAGATCATAATGCAACAGATCCATCAAGTGTAATATATGATGCTTTAACAAAGGCTATAAATGAATCATATGATATATTACTTTGTGATACTGCAGGTCGTCTTCAAACTAAAACTAATTTAATGAATGAATTATCTAAGATGAATAGAGTAATTGAGAGAGTAACTGGATCTAACCCTACTGAAACTTTACTTGTAATTGATGCAACTACTGGTCAAAATGGATTATCTCAAGCAGCACATTTTATGGAAACAACTAATATTACAGGAGTAGTACTTACTAAATTAGATGGTTCTAGTAAAGGTGGAATTGTTATTGGAATTAAAGATTTATACAATATTCCAATAAAATTAGTTGGTTTAGGTGAATCAATTGATGATTTAGAAGATTTTGATTTAGATGATTATTTAAATTCTTTAGTGGAAGGTCTTTAATATGGATGAAATAAATGAAAAAGTATACTTATCTAATTTATTTTCTTTCTATCAAAATTTATTAACTTCAAAACAAGTATTATATTTTGATGATTATTATAATTTAGATTATTCTTTACAAGAAATTGCTGATAGTGAAGGCGTTAGTAAAAATGCAGTTTGGGATAATATAAATAAGACTGTTATTTTATTAAAAGAATATGAAGAAAAACTTCATTTATTTGAACTAAATAATAAAAGATCTGTATTATATAATGAATTAAAACAACACTTAGATGAAAAAGGTTTAGAAATTTTAAATAAATTAACTGAAATGGAGTAACTTATTATGCCACTTGAAACATTATCTGAAAAAATTCAGATGTCTTTAAGACGTCTTACTGGACGTGGTAAGTTATATGAAAATGATATTGATGATGCAATGCGTGATATACGAGTTGCCTTACTTGAAGCTGATGTAAACTATAAAATAGTAAAAGATTTTATAAAGGAAGTTAAAGAAGAATCACTTGGTGAAAGAGTAATGAAAAGTTTAACTCCTGGAGATCAGGTAGTTAAAATTGTTCATGAGAAATTAGTTAAATTAATGGGTGATGAAGCAACACCTATTAATTTAAAACAAAATTCAACAAGTGTAATACTAATGTGTGGTTTGCAAGGTTCTGGTAAAACTACTCATGCTGTAAAACTTGCATCATATCTAAGAAAAAATAATGATTTAAAACCATTACTTGTAGCATGTGATGTATATAGACCAGCTGCAATAAATCAGCTTATTACATTAGGTAAAAGTATTAATTGTGATGTGTATAGTGAAGAATCAAATAAAGATCCTCTTTTTATTACTAAAAATGCTTTAAAATATGCTAATGATAATGGATATAACTTAGTTATTATTGATACTGCAGGTAGATTACAAATAGATGAAGTATTAATGAAAGAATTATCTGATATTAAAAATATAGCAAAACCTGATGAAATCATGTTATGTATTGACGAAATGACTGGTCAAGAAGCAGTAAATGTAACACTTGCATTTAATGATTTATTAAAAGTAACAGGTTGTATATTAACTAAACTTGATTCTGATACTAGAGGTGGTGCAGCTTTATCTATAAGATATTTAACCAATATACCAATAAAGTTTATTGGTGTAGGTGAACACATCGATGAACTTGAATTATTTCATCCTGAAAGAATGGCCAAAAGAATTCTTGGAATGGGTGATGTTGTATCTTTAATAGAAAAAGCAACATCTAATATCGATGAAGATGATGCCATGAAAATGATGGAACGTCTTCAAAAAGGTATATTTACATATAATGATTTTCTAGATCAAATTAAAATGATTAGAAAAATGGGATCAATTAAAAGTTTACTTGGAATGATACCTGGCGTATCTAATCAAATAAAAAATGTTGATATTGATGATAAACAATTTACATATATTGAAGTTGCTATATCTTCAATGACTAAGGAAGAAAGAAAACATCCAGATATAATTGAGCATTCAACATCTCGTAAGATGAGAATAGCTGAAGGATCTGGAAGACCTTATCAAGAAATTAATGCATTAACAAAAAGATTTGCAGATATGAAACGTCAAATGTTACAAATGTCTAAGATGGATCCATCTAAAATGACATCACCACAAAGTTTCATGCCAAGACCTGCAAAACCTCATAAAGGTAAAGGAAAAGGAAAAAATGGATTTCGTTTTTAGAAATCCATTTTTTTAATTAATTTTAATGCATCAATTAATAAATCGTCTATATCTAAATAACAGTTTATATCTAGATTATCAATAATAGATGTAATTTCATCTTCACTACAACCAAGATTTTTTAAAGAATCTTTTAATTCTTTTAATAAACTATTATTATTTGCATTTTTCTTTTTATATTTCTTTTCTAAATCCATGATTATTTGTTGTGCTGTTTTTATTCCTATAGAATGTATTTGTGAAAAGAATTTAATGTCTTGATTATTTATAGCATCAATGATTTCATTAGATGTATAGGAACTAAGTATTTTTAAAGCTCCTTTTGGACCTAATCCTTTAACACTTATTAAATTAATAAATGTATCTTTATCATCTATATTATTAAAACCATATATCGATAAAGATGTTTCTTTTATTTGAAAATAAGTATAGATTGTAATAATACTATCAATTATTATATTTTTAGATAAAGGTATTTCGATATCATAGCCTATATTATTAACATCTAATACTAAATGATTTTGATTAACACTTATTACTTTCCCAGTTAAGTAATTAAACATTTAAAATATCCTCCTTTTTAAGTGAGTATAGCATATTATATAAATATATTTTAGGAGATAAATAATTTGAACAAAAATAATAATAATCTAATCTTATATGAAGATAATGATTTATCTATTAGACCAATGTATTTAAAAGATTATATTGGTCAAACAAATACTGTTAATATGTTAAAAATATATATTAATAGTGCATTATCAAGAGATGAATCTCTTGATCATACATTATTATATGGACCTCCAGGTCTTGGTAAGACTACTTTAGCAAATATAATAGCTAATGAAATGAATAAAAAAATAATATCTACAACAGGTTCAGTTATTCATAAAGCAAAAGATTTAGCATCTATTCTTATTCAGCTTGAACCATATGATATTTTATTTATAGATGAAATTCATAGAATTCCTAAAGTATTAGAAGAAATGCTTTATAATGCAATGGAAGACTATGAATTAGATATTGTTGTAAATGAACAATTATCATCTAAAACTGTTAAAATATCTTTACCACCATTTACTTTAGTAGGAGCAACTACTCTTACAGGCGATATTTCTAAACCATTAAGAGATAGATTTGGTATTATACTTCCACTTAATTATTATAATTGTGATGAATTATCATACATTGTTAAGCGAACTGCAAGTGTTTTAGGGTATAATATAGATGATCAAGCTGCAAATATTTTAGCATCTAGGAGTAGAGGTACTCCAAGAATTGCTAATAAGTTATTTAGAAGAGTAAGAGATTTCGCTCAATATAATAATTATTCTAAAATTACTTATGATATTACTTTAAATGCATTAAATCAGTTAAATATAGATAATGATGGATTAGATATAATTGATAATAAATATTTAAATTGTTTAATTAATACATTTAATGGAGGACCAGTTGGCATAAATGCTATTGCAGCAACACTCGGACTTGATACATATACATTAATTGATGTTAATGAACCATATTTATTACAAGCAGGATTTATAATAAGAAGTAGAAAAGGTCGTATTGCAACAGATAAAGCATACAAACATATAAATAAGAAGGAAAAATAAGATGAATGTAGAAGATTTTGATTATTATTTACCAGAAGAATTAATAGCTCAAACTCCTTTATCAAATAGAAGCGAGTCTAGATTGTTAATTGTAGATAGAAATAATAATAATTTAGAACATAAACATTTTTATAATATTATTGATGAACTTGGGCCAAATGATTGTTTAGTTTTAAATAATACTAAAGTATATCCATCTAGAATATATGGAAATAAAATTGATACAAATGCTTTTATAGAAGTATTATTATTAAAAGATTTAGGCAATAATATATGGGAATGTTTAACAAAACCAGCTAGAAGAGTAAAAGTGGGTACAATAATTTCTTTTAATGATGGATTATTAAAAACAAAATGTATAAAAGAATTAGATGATGGAATGCGTCATTTTGAAATGATATATGATGGAATTTTTTTAGAAATATTAGAAAAAATAGGAACAATGCCCCTTCCACCATATATTCATGAAAAGCTAAAAGATCAATCCCGTTATCAAACAGTATATGCAAAAGACTATGGAAGTGCAGCAGCACCAACTGCAGGATTACATTTTACAAAAGAGTTATTAGATGAATTGAAAAATAAAGGTGTTCAGATAGAATATGTAACATTAAATGTAGGACTTGGTACATTTAGACCTGTAAGTGTCGAAAAAATTGAAGATCATATAATGCATACAGAAAAATATCATATGGATAAAAGTGTTGCAGAAAGACTTAATGAAGCAATTAAAAATAACAAAAGAATTGTTGCAGTAGGAACAACATCTATAAGAACATTAGAAAGTATTTATACAAAATATAATACATTTAAAGAATGCACAGAAGATACTAATATTTTTATATATCCAGGATATAATTGGAAAGTTGTTGATGCATTAATAACTAATTTCCACTTACCTAAATCAACATTAATAATGTTAGTATCAAGTTTTGCTGGAAAAGATTTAATAATGAAAGCATATAGCGAAGCTGTTAAAGAAAAATATCGTTTCTTTTCTTTTGGTGATGCTATGTTTATAAAGTAATGAATAATTTATATTATATTGATTCACATGTTCATCTAAATGATGAAAAGATATTACTTCATTTAGATGAAGTAATATCTGATGCATTTAAAAATAATGTTAAAAAAATGATTATTATTGGTTGGGATATAGAATCTAGTAAAAAAGCAATAGAAATATCTAAACTTAATGATAATTTTTATTGTGCTGTAGGCATTCATCCTTGTAATTTAAAAAACATAAATGATAATGATTATAATGAATTATTTAATCTAGCGAAAAATGATAAAGTTATTGCAATAGGTGAAATTGGCTTTGATTATTATTGGGATGATACTACACATGAAGAACAACTAGATGGATTTATTAAACAATTAGAAATAGCAAAAAAACTTAACAAACCTGTTATTATTCATTCTAGAGATGCAGATCAAGATACATTTAATGTTTTACAAAATAATTTTAATAATAGTCTTGGTGGTATTATTCATGCATATTCAGGAAGTTTAGAACTTGCAAAAGAATATATTAAAATGAATTACTTATTAGGAATTGGTGGAGTTGTAACATTTAAAAATGCCAAAAATTTACCTAATGTTGTAAAAGAAATAGATTTAAAATATTTATTAACTGAAACTGATTCACCATATCTTACTCCTACTCCTTATAGAGGAGAAGAAAATGGTCCAAAATATATTCCATTAATTACATCTAAAATAGCAAATATTAAAAATATTAGTGTAGAAGAAGTACAAGAAGAAGTAATTAATAATTTTAATAGGTTATTTAATATATAAAAAGATCTCAAAATTTTGAGATCTTTTTATATTTCTTCTAATATTAATTCTATTTGTTCTTTAATATTTTCTTTATCTAAACAAAATATATTTTCAAATATTGTTTGATGATAATAATTAACAATTGGTTTATTATCTTCTAACATTAAATCAGTAATATCATATTCAGTACATTTATCTATTTGATACATTAAATATGTAAATTCTATAACTTCGTTACCGACTTTTATATAGTTTTCATCTACTAGAGTAAATATAGAATTTATATATTCATAATCTAATCCATTAATTTTAGGATCTTTATCTGAAATTATTATTGTATAAAAATATTTTGTCATTATTTTACATATAATCGATGTGCATATGTAGCTGGTTCTTCAGTAACATCGATTCCCATCTTTTTTAAAGTTTTTAAATCTGCTTCATCTAAAATAACTGAACTATGTGCTTGTAATCCTTTTAGTTTTGGAATTTGTTTTAAAGCAAGGTCTGATAATGGATTAGTTGATGCTTGAATAGCAAGTGCATATAATACTTCAGATACGTGAAGTCTTGGATTTGCTTGATGTAGTTCATTTTCTTTTAAATTAATTATAGGATCAATAACACTTTTTGATATAAGAGGAATAGAATCATCGATTTTAGCATAATATTTTAAAGTATTTAGTATTAATGCAGCGCTTGATTGTAATAAGTCACTTCTTTTTGAAGTAATAATTTTATTGTTTGATAATTCTATAGCCATAGATGGAACATTTGTTAATTCAGCTTTATTAAGACAAGCTTTAACACATTTTCTATCATCAGTAGTTAATCCTATTTTATTCATAATAGCTTTAGCTTTTTCTACAGCAGAATCTTTATATTGACCTAAGAAATGATATTTTAATGTTTGATAATATCTTCTAATGATTTCATTTTTAGATGCTTTAAAAGCTTCTTCCTCATCACTTATTGCAAAACCTATCATATTTACACCCATATCTGTAGGTGATTTATATGGAGATTGAGTATAAATCTTATCAAATATATTTTTTAGAATTGGAAATGATTCAATATCTCTATTATAATTTGTAGCATATGTTCCATATGCTTCTAAATGATATTGATCAATCATTATTAAGTCATTTAAGTCTACTGTAGCAGATACATATGCAATATTAACAGGATTATTAATAGATAAATTCCATACTGGGAATGTTTCATATTTAGCATAACCAGATAATTTTCCATTTACTGAATCATGATATAATTGAGAAAGACATGTTGCCATTTTGCCAGAACCTGGTCCTGGGGCTGTTACGATAACTAAACTCTTAGTTGTTTCTATATAATCATTTTTGCCAAATCCTTCATTTGAACATACTTTTGATAAATCATCTGGATATCCTTCAATTTGATAGTGATGATATACTTTTACATTATTATTTAATAATTTTGTTTCAAATGCTTTAACAATATTTGATTCATGATAAAAAGATAATACAACACCTGCCACATTTAAATTAATTTCTTTAAAAGCATCAAGTAAACGTTCTACTTCATTAGAATATGATACATTATTATCACTTCTTATTTTATTAGCTTCAATATCAAAAGAATTAACCGCAATAATAGCTTCTACATCTTTTTTAAACCCTAATAACATTTGAATTTTACTATCAGGTTCAAATCCAGGTAATACTCTAGATGCATGATAATCATCAAATAATTTTCCCCCAAATTCAAGATATAGTTTACCATTAAATTGATTTATTCTTTCAGTTATTTTTTCTTTTTGAATTTTTAAATATAATTTATTATCAAAAGCTTTTTTCATAATATAATAGCTCCAAAATCAATACATATATTTTAACAAATTTAAATATTTATTTTATTATTAACAATAAAAAATTTAATTTTTTTCCTTAATTTGAATATCTTTAATTATCTTATAAAATATGTTATAATAAATTACAAGAAAAAAAGAGGTATTAAATATGGGTTTAACAGCTGGAATTGTAGGATTACCTAATGTTGGAAAATCAACACTATTTAATGCGATAACTGCACAACATGCATTTATGGCTAATTATCCTTTTGCAACAATAGAACCAAATGTTGGTATTGTAGAAGTAGAAGATGAAAGATTAGATAATATTTGTAAAATATTTAATCCAAGAAATGTAGTTCATACAACATTTTCATTTACTGATATTGCAGGACTTGTAAAAGGGGCGGCATCAGGTGAAGGCCTTGGTAATAAATTTTTAAGTCATATTAGAGATGTTGATGCAATATGTCATGTAGTAAGATGTTTTGATGATTCAAACATAACTCATGTATCAGGAAAAGTTGATCCTGTAGATGATATTGATGTAGTTAATTGTGAATTAATACTAGCAGATGAAGAAGTGGTAGATAATAGAATACCTAAAATTGAAAAGAAAGCATTACTTAAAACTGATAAAGAAGCTACTTATGAATATAATATTTTATTAAAGTTAAAAGAAGGATTTAAAAATTTGATTCCTGCAAGACTTATTGACTTAAGTGTTGAAGAAAAGAAATTTATTAAAAATTATCAATTTTTAACTATGAAACCAATGTTATATGTATGTAATGTTGATGAATCATCTATAGGTAATGGAAATAAGTATTCTGATATGGTAAAAGAATATGCCGCAAAAGATGGTTCTAAAGTAGTAATAATATCCGCTAAGATAGAAGAAGAATTATCTGAACTTGATAAGGAAGAAAAACTTATGTTCTTAGAAGATTTAGGTATTAAAGAAAGTGGTATTGATAAACTAGTAAAAGAGTCTTATGCAATGCTTGGACTTAGAACTTTCTTTACTGCTGGCGAAAAAGAATGTCGTGCATGGACTTATAAAGATGGAATGAAAGCTCCAGAATGTGCTGGAATAATTCATACAGATTTTGAAAAAGGATTTATTAAAGCAGAAACATACTCATATGACGATCTTATGAAATATAAAGAAGTATTAAAAGTAAGAGAAGCTGGTAGAGTTCGTTTTGAAGGCAAAGATTATGTCGTAAATGATGGCGATATAATGGAATTTAGATTTAATGTATAATTAAAAAATATATAATTTAATTAATTTAGAAAGGAGAAGAATATGACAATTGATGGATCAACATATTTAAACCAATATGCAATTAAAAATCCAAAATCCTATAAAGGTTTTGATAAAGCATTAAATATCTTAAAACAATTATTAAAAAAATTACAAGAATCATATTTAATAGGATCATGTGTTAGAAATCTAATAATGAATAAAGAAACTAATATGTTTTCTATTATTACAACAGCTTCTCCAGAATTATTAATTAATACAATACCAAATTTAATTAATCAAAAAGGACGTCTTGTATTAAAAGAAGATGGTTTTATTTATTCATTTATAACTTTCTCTCAAGATATAAATCCTGAAAATAAAACTGAATTTTATAATAAGAAAATTGCTGATGCATTAGAAAAAGAATTATTTACTTTAGATGCCCTTGTAATGAGTCCTAAGTTAGTAATAAACGATTTATATAATGGTATTGAAGATATAAAAAATAAAGAAATTAATTTAGTATCTAACGCTAATTCTATAATTAAAGATAATCCATCAACAATGCTTAGAGCATTAAAATATTGGGCTGAATTAGATTTTAATATTAATAAACAATTATTAAGATCTATTAATCATCATTATAAATTATTTAGTCATTTATCTAGTTTACATATGGCATCATTTATTAGAACTATTCTAAAAATGCCAAATGGTAAAAAAGTATTAACATATATTTCTAGAAATGATTTATTTGCAGCTAATTATGATTATCAATTATTAGTAGAAAAATTATGTAAACATGAAGAATTAACATATGTTGAAAGGTTAACTTTATTATACTTAAATATAGGTTCTATTCCTGATGCATCTTTTATGACCGAAGAAGAACAAATTGATGTATCTGAACATTTATTAATAGCAAGATTATTATTAAATCAAACAGTAACTCCTATGATTGTATATAATATTGGAGAAAAAATACTATTATCTTGTGATAAAGTAGCTAAAATATATAAATCAAAATATCGTTCACAAGCAAATCGTATTAGGAAATTATCTAATAGTAAAGTTATAACTAATGTTCGAGAATTGAATTTTACTAAGTTAGAACTAGTTGCATTGCTAAATGGAGAAAGAAGTATAAGAGTAACTCCTATATTAAATATTTTATTAGAACGTGTTATTAATGGCGATGTTCCAAATTATAATAAATTCTTAAAAAAAGAAGCATTAAAGATAATTGATGAAATGAATGAAATATTTAATTATGAAGAACCAGATTATCCTATTAGTTATACTGATGATATGATTATTTCATTAAAAGAAAAATATGAAAAAGAATATAAATTCTTACAAAGAGTATATTTAAATGATGAAAAATCATTATATGATTTATCAGCAGTAGAACGTCATCAAGTTAAAGAGGAAGCATCTAATCATGCAAAAGAATTCTTACTTTCAACTTCTCAATATAAAGTTTTACAAGAAAGGGGTCTTATCTAATGCAAGAAAAATTTATTAATATGAATATTAATGATGATGTAGAGTTTTATGCATTAATTGAAAACATGCAAAAACGTTATACTGCTAATCGTGCATCATATTATAGTTTAACTTTATCTGATGGTGATACAAGTGTGGACGCTCGAGTTTGGGATTGTAATATTGTTGAAGCAAATAATGTTTCTGCATCTAATATTTATTATTTCAATGCTCATGTAAACAAATATGGTGAAATAAAACAATTTGTTATTAATAAAATTCAATCTGTACCAGATAATTTAGTAGATAAATCTAAATTTATTAAATCGGCACCACTTTCAAAAGAAGAAATTGTAGCTGAAATTAAATCATATTTAAAAAAGATTTCTAATCCTACATTATCTAATCTATGTATTGAAATATTAAAAGATATTGCATCAAAATTTTTTGAATATCCCGCAGCAATGAGTATGCATCATAATTATTTATCTGGACTTGCTTATCATACATTGACAATGCTACATTTAGCAGATACTCTTATAGAATTATATCCAGGAATTAATAAAGATTTATTATATTCAGGTGTAATACTTCATGATATAGGCAAAACAGAAGAATTAAATTCAAGTGTGTCTCCATCATATTCAGAAGATGGAAACCTATTAGGACATATTGTAATAGGTATTCAAATGGTATCTGTTAAAGCAAAAGAATTAGCTATTTTAGATACAGAAGAATATAGAATGATTTCTCATCTTATCGCATCTCATCACGGAGAATTAGAATTTGGTTCACCAAAAGAACCACTAACTATGGAAGCATATGCTCTTCATTACATTGATTTAATTGATTCTAGAATGGCATCAATATCTCCCGAAGTAGTAAAAACTGATAAAGGAATGCAAACTTCACCTATTGGATCGCTAAATCGTAAGAGTTTGTATGTTCCTAAACTATAAAAAACTTCACATAAATTTCACATTTGAGATAATATAAATTAAAAAAAATAAAATAGGCCTATATTTCAAAACTTACGTTTTGAAATAAAAGGCCTTTTTTTATATAATAATATTGTTATAATTACGCATAATATACCAATTTTTTGAAAGGATTTAAGAATTTATGTTAAAAAAGATACTACCTGTTGGTATTGGAATAGTTTTGATTCTACTTATTACACTTACAATTTCTTTAATTAAAAAAGGTAATGATAGACTTCCTACTGTTGATAATGCTGACGAAGTATATGCATCATATGGTGATTATGATATCACTTATGACAAATTATATACTACAATGAAAAACTCTTATGCATCTAATATGAATAACTGTTATGGATTAACTGAATTAATAAATTTAGTTGATTCTAAAATCTATAAAACAGAAGTAGAAAACATTCAAGCTTTAATTGATTCTACTAATGCTGATGATTTAAATAAGAAAAATGCATATTATGATTATGTTTTAGATGCTATTTTAGGTATTGATCATGAATGGAGTTCAACTAAGCAAGATGAATTAGAAACTATTGCTGAATCTTGGAATGATGTTGTTACTTCTTTAAACTTGAATAATATAATAACAAAAGCTGAAGCTAATCAATGCTTAATTAATAAAACAGGCGATCCTGCTGAATATAATTTTACTATTAATAATATTATGTCTTCTAAAGCATGGGAAAAGTTATTACAAGAATATAAACTTTCATATGCTAGAAGAGAATGGGCAAAAGCTGCTTATTTAGATGAATACTTTTCTGAATATGGTAAAGATGGAAGTTTTGTTGAATTAATAGAAGATGAAGATGATGATAATTATTCTAAAACATTAGAATACTATTATGATAATAATTATTCATCTACTGTATATGCATTATACATACCATTTACATCATATAATGCTGCTTTAAAAGCAATGGCTAGAGCTGGTATTAATACTACTACTGATCTATTAAGTAAAAATGGATGGGTTGATTATTCATATAACTACTATACAGATGAATTTGAAGATAGTGATTATATGGATTATTCTGAAGTTCTTGCTGCATTTATTAAAATGTATAATGAAGTTTATGGATATCAAAATGTCTCAATTGCTACAAGTGATTTTGAAAGCGTTGAATTAAAGAATCAAACAGCATATAAAGCTGCTGCCTTAATTCAAGACTTTTTAAAAGGTATTAAACTTGGTAATGATGTTACATTAAATAATACTTATGAATTTAATGTTAATAATGGATTTGCTGATAAAGTAACTATTACTTTAAATTTTGATTCAGTAAAATCTTCTTCAAGTTTTACTGTAACTAATCCAACTGAGACTACTACAAAAATTGAAGTTAAAAATTCTTCATTTACCGCAACATCATCATCAAAAACATTAAAAGCTACTATAAATATAAATGCAGTATATGAAAAAGATGGTGAAAAAATTGAACAATCTATTTCGCAAGCCCTTGAATTTAAGGGTAAAGTTACTTCAACTACAACTGATGATGTAACTACATATACATTTGAAACATCAACTGCTACTGCTGATATAGAAGCTACACCAAACTATACTCCTTCAGCAATAGATGCATGTATGGGATATAATGTAAAACAATCTTTATTAGATAAAGAAGATGCTAATGAAAATATTCATATTTCATGGACTGAAGATTTAATGAGTACTTATTCTGCATTAGATGCTTATTTATGTCCAGGAGAAGTAATTGAACAAAGTGCAACATTATATATTCCTAATGATTATAAAAATATGTATAAGACATATACAATTAAACCTGTATCTGTAGGTGATTATTATGCTCTTATATTACTAATAAATTTTGATGAATTACCAGAAAACTTATATACAGTTGTTGATGGTGAAACAGTATTTGATCCAGCTAGTGGAAGAACTGATGCTGAAAATAATGCATTAAAAGATGAAATCATAGCTTCGATGAAAGAAGATTTATATACTGATAACAATATTGCAAAAATGGTATATGAACATAGAAATGAATATGGATTTGAAATTTATGATCGTTTCTTAGAAGCTATTTATTCATATAATTATGATTATTTCTTTGGAACAACACTTTCAGAAACTGATTATGATGAATTTAATCAAACTAAACATAACCAAAAGAAAGTTGTTGCTAAAATTAAAGCTAATACTTCTGATAAAAAAGCAACAGTAGAAATTACTGCTCAAGATTTATTTGATGTATTAGAAGCTAAATATGCATCTACTACAGTATCTTCTTTAATTAGAAATTATATATTAACTTCTAATAAAGACTATAACCCAATTTATAATACTTATACTAATTCTTTAGTAAATGATAATTACAAAGAAATATATCGTGCATTATTAACTGGTGAATTAAATTCATTCCAAAAGAATTTTGAAGCTGGATATTTCACATATTCATCATTATCTAGTTATTTTGTACCTAATTTCCCATCAGATTATGGATGGAGTAATTTTATTAAAGATTATTTTAATGCATATACTGATCAAGAACTATTAACTAGTCCAACATTTGGTGGTTCTTTATATCGTTTAGCATATGAATTATATTCTAAAGAAATTCTAACTAAAGATGCTACTATTACTTCTTACTTAGATGATGCAATAGATGAACATTTCGATGTAACTGTTGTTAATTTATTAATTCAAATTGATCCAAATTATGATTCTACAAAGACTGCTGAATCAGATAATTGGACTCAAAATCAATTAAATCTTGCTAATGATTTAGTAAATGTTCTTATTTCTAAGGTTAATGAAACTGGTGAAACTACATTATATAATCAATTAAATGCATTAGTTAAAGTTTATAATGAATGCGATAATGATACAACTGTTGCCATTGATGAAGCAACTGATTCTGTATATAAAGCAAACTTCTTTGCTAAATATAAAGCAGCTGGTCTTCAACTTCATTTAGAAAGTGCATCAGAATATACTGATGAATCAAGTATTGTAGAAGAATTTGCAACTGTATGTAAAGATTTATATAATAATAATCCTACTCTTCATAATAAAGAAATTGATAATCCATTAGCTGTATGTTCAAGCTTATTTGAAACTTCATATGGATATCATAAGATATTTGTTACTGAAATGGGTAAAACTGATGAAAAACCAGCTAATTATCAAGATTTAATTGATGCATATTATTTAAAACTTACTTATAATGAAGCAAAAGAATCACTAGATTCTGCAAAAGAATATAAAGAAACTTATGCTGGTACAACTTATGAAGCAATTTATGATTCTCAAGTTGTATATTATGAATTCTTAACTGATTTATATAATAATCTATTACGTAGTTGTACTTATGTTACTACTAATAACATTTCAGCTAATGATGAAGTTACATTTAATGAAAATGATTTAGCATGGTTAAAAGAATGGTATTGTAGTGCTGATGAATCAAGTGGTATTAAGGTTGATTTAGATAGTTCTTATGAAGTTATTAAAACACTTGTAACTACTATTAAGAATGATACAGCTAAAGTTACATTTACTAAAGATGGTGCAAAGGCTAAATTTGATGAATTCTTAGACATTTGCCTAGCAGAATATAATAAATAGGAAAGGGAAAATAATATGAAAAAATTAAATAAATTATTTATTTGCTTAATTGCATTATTATCTTTCTCATTCCTTGCATCTTGTGATGAAGAAGAAGATGATTCTTATAAATATCCTGAATATCAAGCATTAACTAATGGTGATAATGAGTATTTAAATATTGCAGGATTTAAATTAACTAATAATGATGTATATTATTATTTACTTGCTAAATATGGAGTATCTATATTAGGTGATGAAGTAGATAGAAATATATTTAAGGATTATATTGGCACAGATAAAATTGATGCTGTATCAAGTGATATTTTATCCAATGAAGAAAAGACTCTTTTAAAGAATAGATTAAATGATAGTATCACATCTGCAGTTGATGATTCACTTGGTGACGCTAAATATGATAAGATTTTAAAAATGAATTTATCAAAAGATTCAGATAGTAAATATTATTATGTTACTTATTATGAAGAACAATTTGCTAAATTTGTTGCTGCATATATTATTTATCGTGATGAAATAATTGAAAATGATGAAGATGCTGAAAAAGAATCATCAACAAATTCAAAACATTTCTCAGAAGATGATTATAATGACTATTATGATGCTAATTGTCGTAATGATAAATCATATGAAATATTAATTAGAACATTTAATTCTGTTGCAGAATTTGAATATGCTGCAAACGGAGATGTTAATACTTATCTTTCAACATCATCTAATTACCATGGACCAAGTGATGCTGAATACTATACTTTAAGCGACATAAAAACTTTATCTAACACTATGTATAATAAAGCTTTAACATTTACTGCAACAGGTGAACATACTTCATATTGTGTTGCTGATAGTGATAAAGTATTTATCATGTATATTAAAAACTATACTGCTGGATCTTATAAAGAAGGTTATTCTGCTGATGATTTTGATACTAATGGTAAAATGAAAGATTCTGTTAAAAAATCATTATATACAAAAATGATTTTCTCTGAATTTGAAAGTTTATCTACTCAAGATTATTTAATGAGTAAAGCAGCTATGGAAGAAAGAAATAATGCTTCATTAAAGATATATTATGAAGGATTAGAAACTAATTATGTTTATGCATATGATGGTGTATATGAAGATTTAAGTATTACAGATTATGATAAGTTTTCAACAACTACTGATGAATCTAAAGATATGATTGCATCTTATAAAATAAATGGTGAAGAAGTTAAAATTACTGCTGATAAGATGTATGAATTATTAAAATCTCATTTCGAAGTATCGTTTGTATCTGATTGGATTGAAGCTGTATTATATTTAAATCATTCTGATTTAATAAAACTAGATAATGGAAAATATGTAACAGTTGAAGATAAAGATGCTGATGAAGATGAATATCGTGATACTTATTATGATAGTGCAGTAACTGATGTTAAAGCTGACTTTGAAGATGATGAATATGAAGATTATGGTTATGATTGCGAATATGGCTGGGAAAACTTTGTAAGAGATTATTTAGGATATACTAGTCCTGATTATTTACCATATGCACTTGGTTCTACACTTGTAACAAGTAGTAAAACAGAATATACAAATGATGTATTAAAGGCTTGTGCAGTATCTAAATCTGGAGACAGTTGGTATATAAATAAAGGTTTATCATCTGAAATAGCTTTAGATGATTTAGAACAAGCAGATGTTACTGCCTTGGAACAAGCAACTACTACTTCTGTAGTTATCAAGTATTATTTAATTATTAAATATTTTGAAAGTGCTGCTGATAAAACAGCAAATAATTATTCATTTGTTGCTTTACCTGATTTAGTTGATTCTAATTATGCATCAACTTATAAATTAACTAAAGTATCTGATAAATGGTATTATGATGCTGCAGGTACAAAAGAAATTACTGATACAACAGCATTAGCAATACTTGATAATACTGATTATACTGATCATGTATTTGGAACTGATGATATAAATCATATTTGTGTTAAATGTGTTAACGCATCAAATAATGAATATTTAATTGATTCTGAATTAAATCTTGAATCTTTAAGTACTTTATTAAACGGTTATCCAACTAATCTTACTGTATCATTTATAAAAGCTTATTATGATGCTAATAATGATGGTGTTGCAGATGATCTTCCAAATGATGATCAAAATCCAGCAATAAAATTAGGTGGTAGAATAATTACCCTTTTAGATAAGGTAAGAGATTTATATAATGCTGATTTATTGGATAATTATACTGATTATCGTAATGTTAAATCATTTGATGAATATGTAACTGAAGTAGTTCGTTTATATAAAAATGGTAATATTGTATCATTTAATGATATGTCAAATATCAAGATAGAAACTGAATTAAGTAAATCAATTACATCAATTGATATGACTCATATCACAAATGATCAAATCTTTAATTATTATGAATATTTATATAAATATATTACTATTACTTACAATGATTATGTTTTATCAAATGAAGTTACATTTGATGGAACAACTTATTCGGAAGTAGTACTTGATGGAAAAGATTTTGATCCAGTATACCGTTATATTAAATATAGTGTAGTTTCCGATTCATTAGTTGAAGAAGTAAAGATATTCTCTATTTTTAATATGTTCTATCCAAATGACACTAATTCTCTTTTCCTTGGTGTTCAAGAAAATGAAAATTATTGTACTTATGCAGTAGTTACTTCATTTAGTGATGCAGAATCATCATATACTTATACTTTATCTGATTTAGTATCTTCAGATGAATCCACTATTAAACTTTATGATAATATGTTAAGTGCTGCTGATAATTTAACAGGTAATTTAAAAACTAATGTTAAAGAATTAATTAACATTTATAAAAAGGCATTAACAGATTAAAAATAGGACCAATTGGTCCTATTTTTTATATACCATTTTCATATAATTCTTGTATATGAAGGTTATATTTGATATAATATTAAATTAGATAAGAAAGAGTATTTATATGAAAATTATTAATTTAGGTAGTGGATCTAAGGGTAATTGTACTTATATAGAAACAAAAGAATCAAAGATTTTAATAGATTGTGGAATTGCATATAATCAAGTTAAATCATATTTAAATGATTATCATATTAATTTAGATTTAATTGATGCAATATTTGTTTCTCATGAACATACAGATCATATTTCTAATTTAGTAACATTCTTATCAAAAACTAAAGCAACTCTTTATATAAAAGAAGAAACATTTAGTGATGCAGAATATAAATTGAAAACTTCATTAAAGTGTTATCCACATGAATTTATTGAATCAAATCTTTTATATAATATAAAAGATATATCAGTCCTTCCAATAAGACTTAGTCATGATACAAGATATTGTATGGGGTTTGTATTAAGAGATATTTCTACTGATAATAACATTACATTTGCATCTATTACTGATACAGGTTATATTCCTGAAGAATATTATAAAGTATTATCATTTGTAAATACATTACTTATTGAATCTAATCATGATGTAACGTTATTACAAAATAGTGGAAGACCTTATTTTTTAATAAATAGAATTTTATCTGATAATGGACATATGAGCAATGTTCAATGTGCTCATCATTTAAAGAAGATAGTATCTAAACATACTAAACATGTAATACTTGCTCATTTATCTGAAGAGTGTAATGAACCTTCTATTGCGTTAAACACTATTAAAGATGAATTTAATAATGAATTGCCTTTTACATTAGATGCTGCTTATCAATATAAAACAATTATGTATGATATTAATGGTGACTAAATGATAAAAATTGTATGTGTTGGTAAAATTAAAGAAGTGTTTTTAAAAGAAGGAATTAATGAATTTCAAAAAAGAATTAATGCCTATTCTAAATTTGAAATTATTGAAGTTAAAGAAGTAAATACATTTGATATAGATAAAAATATATCTGAAGAAGGGCATAATATATTAAATGTTATTAACGATACAGAATATGTCATTACTTTAGAGATAAAAGGTAATGAATTAGATTCAATAGAATTATCAAAATTAATTGATTCTAAATTAACATATGGTAATAGTATTATTACATTTGTTATTGGAGGATCTAATGGATTAAGTGATGAAGTAATTAGAAGAAGTAACTATCATTTAAGTTTTTCTAAATTTACTTTTCCTCATCAATTAATGCGTCTAATATTAGTTGAACAAATATATCGTGCATTTACGATTATTAATCATAAAACATATCATAAATAGGAGAAAATTATTATGAATTTTATTTTTAACTTATTATTTATTATTGTAACTGGAGGATTTACTGTAGTTTATTTATATAGTTTAATATTAAACATTATAAGAAGTTATAAAGCTACAGCTTCCATTAAAGCAAACCCTGCTTATGCAGAAGGTGTTATATCTAAAATTATTACTGAAAAAAATCGTGAATATGTAAAGGTTGATTTTGTTTCACCAAATAATGGTGTTAAATTTAATGAAATATTTCAATTTAATGCTAAAAAAGTAAAAGATTTCTATAAAGAAGGACAAAATGTAAAAATTTTCTTTAAGAATTGTAAAGATGATGCAAAAGTTACATGTTTCCCAATTTATCTAGAAGGAGAAACTATTGCAATGCAATTTGCTCCATTACTTACTGATTTCTTAATGCTTGGTCTTGGTGTATATTTATTTGTATATTCACTTATGATGGTTCTTACTAATGTAGAAGTAGGTGGAATGAGTGTTAATGGTTTAACTTGGGGTTATGCAAGACCTTTCTTAGATGTAACTAAAAACTTTGATACTTATGCAAAAGGTACTCCTACAGAATGTTTTAGTGTTATTTATTTAGTATTATTCTTTGTAATGTACTTTATGTCTTTCTCATATATTAAAGAAAGATTAAATGGTATGGGACCTGATTATGCTAATCAATATTTAAAACAATATGGTATAAAGGGTGCAGCTGAAGTTAAAACTTATAAATTTACTAAATCTAAAAATGCACAAGGTGTAAAAGAAGCAGAAGTTAAGATTGAATTTAGAACAAATGCTGGTGAACTTGTAACTGCAACAATTTATTCTTATTTATATTCTCAATCTGAAGAACAATTTATAACTATTTTATACGATCCAAAAAATCCATCTAATGTCGTATATATGAAGGAAAATGCCCAATAATTTTAAATTAGTATCTAAATATGCTCCATTTGGTGATCAACCAGAAGCAATTAAAAGATTAACTAATAATATATTAAATGGTGTAAAAGAACAAACTCTTTTAGGAGCAACAGGAACTGGTAAAACATTTACTATTGCTAATGTAATTCAAAATGTAAATAAACCAACATTAGTTCTTGCCCATAATAAGACTCTTGCTGGACAATTATATGCTGAATTTAAACAATTATTTCCTGAAAATTATGTAGAATATTTTATTTCTTATTATGATTATTATCAACCAGAAGCATATGTTCCATCAAAAGATATGTATATTGAAAAAGATTCTTCAATTAATGATGAAATAGATCAAATGCGTCATGCGGCTACACAATCGATATTAGAACATAAAGATACTATTATTGTTGCATCTGTTTCTTGTATTTATGGTATTGGAGATCCTGAAGATTATAAAGAATATATGCTCGTATTAAGAGTTGGAGAAAGTTTATCTAGAAATGAATTACTAGAAAAACTTGTTAAAATGCAATTCTTAAGAAATCAAATAGAATTCGGTAGAGGTAGTTTTAGAGTTAAAGGTGATAATGTTGATATATTACCATCTTCTGAATCTACTAGCGCTATAAGAGTTACTTTCTTTGATGATGAAATAGAATCTATTGTAAGCTTTGATAGTGTTACAGGAAAAGTTTTAAAAAAATCTAATATTGTAACATTATTCCCTGCATCACATTTTATGTTGTCTGATGAAAAGAAGGATGAAGCAATCCGTCGAATCGAAGAAGAATTAAAAGAACAAGAATTATTCTTTGAAAAAGAAGGAAAACTATTAGAAAAAGAACGTATTCATCAAAGAACTATGTATGATATAGAAATGTTAAAAGAAATTGGATCTTGTTCTGGCATAGAAAACTATTCAAGACATTTAGCTTTAAGATCTAAAGGAGAAACACCATCTGTATTAATAGATTTCTTTGGTAATGATTATTTACTTGTAATAGATGAATCACACGCAACAATACCACAAGTAAGAGGTATGTTTAATGGTGATAGATCTCGTAAAGAAACATTAGTTAATTATGGATTTAGATTACCATCTGCACTTGATAATAGACCACTTAACTTTGAAGAATTTGAAAATCATGTTAATCAAGTTATTTATGTTTCCGCAACACCAGGTGATTATGAGATAGAAAGAAGTTCAGAAGTTGTAGAACAAATAATTCGTCCAACAGGATTACTTGATCCTCTAATTGAGGTAAGACCAACTAATGGTCAAATAGATCAAATAGTATTTGACGTAAAAGAACAAATAAAAAAAGGTGAAAGAACTCTTATTACAACTCTTACTATTAAAATGGCCGAAGATTTAACTGGATATTTAAAGGAATTAGGCATAAAAGTGGCATATTTACATTCTGAAGTTAAAGCTTTAGACAGACTAGAAATAATTAAAAAACTACGTATGGGAATTTATGATTGTTTAGTAGGTATTAACCTTTTAAGAGAAGGATTAGATATTCCAGAAGTTAGTTTAATCTGTATATTAGATGCTGATAAAGAAGGATTCTTAAGAAGTACCAGAAGCTTAATTCAAACAACTGGTCGAGCTGCAAGAAATGCCAATGGTAAAGTAATATTCTATGCTGATAATATGACTGATTCTATGAAAGAGTGTATAAAAGAAACATCTAGAAGAAGAAATATTCAAGCTGAATATAATAAAATTCATAATATTACACCTAAAACTATTATTAAAGATATAGAAAAATTAAAAGATAATAATACTGTTGATGAGAAATTTATATCTAATGATGATTATGATAACTTATCTAGTGTAGAAAAGAAATCATTAATTGCTTCATTAGAACAAAAAATGAAAGATGCTGCAAAGAATCTTAACTTCGAAGAAGCAATGCAGCTTAGAGATTTAATTTTTGAACTAAAAAAGTAGGTAATTCTTATGGAAAATAAGAAAAAAGTAATTGTAGGTTTATCTGGTGGAGTAGACTCTGCTGTATCAATTATTAGGCTTTTAGATAAAGGCTATGATGTAGAAGCAATGTTTATGAAAAACTGGGATAGTGCTGAAAATAATGATTTACTTGGCAATCCAACTATTAATGATGAAGTATGTCCTCAAGAAAAAGATTATCAAGATGCTCTTGCTACAGCTAATAAACTAGGGATAAAACTTACAAAAGTAGATTATATAACTGAATATTGGGATAGAGTTTTTTCTTATTTTTTAGAAGAATATAGGAATAATAGAACTCCTAATCCAGATGTTTTTTGTAATAAAGAAATAAAATTTAAAACATTCTTAGAAACATCACTAAAAATGGGTGCTGATTATATTGCAATGGGCCATTATGCAAGAGTAATCCATGAAGATAATCATCATTATTTATTAAGAGGAATAGATGATTCTAAAGATCAATCATATTTTTTATCACAATTATCAGAAGAACAGTTAAGTCATGCTTTATTTCCTGTAGGAGATATTACTAAAAAAGAAGTAAGACAAATTGCATTAGATTATGAATTACCTGTTGCAACAAAAAAAGATTCTACTGGTGTATGTTTTATTGGAGAACGTAATTTCAAAGAATTTTTAATGAATTATATTCCAGCTAATCCTGGTAATATTGTAGATACTAAAGGTAATATTGTAGGACAACATGATGGAGTAATGTATTATACAATAGGACAACGTCATGGACTTGGAATTGGTGGTCCTGGAGAAGCTTGGTTTGTATGCGGGAAAAATGCATTAAAGAATGAATTAATTGTTGGTCAAGGTGAAGAAACAGATCTTTTATATGCTAATAGAGTAATAGTTAAAAAAGCTAACTTTATTAATAAAATACCAACAGAAAATGATAATTTAACAGCTAAATTTAGATATAGACAATCAGATGTTGAAGTAAAAGTTAAAATAATTGATAATGATACATTTGAAGTAAGAACACTTACTCCTACTAAAGCAATAACTCCTGGTCAAGCATGTGTAATATATGATCATGAATATTGTTTAGGTGGTGGGATAATAGATTTAGTTTATATGAATGATGTATTAAGACAATATTAATATATAAATAGGAGGCACTATGGATAGTTTATCAGGTAGTATTAAAAAAATAATTTACTACAAAGAAGATACAGGCTATACTGTAGCCTCTTTTTTAATTTCTGATAAAGATTTAAATTTTGTTATCGAAAAGACATCTTCATTAAATGATTCTATAATAATAGTTGGTTCTATGCCTAGAAAGCCTATAGAAGATGAAGAATATAAATTAACTGGTGAATTTGTAACACATTCTACTTATGGTATGCAATTTAAATTTAATAAAGTAGAAAGATGTGGATTAGATACATCAGTTGGTATTATAAATTATTTATCTAGTGATATATTTCCAGGGATAGGTCAAAAAAAAGCTTTAATGATTTGCACTAAATTAGGGAATGATTGTTTAACTAAAATAAAAAAAGATCCTTTTGTATTAGATAAGTTAAAACTTACTAATAAAGAAAAGGATATAATTATTAAAGGGATTACTGTAGATAAAGAAATAGAAAATACTTTAGTATTTTTAATGAATAATTATGTAACACTTGAAACTTCTAATAAAATAATTAATTCTTTAAAGAAAAACAATTTTAATAATTATATTGATGAAATTAAAAAGAACCCTTATATGTTAATCTCGATTGTTGAAAGATTTGGCTTTAAAAAAGCAGATTCTTTAGCATTATCAATAGGTATAAAAAAAGATTCTGAAGTAAGAGTTAAAGCATTACTTCAATATGTATTAAATGAATTATTAAATTCTACTGGTGATAGTTATGTTTTATATGATGATTTTTATCATCATGTTAATAAAGTAGTCGATAATGAATTAGATATTAATATATTTAATAAATACTTATATGAAGAACATGATGCAAAACACTTATATGTAGAAGAATCTACAAAAAGAATATTTAATTATTATTCATATTTAAATGAAATTGATTTAGCTAAGTCGTTATCACATTTATTAAAAAATAATAATATTGAAAAATATTCAACTAAAAATATTGATGAATGTTTTAACCAAATAGAAAAACAGTTTGATATTAATTATAATAAAGAACAAGTAATTGCTATAAAAAAAGCATTTACAGAACCTATTGTAATTATTACAGGCGGTCCTGGTACTGGTAAAACTACTATTATTCATGCAATACTTCAAATATATTTTAAATTAAATAATGATAATAATAATTTAATAGATAAAATAGCATTACTTGCCCCAACAGGTAGAGCTTCTAGAAGATTAAATGAAGCAACTTCTATGCCATCTTCTACAATTCATAGATTTTTAGGTTATGATGGATATTCTTTTGAATATAATAAGTATAATAAAACATCAGCAAGATTAATAATTGTTGATGAAGCATCAATGATGGATACTGATCTTGCATCTACCCTTATAACATCAATGAATGATTATGCTAGAATTATAATTGTTGGAGATGTTGATCAATTACCATCTGTAGGACCCGGTCAAGTATTAAAAGATTTAATAGATTCTAAAGAAATAACTACTGTTAGATTAACAAAAATACATAGACAAGCAGAAAATTCTTCAATTATAAAATTAGCTCATTCCATTAATGAAGGTATTATTCCAGAAGACATCCTAGAAAAATTAGATGATAGAACATTTATTAATATTAAAAATACTTCTTTATTACAAGGAGTAGTAGATGTTTATGATAAAGCATTAAAAAGTGGAATAAAAATTAATGATTTACAAATATTAATACCTATGTATAAAGTAGGATGTGGAATAAATGATGTAAATCTTGCAATTCAAGATTTAGTTAATCCAATTAATGATTTAGGAGAATATAAAACCGGATTAAAAAGATTTAGAATTAATGATAAAGTAATCCAATTAATCAATAGAACTGATAAACAAATTATGAATGGTGATATTGGTTATATTAAGAACTTTTTATATAAAAAAGATTCAGATATAATTAATGGATTAGTTGTATCATTTGATTTATTACAAGTAGAATATACTATAGAAGAATTAGAAGAATTATCACTTGCTTATGCAATATCAATTCATAAATCTCAAGGTTCTGAATTTAAATGTGTAATAATACCTTTTGATTCACATCATTTTATAATGCTTGAAAAGAAACTTATTTATACCGCAATAACTCGTTGTAAAGAAAAACTTATTATGATGGGTGATATAAATGTATTAAAAAGAGGTATAACAAAAATTAAAAATGATCGTAACACTATATTAAAAGAACATTTTATCGATAGTTTTAATCCAAAAGGTATTTCGATTAAAGAGTATTTAAATAAAATAGATAATAAAACTGAAGAAATAAATGATATAGAATTTGAAGAAATAGACTTATAATAGACCACTATTTAATAAATAGTGGTCTATTATTTCGTAAAAGTAAAATAAATATATATTCATAAATATTATAGTAAAAGGGTAGATATATTATGAAGAGAATTATATTTATTTTATATTTAGTATTTAGTTTATTTATCGTATGTAGTTGTGATGATGAAACTTCATTTTCAAATAATTATAATGAAAATTCTACAAATTATGTTTCTTCATCAAATATATTAATAGATTTAAAAGGTGAAGTAATAAGACCAGGAATTTATTCTATTAAAGAAGGAAAAACATTATATGATGTAATTATTTTAGCTGGTGGATTAAAAGATACTGCTGATTTAAGTAATATAAATTTATCTGAAGTATTAACAAAAAATTGTATGAAGCAAATACCTTCTTTATATCAAGATACAACAACTAATAATAATTTAATTAATATAAATACTGCATCAATTTCGGAATTAACTACTTTAAATGGTATTGGTACAAGTATTGCTCAAAAGATTATTGATTATAGAACAAATAACGGACCATTTAATGAAATAGAAGATATAAAAAATGTAAGTGGGATAGGTGAAAATGTCTTTAACAAAATCAAAGATTATATCACTGTTTAACTTAATATATGATGAAATAATAAGTGTAATTATAATTGTAATTACAATTATTTATAGTATCACTCAAGAAAAATATTATTATTTATTTATTCCAGTACTTTTATTGATTAACTTATTCTTAAAAAATAAAAAAGTATTTATTATTATAAGTATTATTATCTTAATTATAATTACAAGATTAGTTATCAAAGAAATTGTATTTAATAATTATCAATATAAAGAAATTGACGATACTTATTTTGTAGAAAATATAGATCATTATGATGATTATGATAAGTTATATTTAAAAAAAGGTATATATAATTTTGTTTCGAATTCCACCAAGTTTAAAAATATTAAACTTGGTGATTATATTTTAATAAAAGGCACTATAGAAAAAGTCTCTTTAAATGAAACTTTTAAGGGGTTTAATTATTATACGTATTTAAAAAATAAAAATATAATTGGAAAAATTACTATTAATGATTTACAAGTAGTAAAACATAGCTTTAATATTAATAATATACATTTTAATATTTTAAATTATATTAGTAATTTGTATGAAAATAAATATTCATCTATAATTTCGTGTCTTACAATTGGAGATAAAACATTAATGGATGATGATTTATCATCATCTATTAGTAATTTAGGAATATCACATTTATTTGTAATATCTGGATTACATATGGAACTGGTATATTCATTTATATATTTAATATTAAAAAAAACTAAATTAAAAGATAAAACAAAAGATATAATAGTATTAATAGTTCTTGTAAGTTATTATTGTTTAACTATATTTATGGTATCAATATTACGAGTAATAGTTAGTTTTTTCATTAATAAAGTATTAAATAAATATATAAGTTATCATTCACCACCAAAAAATATATTGTTAAATGCATCAATTGTATTATTTATTAATCCATGTTATTTATTATCCTTTAGTTTTTTATTATCTTATATAATAGTATTTGGAATTTTAATTATATCTAAATATTTAAAAAAAGATAATTCTTTTAAATCATTTATTATAAATAATACCTTAATATCACTATCTAGTACAATTATATCTATTCCAATAATCTCATTAATGGGTTCTAGTATTAATATATTAAGTATCATATATAATTTATTTTTCATTCCTTATGTATCTTATTTATTATTACCATCTTGTATTATAGGATTAATTCCTTTTTTAAAATTTATACCTAAAATATTTATTAATATTTTTATATTTATAAGTGATATTTTAAATAAAATAAATATTTTAACAATAACATTTCCATATCCAAGTGAATTATTATTTATATTATTTTATTTTTTGTATATACTATTAGTTATTTCAACAAATAAAAAACTTAAATTATCTAGTATTATTTCATTATTAATAATACTTATCTCTTGGTATTCTATAACAATAATTAATGTTAATAATTCAATTACTTTTTTATCATTGTCTAAAGGAGAATCTACTGTTTGTGTAGTTAATAATTACTGTATAGTTATTGATACTGGAGATGAAGATTCTGGATTGATTGAGTATTTAGAAGAAGAAGGTATACATACAATAGATTTACTTATACTTACTCATTCTGATTCTGATCATATTGGTGATACAAAAAAGTTATTAGAAAAGAATATGGTAAAAAATATATGTTTGAATTGTTTAGATACTGGTTATAATGATTATTTTGCAATTAATAAAAATATAATGATTTCTTATTTAAAAGAAAGTGATTATATTAATAACAAATATTTTAATATAAAAGTATTATCTCCAAGCAAAAAATTAAATGATATTAATAATGATTCATTAGTTTTTATTCTTAATGTATTTAATTTAAATATATTATTTTGTGCAGATATTGAAAAAGAAAGGGAAAACTTATTAAAAGATGAAATTAAAAAATATAAAATTGATATTTTAAAAGTATCTCATCATGGATCTAGTACATCATCTAGTTTGGAATTTATTAAAAATTGTAATCCTTTAATAAGTATTGCAATGAATGGATATAATAATATGTATAATTTTCCATCTAATATAACTATTAATACTTTTAACACTTTAGGATATACATTATTAAACACTAAATATTTAGGTAGCATAAGACTGTATTATAAATTTAAAAAATATTATTTTTACTCATCTTTTTATGGCCCATTAAAGATATAGAATATAATAGTCAAATGTAGTATAATATTTATATTAAGGAAATATAAATATGCGTAAATATTTAGAAAATTTAAATAATATAATAGAACCTAATCATGAATTTTTAGAGAAATTAAGAAAATATGCTGAAGAATATAAAGTTCCTATTATCCAAAGAGATTCATTAGTATTAATTGGTAATTATATAAAAACTAATAAATTATATAGGATATTAGAAATAGGTACTGCAATAGGATATTCAAGTATATATTTTGCATCAATGGATAATAATGTTTATGTTGATACTATTGAAAGAAACGAATCAATGTATTTAGAAGCTATAAAAAATATTAAAGAAGTTTCTTATTCTGATAAAATAAATGTATTTTTTGAAGATGCTTTAGAAATAGATATTAATAAGTTATCTAAATATGATATGATTTTTATTGATGCTGCTAAAGCTCAATATCAAAAATTTTTTGATAAATTTAGTCCATTATTAAATGATACTGGTATTATATTTTGCGATAATATTGTATTTCACGATACTATTGAAGATATTAATTCTTTATCTAAAAACTTAAGAAGTATGGTTAAAAAGATTGATGATTTTAATCATAATATGTTAAATAATAATAATTATGATATTGATTTTATTGATAGTGGTGATGGTCTTGCTATTATAAGAAAGAGGGCTAGTTAATGAATATATGTGTTGAAGTGTCCTCTTTGAATAATATAAATGATATTTTATCTATTAAAAATGTTAATTATATAACATTATCATTAAAAGATTTATCTTTTAATGATAATGTATTAAATAAAGAAGACTTAAATTCTATCATTGAAAAGATAATTTCTTATAATAAAAAACCATGTCTTGATTTAGAATGTTTATATAATGATGATTCACTATTAGAAATTAAAAAAATATTATCTAATATTGATTTAGATAATATTGAATATATATTTCTTTCTGATTTTGGATTATATGAATTATTAACAGAATTAAATATTTCTTCTAAAGCAGTATTTCGTGCATCAACTTATTTAACTAATACTAAAGATATTTATGAATACTTACAAATATTTAACAAAGTATGTGTATCTAGTGAAATTAGTTCAAAAGAATTAATACAAATAATTAACAATATCGATAATAATAAAATAATGATTGATGCTTTTGGTCAAAATGTAATTTTTTATTCAAGAAGATGTTTGCTTACTAATTATTTTATTCATGAACATATTAATAATGATCCTTATTTAGATAATTATTCTTTAGTTGAAGAAAAAAGGGATGTTCCATATCCAGTTAAAGAAAATAAAATGGGATGCAAAATATATGAACCATTTCATTATTATTTATCAGATGAACTTTATGAATCATCTTTTAATGGAACAATTATATTACATTTAAATGGATTAAGCGATATTGATAGTTTAAATATTATTAAGTACTATAACGAATATATTGATACACTTAATTTAGATAAATTGAATAATAATATTAATTCTAATTTAAAGAATGTATATAAAGGAGCATATGGTATAGAATCTGTACTTCTTAAAAAGGAGGTAACAGATGAATAAAATAGAATTACTTGCTCCTGCAGGATCACTTGATAAAGCAAAAATTGCTTTATCATATGGAGCTGATGCAGTATATGTTGGTGGAAGAAAGTTTTCTCTACGTGCTAGAGCTTCTAATTTTGAATTAGATGATTTAAAAGAATTATGTATTTATGCTCATTCTCTAAATAAAAAAGTATATGTTACAATGAATATTATTCCTCATGATTCAGATTTTGATGGATTAATTGAATATTTAGAATATCTAAATGATATAAAAGTTGATGCAATAATAACATCTAGTATTACTATTATTAAAAATGCTATAAAATATGCTAAAGATGTTGAAGTTCATGTTTCAACACAAATGTCTTGTTATAATAGTAAAGCTATTAATTTTTGGAAAAATATAGGTGCTAAAAGAATAGTATTAGCTAGAGAATGTACAATGGATGAAATATCTTCAATTACTTGTAATTCTCCTATTGAAACAGAAGTATTTATACATGGTGGAATGTGTGCTAGTTTCTCTGGAAGATGTGTTTTATCGAATCATTATACTAATAGAGATGCTAACCGTGGAGGATGTGCACATTCTTGTAGATGGAATTATGATTTATATTTAAATAATACTAAGATTAATAAAGATAATAAGTTTTATAATATGGGTTCTAAGGATTTAATGGCAATAGAATATATTCCTAATCTTATAAGATGTGGAGTATCTAGTTTAAAAATTGAAGGTAGAATGAAATCTTCATATTATCTAGCATGTGTTGTATCTGGATATAGACATGCAATAGATGAATACTATAAAACTAATTCATTAAATATTGATCAAATTAAGGAATTTGATCAAGAAATTAGACGCGGAGAAAATAGAATTACATCAATTGGTTTTTTTAAGGGATTACCTAGTGTTAATGAACAATTATATGATACTTTTTGTGAAATGCCAACACAAGAATATGTTGCTCAAGTAATTAGTTATAATATTGAAAAATCATTATGTCTAGTTGAACAAAGAAATTATTTTTCAATAGGAGATATTGTAGAAGTTATTACACCATTTTATACAACTTTACCATTTGAGATAACTTATATGATAAAAGAAGATGATGGTGAGCTTATAACTGATGCAAATCATCCATTAGAACATATTATTATAAATATGCCGTATGAAGTTAAAACTTCATATATGATTAGAAAAGTAAAAAATAACTAATAATTATATTTATTTGTTATAATATTTTTGATGATTATAAGGAGATATTATTTATGCAAAAACATTTAATGACTCAAGAAGATTATGAAAAGATTAAATCACGTTTATCTCAATTATATGCTGATCGTGATAAAAATATCGTAGATATTCAAGATGCACGTGGTCAAGGTGACTTATCTGAAAATGCTGATTATAAGTCTGCAAGAGAACGTCAAGCAGAAATTGAAAAAGAAATAGCAGAATTAGAAGATAAGATCAAATATGCTGAAATTATTGATGATAATATCAATAATGGTAACTTAACTAAATTTGTTACAGTTGAATATTTAACAGGTTTAGAACCAGGAGAAGATAAGATTTATACTTTCCAAGTATTAACTTCTATTGGTGCTAATCCACTTGAAGATAAAATTAGTTATGAATCACCTTTAGGAAAAGCAATTTTATTTGCAAAAGAAGGAGAAGTTAAAAACTTCCGTACTGAAAACGGTGATCGTTTCGAAGTTAAAGTATTAAAGATTAAAGATTCTAAATAATGAAAAATAAAGTAATAGGATTAGTCTTTGCTTTAGATATTGAAATGAAAAATTTTATTCCTCTTGTTAATGATATACAAGAGGATATTATTTTAAATAAATCAATTTATCATGCAAAATACTTAGATTATACAATAGTATTTGCTAAAGCAGGAATAGGAAAAGTAAACGCAAGCATTGTTACTGGTATTATGATTGAACACTATAATGCAACTTTAATTATTAATAGCGGTATAGCTGGTGGAACACAAGATAAAGTTCATACATTAGATACAATAATTGGTAGTAAAATTATATATTCTGATGTTGATATGACTAAAGATTTAATGCATTTTGAATATGGACAGTTACAAGGATATCCAAGATATTTTGAATTTGATAATTCATTATCTGATTTAATGAAAGAAATAGATAATTCATTAATATTTGGTACAATCATGAGTGGAGATCAATTTGTTACAGATAAAAATTATGTAGATAACTTATTAAATAATTATTTTTCTGATTTAGATGTAATAGCTTGTGATATGGAATCTGGTGGAATTGCTCAAGTATGTTATGCAAATAATGTAAATTTTATTATTATTAGAACTATTAGTGATGTAATTGGTAATAATAATCAATTTGATTATTATAAGTTATGTAGTGATTCAGCAAATAAATCTTTAGAAATAGTTAAAAAATTATTATTAAAATTATAAAAATGGCTAGTTTTAAAACTAGCCATTTATTATGTCTTTAATTACTTCGTTAGATATAAGAAGTCCTGCAATCGATGGAATTGTAGATAAAGTGCCTAATGTATTAATATCTTTTATATTTTCAGTTGAATATAATACTTTAACATCTTTGATATTTAATTCTCTTAATTTTAATCTCACTTTTTTTGCTAAAGGACATACTTCTGTTTTAGAAATGTCTGATATTTTAAATTTAGATGGATCTGTCTTTTTTGCTGTCCCCATAGATGATAATATTTTTATATTTAATTCTTTAGATTTTTTTATTAATAGAATTTTTGCATTCACATCGTCTACTGCATCAATGATATAATTACAATTAGTAAAATCTATTTTATTAATAGTATCATCATCAATTTTTATATTATATTTTATGACATTAATTAATGGATTAATATCTTTTAATCTTTTTTCAAATTCATCTATTTTTAATTTTCCTATATTTGATTCCAAAGCAATTATTTGTCTATTAATATTAGTAATATCTATAATATCATAATCAATAATACTAATTGTACCAAGACCAGCTCTTGCAAGACTTTCAATAACATATCCACCAACTCCGCCACATCCCGCAACCAAGATGTTGGAATTAGATAATTTATTAAAAGCAAGTTCACCTATAAGTGATATTGTCCTATCAAATCTATTCATAAATTAATTCCTTATTATATATAAATTATATCACTAAATATAGATATTTCTTATCAAAAGAAAATATCACGTAATTTTGATATAATATTTATTATGAAAGATTTATTATCCCCTACATATCTTTTTAAATCTATATTAGATATTGAATATAAAAAAATTAATAAAAAAATATTATTTTTTGATTTAGATAATACTGTTATTGATTATAATACGGTATTTCCAACTGATGATTATATAAAACTATTTGAAAATTTATATAATGAAGGATATTTAATATATTTATTATCTAATAATCATTTAAAAAGATTTAATGAAGTTAAAAATAGATTAAAATATATTAAATTTATTTATCATTCTTTTAAACCTTTTAAATTTAAAATAGAAAGTTTGATTAAAAAAGATAATTTAAATAAAAATGAAATTGTTTTTATAGGCGATCAAATTATTACAGATATAGTATGTGCTAATAAAATAGGTATTACTTCAATACTTGTATCTCCTATTAATAAATCATCTGAAAGAATTCATACATTATTTAATAGATTGTTAGAATCTATTTTATTAAATGTTATCAAAAAGAATGATATAGATAAGTATAATAAAATTGAAAAAATTATACGAAAGGATTATTAAATATGAAATGTTGTGGTTGTGGTGTAAAATTACAATCAATTGATAAATCATTACCAGGGTTTATAGAATCAAGTATTTTATCATCTCTTGGTGAAGAATCTTATTGTAGTAGATGTTATAACATTATTCATTATGGTAAACATTTTGATCCAATTCTTTCTAATAAAGATTATTATAATAAAATAGATATTATAAAAGATACAAAATCTATTATTTTATTAATTGTTGATGTATTAAATATCGAATCCTCATTTATCCCTAATATGGATAAACATATTGGTAATAATCCTGTTATTATTTGTGTTAATAAAATAGATATTTTACCAAAGGATGTTCATTTACATAATATTGAACAATATATAAGACATTTATCTTCAATTAATAATATTAATTTATCAAGTGTAGTTATGATGTCTAGTTTGAAAAATAAAAATATAGACTTAGTATTAAATAAAATAGAAAAATTAAAGTCAAAAATATCTCTATCTAACAAAGAAGTAATTGATACTTATGTTTTAGGTTGTGCATCAACTGGTAAATCAACATTTATTAATACTGTAAAGAAAATGTATTCGCAATCTAAAACAATGTTAACTACTTCTTCACAATATCAAACTACTTTAGATTTTATCAAAGTACCGTATTTAGACAAAGAGTTTTTAATTGATACACCAGGATTTATTAATTATAGTTCATATGGTGCTTATTTATCATATGAATCTCAAGAAATATTATCTCCAAAATCATATATAAAACCAAGAACATACCAATTAAATTCTGATCAAACTATCTTTTTAGGTGGTCTTGCACGTGTAGATTTTTTTGAAGGTGAAAAAATAAATGTTTCTTTTTATGTTTCAAATAAATTATATTTACATAGAACTAAGACATTAAATGCAACAGATTGTTATAGTAAAAATGTTAAAACCTTATTAATGCCACCTATTAATGATATCGAACTTGAAAAAATAAATAATTTTAAAGAAGAAATATATAATATATCTAACTCAAGTGATTTATTTATATCTGGTTTAGGTTTTATTCATATAACTGGTATTAACATTAAAATTAAAGTATATGTTGCAAAAGATATAAAAATATCTTTAATAGATACTATTATTTAGGTGTATTATGAATTATGATTTGTTAGTTTTAAAAGTAAAAGATTATTTTACTTCTAATAATGTAATTAAAAATAGATATTATCACTCATTAGGTGTAGTTGATGCTGCTATTTATATAAATAAATTATATGATTTAAAAATAGATGAAGACAAATTAAAAACAGCTGCTATTTTACATGATATAGCAAAATATGTATCATTTGATGATTCTATTAATATTTTAAAAGAAAATGATTCTTTTTTATCAATCGAAGATTGTTTAAAATCACCACAAGTACTACATTCTTTTGTAGGAAAATATATTGCAGAATCTAAATTTAATATAGATGATGAGGAAATATTAAATGCAATATATTTTCATACTACTGGTCATCCTAATATGACTGCTCTAGAAGAAGTAATATTTGTTGCAGACTATATTGAAGATGGAAGATGTGGCTATGTTTTTGATAATGTAAGAAAAGCGCTTGAAAGTTCTATTCATTATGCAGCATTTCTTATATTGAAACAAACTATTAATTATTTGAATGAAACAAATAGTTTTATATTTCCGTTAACAATTGATACTTTTAATTATTATAAAAAGGAATATAATTATGAATGATGTATTAGATAAAATATTAAAATCTTTAGATAAAGCAGTTGTTGAGGATGTAAAAGTATATGATATGACTTCTAAAACTCCATTTTATGATTATGCAGTTATTGCTAGCGCAAATACTCCTCGTCAAGCACAAGCTGCGGCTAATTATTTAAAAGATGATGCAATTAAAGATGGTCTTACATTAAGAAATAATGTACCAACTACTGAATCTAACTGGTTTTTAGTTGATTTAAATGAAGTAATTGTTCATATTTTTGTAAAAGAAACAAGAGCTTTTTATAATTTAGATGAGATGTATTCCAAATAATGATTAATATAGAATCTTTCTTAGATGATTATAATAATTCAATTACTTATTTAATATATGATGAAAATTATTGTATTGTAATAGATCCAGCCAATTCAATTAATATTATTAAAAGATATATAGGTAATAGAAAACTTCTTGGTATATTTATTACACATGGTCATTATGATCATTTTAAAGAATTGATAAATTTATTAAATGAATATAATGTATGTATTTATATGTCAAAACTAGATTATGAAAAACTTAATTATCCTCATATGAATGGATCACTTTTGTTTGGTATTAGTTGTGGAATTGATGTATCAAACTATAATATACATTTTTTAAATGATAATGAACATCTTGAATTACAAAATTTTAAGTTAAAAGTTATGTTTACACCTGGTCATACTATTGGATCCATCTCATTATTAATTGATAATTATTTATTCTCTGGTGATTTATTATTTAAAGATTCTATTGGAAGATATGATTTACCAACTGGATCTTATACTGCTATAAGATCATCTTTAGATAAAATAAAGAATTTAGATAATAAAATAATAGTTTATTCTGGTCATGATGAACCATTTACAATTGAAGAATGTTTGAAAAATAATCGATATTTACAATAAAAATATAAAATATTTTAAAAAATTAGCACTTTACTATTGACAGTGCTAATTTTTTATGTTAAAATGTTAGCAGATAAGGTAAAAGAGTGCTAATAAAGAGGTGATTATATGTTGACTGATCGTCAAAAAAGAATCATTATTGCAATTGTAGAAGCATATACTGAATCAGCAGAAGCAGAACCGATTGGATCTAATTCTTTAAAAGAATTTGAAGGACTTGGTGTTTCGAGTGCAACGTTAAGAAATGAAATGGCTGAACTTGAGAACTTAGGTTATCTAGAAAAGACTCATACATCAAGTGGTAGAATTCCTTCAGAAAAAGGTTTTAGATTATATGTTGATGAACTTATGAATATTGAACCATTAATTGAAGAATTAGATGAACAAGTATCAGCTGTAATGAATGATACTAAGTTATCTAAAAAAGACCTTGCTAAGGGGTTAATTCAAAAAGTTATTGATGGATATAAGTATTCTGGTGTAGTATTAGAAAAGATAGCTTTTAATGCAAAAATTAAATTTATTAAATTTATAAGTTTAAAACATCATAAAGGTATATTTATTTTAGTTACTGATACTGGTTTAATATTAAATAGCGAAGTATCAATACCAGATGGATTAAATATTCAAGATATAGAAAAGACAGTTGATTATTTATCTGAGAATTTACAAAATATATTATTAAATGATTTTAAAAATGCTAAAGTATTAGAATTTGGTAATGATGGATTCTTTGATTTTATGACTAATGCAAGAGCAATATTAGAATTTTCATTAAGAAATATATCTAAACTAGTTGATGATAAGAAAGAATTAATATCACAATTTAATATTCTTTCACATAGTGATTTTAATGATATTAATAAAGCTCAAATGTATTTAGAGACTATTAAAGATGAATCAATATATTCTGTATGTGAGTTTGATAATGGTCCGTTACCTGCACTAGGTAGTTTAGAGACAAATGCTATATCAGTAAAAATTGGATCTGAACATGAACTTAATATATTAAAAAATTGTTCAAGTATAACTGCATACTTTGATACTAAAGAGGGTATTGGTGCAATAACTATATATGGTCCAATGCGTATGAGGTATCGACATATTATTGCGTTACTTGAATCGATAGTAAAAAACATGAAATAGGAGAGTAAAATGGCTGAAGATTTAAAAGAACAAGTTGAAGTAAATGAAAAAGAGGAGAATTCCTCTAAAGATGTTAAAGAGAAAAAACCTAATAAAGTAAAAAAATTAGAAGATGAGATACTTTCTTTAAAAGATCAATTATTACGTAATCAAGCTGAACTTGAAAATTTTAAAAAGAGAATGAATGAAGAACGAATAAAAGATCGTAAATATGCTATGTATGATTTTCTAATGGAATCTATTGAAACATTTGATATATTTAATAAAGCTGTAAATGTTTCAACAGATGATGAAAAATTAAAAAAATATTTAGATGGATTTAAAATGATTGATAATCGTTTTAGTAATATATTATCTAATTATGGAGTTAAACAAATAGATTGTTTAAATAAACCTTTCGATCCTGCATTCCATTCGGCCCTAGATACAATCGAAAAGGAAGGTGTAGAACCTAATACTGTTATTGAAGTAGTAATGACAGGTTATATGTATAAGGACCGTGTATTAAGACCAGCAATGGTTAAAGTAAGTAAATAATTAAATAAGGAGAATAAATAATATGGGAAAAATTATTGGTATTGATTTAGGTACAACAAATTCTTGTGTATCTGTTATTGAAGGTGGTGAAGCCACTGTTATTGTAAATTCTGATGGAATGCGTACTACTCCATCTGTTGTTGCTTTCAGAAATGGCGAAATTGTTGTAGGTGAAAACGCTAGACGTCAAGCTGCAACTAATTTAGATACTGTATTTAGTATTAAACGTCATATGGGAAGTGATTATAAAGTTTCTATTAAATCTACTGGAAAAGATTATACTCCACAAGAAATTTCAGCTATGATTTTACAAAATTTAAAAGCTACTGCTGAAAGTTATTTAGGAAGCCCAGTTACTGAAGCTGTTATTACTGTTCCTGCATATTTTAATGATGCTCAACGTCAAGCTACTAAAGATGCTGGTAGAATTGCTGGATTGGATGTTAAACGTATTATAAACGAACCAACTGCTGCAGCACTTGCTTACGGTATTGATAAAAAGAATGATAAAGAACAAACTATTTTAGTATATGATTTAGGTGGTGGTACATTTGATGTATCTGTCTTAAGTTTAGCTGATGGTACTTATGAAGTTTTAGCTACTGCTGGTAATAATAAACTTGGTGGTGATGACTTTGATAATCGTTTAGTTGATTATTTAGTTAAAGAATTTAACAAAAATTCTGGTGTAAATTTATCAAATGATAAATCAGCTATGTTTAGATTAAAACTTGCAGCTGAAGAAGCTAAGAAAACATTATCAAATGTTACAACTGCAAATGTTAATATTCCATTTATTACTATGAATAATGGTGAACCTGTTCACTTTGATGTAAATGTTACTCGTGCTACATTTGAATCATTAATTAAAGATTTAGTTGATTCAACATGTAATGCAGTAAGAGATGCATTAAAACAAGCTAAGATTACTGCACGTGATCTTGACCAAGTATTATTAGTTGGTGGATCTACTCGTGTTCCTTGTGTTCAAGAATTAGTAAGAAGAGAACTTGGTAAAGAACCAAACCGTTCTATTAACCCTGATGAAGTTGTTGCAATGGGTGCTGCTATTCAAGGTGGTGTTCTTGCTGGTGATGTAAATGATGTATTATTACTTGATGTAACTCCATTATCACTTGGTATTGAAACATTAGGTGGTGTTGCAACAGTAATTATTCCTAGAAATACTACTATTCCTACTACTAAATCTCAAGTATTCTCTACTGCTGCTGATAATCAACCTGCTGTTGATATTCATGTAGTTCAAGGTGAACGTAGTATGGCTGCTGATAATAAGACATTAGGACGTTTCCAATTATCTGGAATTCCTCTTGCTCCTCGTGGTGTACCTCAAATTGAAGTTAAATTTGATATTGATGCAAATGGTATTGTGCATGTATCTGCTAAAGATTTAGGTACTGGTAAAGTTCAAACTATTACTATTACTGGTAATTCTAGCTTATCTGAAGAAGAAATTGATAGAATGGTTAAAGAAGCAGAAGCTAATGCTGACCAAGATAAAGCAAAGAAAGAAGAAGCTGATTTAAGAAATGAATGTAGTCAATATATCTTCCAAGTAGAACAATCTATTAAAGATTTAGGTGATGAAGTAACAGAAGATGAAAAGTCAAAAGCAGAAGCAGCTATTAAAGATTTACAAGATGCATTAAATGGAACAGATTTAGAAGCTATTAAACAAAAGAAAGAAGCTTTACTTACTGCTGCTCAAGGTATCGCAACTAAAGCATATCAAAAGACTCAAGCAGCTCAACAAGGTGCAGAACCAAATCAAGGTGCATCACAAAATGATGATGGCACTGTAAATGCTGATTACGAAGACGTTTCAGATAAAAAATAATAATTATTAGGAGGCCTCTATGGCAACAAAAAAAGATTATTATGAAATATTAGGTGTACCAAGAGATGCCTCACAAGAAGATATAAAGAAAGCTTATAGATCACTTGCTAAAAAATATCATCCAGATGTATGTAAAGAAGCAAATGCAAATGAAAGATTTGCAGAAATTCAAGTTGCATATGATTGTTTAAGTGATCCAGATAAAAGAGCAAACTATGATAGATTCGGTACTGAAGATCCTCAAATGGGGGGATTTGGAGGTGCCGGAGCATCAGGATTTGGTGGTTTTGATGGATTTGATGATATTATTTCTTCTATATTTGGAGGAGGAAGATCTCAACAAAGACGTGGAGGACCATCTCGTGGTAGAGATATTGAACAAGATTTAGTAATTGATTTTATTGAAGCTTGTCAAGGTGTAAAAAAAGAAGTCAAGTTTACAAGATTTGATACATGTACAAAATGTGCAGGATCAGGAGCTTATTCTCAATCAGATATAACTACATGTTCAAAATGTGGTGGTAGAGGAAGAGTTGTTGTTGTTGCAAATACTTTATTAGGTCAAATGCGTACTGAACAAGAGTGTCCTGATTGTAGAGGAACTGGTAAAAAAATAAATAGAGCATGTCCTGATTGTAATGGTCAAGGTAAAGTTAGAGTTTCTAAGAATATCGCAATTAATATTCCAGGTGGAATAGATAATGATCAAACTATTAGAGTTGCAAATGAAGGTGAAGCAGGTAATCATGGTGGAACACAAGGTGACTTATTTGTTCATATCCATGTAAGAAACCATGAATTCTTTGTTCGTGAAGGAAATAATATTGTTATAGAATTACCAATTACATTCTCTCAAGCAGCACTAGGTGCTTCTATTGAAGTACAAACACTAACTGGATTTGTTAAAATGCAAATTAAACCAGGAACACAAAATGGAGATAAATACCGTTTAGCCGATAAAGGTATTAATAATCAAATAACTAAAAAAGTTGGTCATCAAATTGTTGTAATTAAAGTTGTTACACCAACTAATTTATCAAATAAACAAAAAGAATTATTTAAAGAATTATCCGAAACTGATGAAACAGTTGGAAATAGTTTCTTTGATAAAGTTAAAAAATTCTTTAAAAAATTATAATTTACAAGAGTATTAAACATACATGTTTAATACTCTTGTTTTATTTAAGTGTTATAATATTAAAAGAAAGAAAAATATTTATGTCAAAAGAAGCTTATAAATTAATTGAATCAAAAATTTTAGAATATAAAAAAAATAATATTTTGGTTCCAACTGAAGAAATGATTAAATCAAAGGAACAAATAGAGGGAATTAAAGACGCTGGTATAATAAATACCGGAATACTTAATGAATTAGAAAATATAATTCATATAGGCATGACCACACAAGAAATAGATGATTTTGTATATAAATATACTATAGATCATAATGCAATACCTGCTCCATTAAACTATGAAGGATATCCAAAAAGTGTTTGTACATCAGTAAATGATGTAGTTTGTCATGGTATTCCATCTAGTAAAGTTCGTTTAAAAGATGGAGACATTATTAATGTTGATGTAACTACAATCTATAATGGCTATTACGCTGATGCATCTAGAATGTATTTAGTAGGTAATGTATCTAATAAAGCAAAACGTCTTGTAAAAGTTACAAAAGAATGTTTAGATAAAGCTGTGAATTCAATAGTTCCTTGGGAAACTAGATTAGGTGATATAGGATATATAATAAACAATCATGCTACTAAAAATGGTTATAAAGTAGTTAGAGAAATTGGAGGACATGGTGTCGGACTAAATATGCATGAAGATCCATTTGTATTCCATATAGGAAAACCACATACCGGAATGCTTTTAGTTCCTGGAATGGTTATAACTATCGAGCCAATGATCAATGAAGGAACTAATAGAGTGTTCTTAGATTATGATGATGAATGGACAATATATACTGCAGATGGAAAACTATCAGCTCAATGGGAATATACTATTGCAATAACAGAAGAAGGACCAATTATTCTTACACATTAGACTATCAATAATTGATAGTCTTTATTTTATTAAAAATGTCTAAAAAATCATATTGATTTCTTAGACATTTTTTGATATAGATATAGATATGAATTTTATTATTTTATTTATATTCTTAGGTATATTTTTATTTTTAACATATATTTATAGATCATTTTCGAAAGAAGGAATACTATTTTTATCTTTATTTCTTGTAATGTTATTAATATATTCTCATCAAAAAGAAGACTACTTACATCATTCTAATATAATAATTATCAGTATCTTTATTTTTGTTTCATTTGTAGATATTAAAAAAATGATTATTCCTGATCTTTCAATAATATTTATTTTTATTATACAAATAATTAAATCTATAATTTGCATTCAAAAATACAATAACATGTTTAATTTTGATGGTCTTATTTATGTAATAATAATATCTGTTATAATACTTGGATTATCTTTTTTATATAAAAAAGAATTATTTGGTATTGGAGATATTAAATTATATTTAGTATTATCAATAAATGAATCATTATTGTTTATTAATATGGTCATTGTTTTATCTTGTTTTATTGGAATCTTTATATCGTTAATAAAAAAGAAAAAACAAATAGCATTCGGAGAAGCTATTTGTTTATCATACGCCATTATTATTCTAATAATTGATTTATTTTTTAGTTAAAAAGAATTTATTGAATAATAGTATGCAGAATATATCAATCCAGCCGAATAGTGCTCCAAGACCTGGTATTGATAATATTGCAAGAATTAAATTTAAAATATTTTTCTTTTTAAACCATTCTTGCCATCTTACAACTATTTCAATAACCCAACCAGTAATAGGAATAAGTAAAAGTAATAGTTGTACTAATTTATTTTGTTTATAGAACCATTTTTTCATAGTAATTACCCCCTTACTATGTTTTTATTATATCAAAAATAATATTTAGGTGTCTATAAAAATTAAAAGAAATGATTAAAAATCATTTCTTTTTCTTAAAAATATAGCTTCTAAATTGAATAAATTGCATTACAATAAAGAATATAATAATTAAACTTAGATAAAGTACTATATCTCCACCATTAACAATACGTGGTACAATCCACATAATTAGTGGTAAACCAAATAACATTGCTGGTAAGTTCTGATATACTAAGTTATCTGAAGCAGGTGTTTCATAATTTGGATCAATTTCACGTAGTAAAATCATTCCAGTTGAAGCTGTACCTGTTAACATTCCATATAATGCACAGAATTGTTCATATTTATAATTTGGAAATAGTTTATGACAACAAAATCTGATATAGAATAATGTAGATACTAATCCTACAAATGAAAGAATTAATATTACACTCCAATAATCTTTAATTAATCTTAAATCAATTACTGCAATACCGGCTACAATCATTATATCAAAAGCAATACCGGCAATTCTATTCATCATAAAGTCATTAATATATTTTCTTTTAATAATACCTTTTTTTGTTAGCTTATTAATAATCCATTTTAATAAAATAGCAAATAATGTTCCAATAAAGAAATTAAAACCAAAGATTGTTTGTTTTAGATCATATCCTACAAATTGACCAATTAAATACATGAATAAGAATGATACTGCATATACAAATACAACAAGTGCAGTTTGTATAGTAAATTTATCAATTGAACCAGTCATTTCTACTTCTTTTTTAATTTGAATATCATCTACGGTATATTGAAGTTTTTCTTCAATATTAGTATTTATCTTTCCACGTTTCTTAAGTAACATTAAATAAACAACGCCACCAATAGAAGCTGATAAGAAACCCATTGCGGCAAGTGTTAATCCAAAATTTGAGCCATTAAAGTCTGGATTTAATGTTTGAAACATATTTCCCCAAGTAAGAGCTTGTCCTGTTCCTTGTCCATATGCAAGAGCTAAAATAACACCAGATCCAGGAACTAATGTTGGAATAAATTTTGCAACAATTATTGTTATTATTATACCTAAAGAAGCTTGCATCAAATATGTTGATACGGTTACACATCCGGTATTAAACACATCTTTAAAATTAGGCTTATTTTTCCCAGTTTTACTTCTTAATGAAGTAGCAACAAAACCTAATCCTAATGCATGATATGTTATTATTTGTAATATTTCAGATCCAGTTCTAATAATATTACCATCCGAATCACATATAGATAGAGCTGGTAAATCAAAGAAAGATTCTCCAGTTGCTAAATTATAAATTGTAGTAAATAATAATATTATTATTCCACCTAAAACAGAAGCAGGAATTAATGATTGATTTAGTTTTTTGATATTGTTTTTTAATATATGAGCAATCATCATACCAATAAACAATACTGCTATTAATGTTAATACGCTCCAAGAACTATAATCAGAAAAAATTACTTGATTCTGATTTACTAAAAAATTACATTCCCAAGAAATCATCAGTTATAACTCCTTCTTCAATTTTATATTTATAAATATGTTGCATATATTTTAATGCATTTAGTCTTTTATTATCTTTAAACTGATAAGTATGTCCATCTACAAAGATATTTAGATAGTTTTGCAGCATTACGGCACTTGAAGTAATATTATCAAATAAGTATATTATTTCTTTATCTTTATACCTTACAACTAATCTATTTGAATATAATTCTAAAGTGCACTTTTTAGATATACAATGTTTAAATTTATATGGTATTATTTCATAAAATCCAACATTATCACTAGATATTAGAACATTTTTATCAATATCATGAAGTGATTCAGTATATAAAACATTTTTTTGATAATTATACCATTCTAATATTGTATGATATTTAGAATTACTAATTGTTTTATCATTGTTAAATGTATATTCAGTTTGACAATTTAAACACATAAATTTATCATTATATGAATAAAATTTAGAAATACCACATTTTGGACATCTATAAATTACTCTTTCTAAATATTCAGCTCTATTAGATTCATTAATTATAACTTTATCATCTGACTCATTTACATATAATTTTTCTTTTATTAATTTATATAATTCATCATTTGATAGATTTTTATAATCATCATATTTAATTAATTCACTAAAATTTAGAGATATTTTTGCTTTATTAGGAGTACCTGAATATCTAGGATATGCACTAAAACCACCGTTTATTGTTATAAATAATAATGGAAGTTTTAGAAATTGTGCCATTTTAGTAATAGTAGGATTAATGTATCCAGTTTCTCCACTATATGTTCTATTACCTTCAGGAAATATTATTATAGATCCACCTTCATTTTTAACTCGAAGACATTTTTTAAGGATTCCTAAATCAACACTACCTTTTTTATAGGGAATTGGATTTACTGCCCATTTTAATAAACCAGATACAATTGGTGTATTCATTAAATCATCTAAACACACAAAATAAGCATCACCATCTATATGAGTAGATATTATATATTGATCATCTAATGTTTGATGATTAGACATAATTAAACATGGTTCATTTAACTTATAAATAGGTTTTAAATCTAAATCATATTTCTTATTTAATTTTTTTGCAAAAGAAGGCGCAAGTATTTTTTTAATTACTCGATGACGATTTTTAATCCAAGTTTCTTTATTCATATTATTGCCTCCTTTATATTATATATTTTAAGCAATTTATTCCATAAAATCAATGTTTTAATTTTATTTATAAATATTTTAGTAAATAATTCATATTTTTATAATAAATAGTTAATTATTTATACTTTTTAAATAAAAAAGCTGATTTTTTAAATCAGCATAATATTTTATATGGCAAAGATGAACCATTTT
>DCIB01000012.1 GCA_002315915.1 Caryophanales bacterium UBA1737
AACGCAAAAAAGTTGTGAAGTATTTCTACTCCACAACTATATTCCTTCTTTTTCATTAATACCACATAGAAATTGGAATTCAAGAAAGTCTTGATTTCGCAATTTCTTATACTAGTCTATCATGTTCGAAACAATAGCTTCTTAAAAATTAATTAACAGTTAAAACCAATCTAATTACTAATTTAGAATTAATTGTTGATCTACCTTCAATAGTAATAACATCTGCTCCATTCATACTAAATGTTCCCCACATGCTAATACTATAATGATAATTATTTTCTGAATTTACAACACTCCAATTATATAAAGAAAGTTGAGGAAAGAAAGAATTAGTGTCAGTTAATGATATACTATACAATTGCCCACTTTCTGCATAACCAATATTATCAGTATTAATAATAACTAAATCATCTTCTCTTACCTCATCAACCACTGTAAATTCTTTTACATAAACGATTGATGGATTAGTTTTATATACTGCCATTATTTTAGTAGTTCCAGGTGATAAACCTAAAATTGTACCAAATTGAGAAATAGTAGCTACACTTTCATTACTTGAATATAAATAATAATCTTTTGTATATTGTGATGGAATATCAAGTGTATTATTAATAAATAAGAATCTAGTAAATCCAATTGTTAATCTATTTCCTTGATATGCTCCATTATTAAATCTTGTTTCACTACCATGTAGTGAATAAATATCTGGATCAGCTATTAACTTACTTGTACTATATTCGGTTATAATTCTTTCAACACTAATACTTATATTATTTAAGCTATTCTTATTTAAATATCCTAAATAATATGTCCCATGAGATAAATCATAATAATCATTTAATGAAATATTATTTATATTATCGTACAATAAAATTGTATTTAGACCATTTGAATTCACTTTAATTAAACATACATTAAAGTTATCACTACTATCATAGTCAAACGATAATCTTACTCTCATAGCTTTATTTAAATTTATTTTCTTTAGATAACAGTCATTTAAATTAGTATTAATGACTTCATTTTCTACTTCAATGCCATATTCACTATCTAATAAATCAATATTTATACTTTCACTAAATTTAGTAATATCAATGCTTAGCTCATTCAAGCAATTAGTATCTAAATAAATATCCAAATAATAATATCCATTACCATTTAGATAACACACAAAATTACCAATGTCGTTAGCAGTTTGATTATTAATATTATTACCAATACTATTAATTAAATTTGTTCTATCGCTATCTTTATATAGATAAATTAAATTATTAAAATATTCATTATTATTAATATCTTTTTCGATGATTTTAAAGTTAAAATATCCGACACCTAATGTATTATATAATATTAACTTACATTTATAAATATTATCACTATCTAAATGGATATGATTAGTAACATTATTATATCCACAATTCACATCTAATCTACATTCATAAAAAGTAGTAATATTTACGTTAATATCACTATCATCAAGAGGATCGTCATGTTCTATATCAAAATAATACGTTCTTTGGTTTAAATAATAAGAAATAGAATCCACTCTTGAATATAATTTATCCATATAAAAATCATATAAACAACCTTTACCACCCAGGAAAGAAAAATCATAAATCTTTCCACATTCAACATTTAATTTATAAAGTTTCTTTTCTTTTGTATTAATTGGCACAACAAAAAATTCATCACTTATACAATTAATATTAATAATTGTATAATCATTTGAATCGCTTATAATTCTAGTTTTATAATCTGACCAATTTAATTTGTTTTTATATTCAGCTAATCGATCTTTAGGCACTTTAATTTGAAGACTATCGCTACATCCATCAAATACATCCGCACCTATTCGAGTTATAGTTGATATGTCTCTTTCAATAATTACTTCACTTAAATTAGAACAATTTTCAAACGCCGAATCATCAATATATTGTACATTACTTGGAATTGTTATACTTTCTAAACTTCCACAGCCATTAAATGCGGATGAACCTATTGTTACCAAATTCGTTGATAGTGTTACTGATTGTAAATATGAACAATTTTCAAATGTACTTGAATCTATATGTTGAACACTAGCTGGTATTTCTATTTCTTCTAAATTTGTACATCCTTCAAATGCATATGAATCTATGTTTGTAACTGTATTTGGAATAACTATACTATTTATATTACTATTTTTAAAAGCATTTTGTGAAATAGTTTTAATGGTATATTTTTGTACCGATTCGCCAACTTCATATAATAAATTATGATTATCAATTTATTCTGGAATTATAAAATTTACCTCATCACTTAAATATTTATCAATAGATATATTATTACCATTAATTGTGTATTTAAAAGGAATATTACCATAAGAAATTAAATCAATGACAACAAAATATGGCACTAAAACACCAGCTATTTGAGCTTCATAGCATAAATTAGTCAAAGTTGCTTGAAGTCCTCCTCCTGTATCCTTGGCATAATCATATATATCATGAATTACAATATTTATTTTGCTTTCATTATAATACATTTTTTGATAGCTAAATCCATGAATTGCGAAATATGCGTCTTCATCATATTTAGTAAAATTTAAAAAATTAGGACTATAAAATGCATAATCCCCTGAAATTGTATCATCTTCTGCTAAATCTTGAAAAGCTTGTGAATATCCTACATTTTTTGCAAAAACTGGATTGTATTCAGAATATAATTCATCATTATCTCTAGCATGTAATAATAATTCTGCAGATAATTCCCAACCAGCAACAATAAATCCTGATGCAATAGCTGCAATAGCCGGACTATATGTCATATGATATACTCCTCTTGATTGTTCATTTGATTTGTATTCACTATATTCCAAAATAATATCATCAATTTCATTAATTAATATTTCTAAATTTTCATTATCATTTGTGAATAATAATTCTTGACATTTAGCTTTAAATGTTGATAATTCTAAAATGACATTAGTATCTTTTTCGTTTAAATCAAATTCAATATCACTAATAAGATTTTTAACTAAATCAACTTTTTCAACAGAAACTAAAATAGGTGAAATACTTAATTCACTAGTGCTAGCGTTTGCCTTAACAGAAATATTTAATGATAAAGTTAAACTTAATACGCATACAAACAGTCCTAAAATCAATTTCTTTTTCATAATATCCTCCTCAATATCCAAATATACAAATAGCCAATTCTGTAGAACTTTCATTTAGAACTAACCAAATTGAATTTTTTAAAACACAATACGTATAATTTTCTGATAAATCTATAACATAAGTCTCATCTACTTTATATTTTTTATCAGCTTTCAATATTTTAAAGAAACTCTCCAATTTTTCAGTTGAAGAACTATTTTTGGAAAGAAATGTGAATGATGACTTTAATTCTTCTATTGCAGCATCATTACAAGTTAATACTGCATACTGATAAGCTCTTCCTGTAAAAGTAGGTTGATAACAATTATATAATTCTTCTGTAGTGTCAGGTAATTGTACATCCCATTCTTCGTGTAATCTATTTTTAATATCAGGGATGTTATTCTTTGTATTACATCCAACCATAACGAATGCAATAACTAACATAAAACACATCAATAATACTTTCTTCATTTTATATCACT
>DCIB01000020.1 GCA_002315915.1 Caryophanales bacterium UBA1737
TATTAATCCAAAATTATTTTAAAAATTATGCTGAAGATTAGATTTTATAATACTTCTAATTCTTGGTGGTATTTCTCAGTTAATTATGAAAAAGGACATTGGCTTTATTTTGAATTCTTTGGTTATGGATTAGCATTTTATTGGGGAAAAAATGCCAAATATATCCCTTAATGCCCTTATTAATATATGAGTAAAGTAAAACAAGTAATAGTAGTTATTAAAGAGTACGCAGATAAGTATAGAGGTAAAATGATGGCCCAGGTTTGTCATGCTTCATTAGGATCATTATTAAAGATGTTCCAAAAAGAGAAGTGTGAATTTGTATCAGGTGGTGCATTTGAACCGGGACAACCACATTTTAGATACTCAGTTGAATTTAATGAAGGATCTTGTTTGGATGAATGGCTTAACGGTATATTTACAAAAGTAGTACTGTATGTAGAAACTGAAGCTGAATTATTAGAGCTAGTAAAAAAATTAGAGGATGAGACTATATTTCCTTATCCAATTCCCCATGCTTTAATAACTGACTCAGGATTAACCGTATTTCATGAACAACCTACAATAACATGTTTAGGTATTGGTCCATGGAATTCAGATGAAATTGATAAAGTAACAAAAGATCTAAAAGTCTTAAAGTAATGTTAAAGAAAAAATGGGAAAGATTACAAGAAGGAGAAACTTTTGTAACTTCTGAAAAAGGAAATTCTATGACTCCTTTAATATTAAGTGGACAAAAACATGTACTAGCTCCAAGTTCTATAGAAGAAGTTGAGGTAGGCGATATAGTTTATGCAAAAGTACATGGTAGGTTTTTTACACATTTAGTCAAAGCAAAAAATGAAGATCGCGGAGTACTAATTGGAAATAATCATGGACACAATAATGGCTGGACAAAATCAATCTTTGGAAAAGTTATAAAAATTCTAAAAGAAGGTGAAGTTTGGCCTAATAATGATAAATAAAAGAAATGAAAAAAGTATTATTTAATTTGGTAGCTATTCTAGGAATGGCTATTATGTTCACTTCATGTGAAAAAACAGATTTTAAATTTCAATTTGCTGTAGATGGTTTTGTAAATGATACAGAAGCAACTGGAATTACATCAGAATTTCAAGCTAATGTCGGGAATGAAACTGTATTTGAATTTGCCAATTCTGCAGATAGTGTTTATACATTAGATGCTCCTGAGGCAGAAAAAGCAAGTCAATGGGTAGATGATTATACACATGAATTCTTGAAAAATAATTTTAGTAATTCATGCAAATACTCTGTTCATATAAAGGGATATGTAACTGAATCGTATACCGGAATGATATTTGCAGTAGATAGAGTAATAACAAATGATGATTCTACAAAAGTTTTATTAGATCAAAAATTTGGTACTACTCAAATAAATTATACTGATTCTCTTTTAGATTCAGTCCAATAATTTAAAAATCCAATACCTATCATGAAAATGGATTTGTCGATAATAATTAGGTATAAATAATCGACAATGGAGATATGGGTGAGTGGCTTAAACCAACAGTTTGCTAAACTGTCGATCTTTAAAAGGATCCACTGGTTCGAATCCAGTTGTCTCCGCTATGAATAATATTAATTATAATGATATAGTAGAACTAAGCAATAAATTATATACCGGAGAAAATATAAAACTAACAGATGATGAATGCTTAGAATTATCAGACCTATTTAAAAAGTCTGAAGATTTTGAAAATGCAATGCAGCATTATTTTAAAGAATTTGAAGATACCGGTATAACAGAGGATGAGAAAAAATTTATAGAATCACATATTTTTTCCTTCGAGTTTTATATCATAAAAGATAATATATATCTAATTATAGATGAAAATAAATTAGATACTTCCTTAATAAAACAAACTGAGGAATTTAAAGATAAATTTTATAATATTTTACAAAGAAAGAAAAAATAAAAAGAAGGTTTAATACCTTCTTTATTTTTTTTAAATGATTAATATATTTTTTAATATAGAAACCATCTCTTGCTTCTCTTCTATTTTTTCTAAATTCATATTATTTTCTCTATTTTCTATGAATTCTTTGTAAACTATTTCATACCAGTCTGGATTTAATTTATATAATGAATAATAAGTACTAAATGTCTTCTTAAATGGGTATGGATTCCACCAGCCAAAGTTATCAACATATTCTCTTAAGTAATTCTCAACTATAGATAATCGCTCAAGATACTCATAACATAAATTTCTTAGTATAGTAATTTCCTCATTCTCTAAATGTGGCTTAAGAAGATCAATAAACTCACTTCTATTATATTCATTAAAAGAACCGTCATCTGGTAATATTAGATCTCTTACATCAATAAAAGAACCCAATATTTTACAACCTTTAATATCAATTAATCCTTTATTTTCTGTAAATTCAATATCCTTTGGGTATACTTTATCTACTCCAATAGAACTGAAATCAATCGTCAAACCATATATCTTATTACAGACTCTACTACAGTCTGGATATAATGACTTTAATTTTTCAGGGATAAGATACTTTTTATATAGATCTTCTAAATAGTTTGCAATTCTTTTATTATATTTATCTAGATGAAGTCTCTCTTTCTCTCTCTGTTTTAATTCTTCATATAAGAATCTCTTTTCAAACAGTACTAACTTCTCATTTCTAACACTTTCATCAAACTTAATCATATTATATTATATAATTCGGGATATAAATTTTTTAATTCATTAACATCATTAACTTTATTTAAAAAAGATAATAAATAGTTAATCTTATTAATGATATTATTTTTTTTAGAAGTTATTTTAATTATATAATCTAAAAAGCTATTAAATTTATCTTTATTTAATACTTTTTCTAAAAATATAATATCATTTATTGTTATTGTATGATTGTTATTAAATAGAATTATAAAATTTTCTTCTTCTGTAAAATCAGTAAATAAATCTAAATATTTTCTATAAACATAAGGATAATATTGATATTTCTCTATTTCATAATTCCTATGTTTTTTAAAATATGGATTTAATTCAGTAATTATATAATCTAATCTTATATAATTCTGTTTAATAACCATGTTTGGAAATTCTTTGACAAATTCTCGCTCTTTATCAGTTAATATGTCATTCGATATTTCTTTCAACAATTTCTTAAAAACTTTCACATCTTGTACATACTGTTTATACTCTACTAAATTTAATAAAACAGTAGTACAAATCTCTTCTATTTGTTTATTTGTTAACATATCATTTATAAGGATTAAAATGCCTCTAATTTCCTTTTTGAACCTTATAAATGAAAATAAATCTATAATAATATGAATAGTAATATATTTAAACGAACACAAACTGATTTAATTATTACAGAAGAAGACTATATTACTGGTTTTCTTTATGTCTTGTGCTATTTAATAAATGAATTAAAAAAATTATTAGAAAAAGAAAATCGATTCTTCGGTATAGTAATCTCATATATGAATAGTATAGAGGAGGCTTATAAAAAGATACTTCCAAATATAGATGAAGATAGTGAAATTATATATCAAAAAATTTTCTATCTCCATAAACCAACTATTATAAAAGAGTATAGAAAATTATGTAGAAGACATGTAACCAAAGCAGATAGCATGATTTCTGTTATAAAGAAAATATTAGATATATTATCTGAATATCAAGATCATGAATATCATAAAGAAATAAAAACTTTAAATAAAGTAATAACTAAGCTTTATGATAATATCAAAAATTCTGGTAAAAAATCTAAAATGACCTATCTAGTACAATCATTTAAAAAATTTATTGAATTAGGTCAAGTAGGAAAAAAATGCCTAAATAAATTTTCCATACTAGAAGAAGATGAAAAACGTGAGAAAAAACCAATAGAAGATTCTGGCGTTAGAATAGATGATTATAGCGATGCAAAAATAAAAGAAATAGAATGGACAGTAAAATAAAAAAAGCTCAAGCACTAATAATAGGCGATATTGAGTTAAATTGTAATTGTGATGACTTAACAATAGAAGATTTAAATATTTCACATATAGGCTTTGGTCAGATTATATTAGATAAATTTGATATAATTATATATGATGGAAAGAAAGGTACAAAATTACTAAAGTCTACATATACAAAGACTGGTGTAATAAAGTAAAAAATAATAACCTAAGGTAGAATTAAATCTACCCTAGGTTTTCTTTTTATTGATAGTAAAGATTAATTGCAGTAATCTACAATAATTTTTCCATCCTTTTCTTCAAAGTAATATGACCAATCTGGCTCACCATCGTCATTCAACGTATTCACCATTACATGTTCATATCTAACTTCTTTACCTGAACTCTCATCTCGTAAAACAACTAAGTTTTCTACAAGCCATTTAATGCTTTTTACGGCACTCATCAGGTTAATCCCAAATTGATGCTGATCTGCATCAGCTATTGGGAAAGATACTCTGTATACTAGATTAAAGACGAATCCTCGATCTAGTCGTACATCCTCAAGATTCAAATCTGTTTTTTCGCAAATCCAATTTACGAAAATTTCAGCTAAATCTGAAGGTAATTGCCCTTTTTCATTATCATCACAAGCTAACTGAACTTCTTCATAGAACTTAGTTAAGCCATCATGACGATCATCGGCATAATCACCGTAAAGATCAGAATCAAGTTTCAGAGTTTTAGAAATATACTCTGAACTATCCTCAATCTCTGGATCATAGTCAGGATTAAGATATGAAAACATAAATAATCCTTCCAACTTTGTATGAGGTTTTTGATACTTTACAAACTCATCATTTATATGAGCTGCTGCATCATTAAACGCTCTGATATAATCGCCAATTCTTGGCGCTTTATAACTCTTGATAACATAATTTGGAATCTCAAACAAGAAATCCAAATATCTTTTATTACCATTTGTTACTTCACTGACATGAATTAATGTGTCACCACAATTTAAACATTGATCAATATCAATGGTATCCATGTCAACTTCTGAGTTATATCGAAGACAACTATAAATTGCCTTTGCTAAAGGCGTACCATTGTCCTCTTCCTCATTAATCATGGTATTATCCAAATTATCTTTGGATACACCAATCTCTTTGAGCTCATCAGCTATTCTTTTCTCACTCGCCTCAATAGCTGATAATTCCTTTTTATAGGATTTTCTGAACCACCAGATAATACCTCCGGTAGCTGCGGCAGCTAAAAGGATTCCACCACCAATTTTTAAACCTCTATTCATATTCTTCTAAATTTGAGAGTTTATTTTTATCCTATTTGCCAAAGATCTAATATCTTTGACGATTACCATGATGACTATCGCCACCATTACCTTTTCCACCTGGTTTCCCAAATAGAAAGTCAAGACCGAATATTACGGCCGTACCAAGAGCAGCGATACAGGTCAAACCTGCTGCTATCTTTGCACCTGGACCTTTAATAAAGTCCTTCGTATGGCGGAAATTATTTTGATCGATTCCACCATTTCTCAGCTGTTTAGAGGCAGCCATGCCTTGTCCTAAAAACTTGTCCATAAACATTAATGTTTTTTAGGGTTAATACTTAAATTTGCTTCTTTTCTCTCACGGATATCCCATGCCAGAGAAACACCAATACCTGCTGCGGTAGCTACAATAAGACCACCAACAAGCCACATACTAGCTTTACTAATCACATTCGTTGCTGCTTTGCAACCACTGTAAAATTTGTCATTTTTCATAAACTTTTTTTTGTTTATTGTTAATAATTCTAAATTTAATTAATTTTGTTAATATTTTCTCGAAATTAATTTTTAACGCTATTGGCTTAATATGCTATTTATAGACGCCAATTCGTCTTATATATAACCAAACCACTATAGATCATCTAAACCCACAATAAGATCTATAATAATCTAATTATATACGTCAATTCCATAACCTAAAAATTAATAAAACAAAGAGAACGTATAAACTAATATACGTCCTCTTCTAGATTTTTAAAACCCGACTTAATTACTCAGCGTGTTCAGCAGCCTTACCGGCCTGAGCAGCCTCAAGTTCTTTCACTTTGTCTGCTACTTTCTGCTTAAATGCCTCTACTTGAGGGGCAATACACGGAGATACAAACTTACGGAATACTACCGTAGCTACAATACCTGTTAAGGTACCTAATACAAATTTCTTCATACTTTCTTCTTTTTTTTAGTGGGTTTTAATTACTTACGATTACGAGCAAACTTACTTTTTGCCCAATCAACGGTCTTAACAGTACCGTTAGCAATCTGATGACGATGATCATAAATTGCTAAACCAGCTAAACCGGCTAAAGCAATCAGGCCAATCGTCTTAAAGACTTTTTTAGCTTTCGAAGGCTTCTTTCCTTCTTCTTTAATTTCTGCCATAATTATTATATATTAATTTTTTTGTTATTTCAAGAATAAGGTTTTCAGACTTTTCTGGAAGTACTAAATTTTTAAAATATTTTCTTTTTTTACATCATCCTTATATAAACTTTCTGGTAATTTATATTGATTTTTAGTATAATCACTTACTATTCTTTTCCATTCATCTAAGTCAAATGTTCTAATCCTCAATAACTTGGTAATTCCTTGTAAAGCCTGACTATCTGATGATTTACTTTTGATATATTTACCTGATGCATCTTTATAAAACCACAAACTTAACATATCTAAAGGACTCACTGTTCCACCTAATGCTTTAGCTACTGCACTATTTTCTTCTATTTTCTCTCCAAAACATGCAGATAAAATCAAGTTAAAATGATCTCCTACAGCACCAAGAGGTATAATTCTGGGCCCCTTTTCAAGCATACACATAGATAACTCACAGTCATCTAGGTTCTTAAATCCAGGTAAGTCTTTCATAATACTCGACATCATATTAATAATCTGATATGATGCAATATTCCATGGCTTGTAATCTTTAATCTTTATGCCAGCTCCTAAGAATATTCTAATATCACTATTACCGTCATAAATTGAATTAAGATTTTGTATCTCAATTACTTTATTATCCATGTCACCAGAATGAGACCAGTACATGCTAAATATCTCCTTAAATAATTCAATATCTACTTCATTCCATTCAGTCATATATTTATTATTTTTACTAACATATATAAGGATTTGAAATGAATAAAACTCTTCTACAAAAACTTATATTCCTGATATATGTACAAACTTAAAAAAAATTTATAAATATGATGGGTAAAGAATCAATGTTAGCACTGGAGAATAAACTTCACGGCTTTCACACTAGAACTAAAGAGCTACATTTCTCAGCATCTTCATATAGTTTACATAAAGTAATTGACGATTTTGATCAAGACTTATGCAAATTTGAAGACGAAATTATGGAGAATATGCAAGCTATTTTTGAGTTCATACAACCAGGAGATCTTAATCCAGAACTCCCAGCTGCAATGGACTTTATGACTCTACTTGAAGATTTACGCGGTGTATTAGTTGGAGTAAAAAAAGAAGCAGCGGATAATATGATGTATACTGGAATCGTTAATATTATCGATGACTTCTTTGCTACTGTCAATAAATATGTATACCTAACTAAAATCATAGATAAAGAGTAAAAAAAATAAAAACTACTTGAGGATAAAACCTTGAGTAGTTATTTTTTATTTTCTTTTAAGTGATAATACATTCCAATATATTCTGTTAATCCATTACCACCCCAAAAACGGCAAAGTTTCCAATGATATAGTCTTGTCTTAAATATCAAATCAACAAAATCAATATTCTTTTTAAATATATTTTTATAAGATTGTATATTATTCAAATTTACTTTTCCACTTTTCATATTATACTTTTTAAGAAATCCTTTTAGACCTGTTTTAGTTACCATATAGGAATTAACATTATCCTTAAAAAAAGTCTTATAATTAATATATTTTTGATTCTTTGATAATCCTTTTTTATCAAGACATATTACAAAAAATATAGCTTCTTTACCTTTTTCTTTGTCGAATTTAATATATAATCTATCTAAAAACTCATTAACCTTATCTTCATCCATAGTTTTAAATAATTGCTTAAGATGAAAATACTCTAGTTCAGTTAATGTATTTTTTATATAACTAGAATTATACATTTTAAAAGATCCTACAATAAAATGTCTATCTAATGTTCTAATATAAACTTTCATTAATATATTTCAAGTATATCTGAAACATTATGCATACGATTGGCTAAAGCTTCATAATTAAATCTAGGAATCATTCGGTATAACTCTTCTTTTGTAATTTTAATATCTTGAAGAAATACTGTCTCACTCAATTTTGATATAATCTCAGGACTCTCGATAGATGAAGCTAAAAAACCTGCAATAATAAAACGAGATATAAGACTGTTTTTTGTAAATCTCTTGAGTGGATATAATTTAAAAAATAAGGCAACCCAAGACTCTTTATTTTCATTATTATCATCTCGTATTTTTATATATGCTTGAATTAATGTATCTTCTCTACCATAATTGAATTTTACTTTATATAGCCTCATTCAATTTTTTATATATCTTAATTCCTATAGACGTAACTAGAATACCACAAATAGTCCCACATATATATCCCAAAAAACTGCCTCTAACCGAATTATGAACCGGCAAAATCTCAATATCACTCTTTGAAACTCCTGACCGCTCTAAATCAATTACATTCTTCATAGTATTATTCTTAGTATCAGGATTTCTAAATATATACTTACCCGAATCTGACTTTACTACAATCGAATATTTCATTTTTCACCATCCTTTCCAAATAAAAAATCTAATGACCTGATAGCAAACATATAAATTAATAACTCCCAATCTACCTTTAATTTACTATCTTCTTCTGGCAATATACTAATCGATTCATCTACACTTAAGAACTCAGAATTATATCCTTCCATAGAGTACTCCAAACGCTTACTCTCACAATAATTCCTATCCCCAGAAGCTAATATCCTTGACTCCTTTCCCGGCTCTCTGAATACTAACTTAAAATTTTTACTCTCTTTCATACTTTTCTATTTTTTTTAATTCATATATAAGGAAAATAAAAGAGATAGACCGCAAAATCTACCTCTTATTATTTATATTTCTTTAGTTTCTTTATTATACCACGTTGATTCTATTACATATATCATAATTTTATTTTTTACTTATTATTTCTATACCGTGATCCCACTTTCCATTAATATTAATTCTACACGATCTTATATTAAAATAATTTTCTAAATCAGTAGCCTTTGCCATTTTATTATAATTTGTTTGTGAATATATATCTTTTAATTTAGACTTTGCATCCGAATTAGAATACTTATTACCTATTTTAAAAATATTATATATTAGTTCTTCAATATCAACTTTATCTCTAATTAAATCTTGATATTCTAGCTCTACTCTAGTCTTATTATATCCTCTAGCTTTACATCTATCAGGACCTAAAACTAAATAATAATTTTTATAGGTTAATGGAATCTGATCTAATATAACACATAATTCTTTATCAGATAAGTCAACTTCACATAAAGCTTTTAATTTTATAGAAAAATCTTCTAAAACATTATTGAAATAATTTAAAAACTTGGAAACATTATCTGATACAGTACTTTCTATTAATCCATTACTTACCATTGTATTAAAAACAGTAAATCTATCTTTATAATCAATTTGTTGTATATCAAAAGCTCTCTGTTCCGCTATTAATACTAAATTATTTAAACAAGGTACCAGTGTTGATCCAGAGTGTTCATTTACTGCAATATAATCATCCTTATAATTCGAACTTCTAATGTCTTTTATGTATTTTTCGGCTAATGTAAATCTAGAGTCTTCAGGTGTATTTTCATAAGATATTAATAAATCATTTGTTTTTTTTATTTTAAATTTTATTAATTTATTAAACTCCTCTTCAGTCAATTCATTTGCTTTACCTAAGGTTTTATAATAAAACTCTGCTCTGTTTTTCCAAGGATTCTCTAATAATCTTTGTCTCCCTAAAATTTGTGGTAAATCTAATGAAATATCAACTGCTAAAGTATCTATATTAGCATCTGATAATATAAATGTTCTAGCACAAGTTGAGTAAAAATCAGCACCTAAATAAACCGTTCTAGTACAGAAAGTAAACATTTTATGGAGTTCTCCTTTTAATGGTACCTTTCCTATTTCAAATTTTCTACCTAACTTATTCTTAATACGCCTAGCATTATATTCTGTATCTGCACATAAGATATTACATTCATCAGGCTGTAATTCTGCTTTTTTAATTATAGATATTATATTATTTACAGAATTTACATAGATAACTGCTTCTGTTGAAACTATTAAATCTCTATTTCCTAATTCATCTATTATTATACTAGATTCAAATACCTGCTTTTTATAATCCTCTATAATTTTAATTGCTGAACCTGTGATACTTTGGGTTACTCTTACTTTTAGGTCTGGTTTAATAGTTCGTAATGGATCTTCACTACTCCAGTCAATTTCAAAATAAGGTAATCCTTTAAATTCATCTACCATTTTTAAATATTTATCAATCATTGGGGTAGCTGAGACGAAACAAACCTTATTTAAACCTTGTAACTGATTAATAAACTCCATTTCCGTACTACTTTTGAACCTCGAATCGCAAAAAACTGATTGCATCTCATCGATTACTATATAAAATCTATCGAGTAGTTTTTTCTCTATTAATATTTCTTTTACTAACCTAAATGAATCATAAGTTACTAAAATTTTTGGAACTTTATTCTTAACTAAACAAAAATTTATATAATTATCTAACTTTGTTCTTAGATGTTGCATATTATTTTCTAAAACAGTCTTAGTTCTTACTTCTTCATTTAAAATAATATTAGCATCTTTTAATTGTTTAGTAATATCTTTATCCATCCCCAAATCTTTATCCAACTCATTCTTAAAATATAATACTTCATCTCTATGTTGTGCCTCTTTATTTTCTAATAAAATTCGACGAGGACTACATAAGATAGTTGGAAGATTTGAAGTAATGCAATATTCAGTATATCCACAACCAGGAATCTTTTTATCTAAGATATGTGGAAACTGAAAATCTTCTAAGGTATAATCACTTTCACTAATATACCTAATACCTTTCGGCATAATTAATTTGTTGTCTAATAATTTCATACTAATTATAAATTTAAAATGTTCAATTTTTTAATCGAGTAGGGAGGCGTAAGCATCCCTCTCAATTATCAGGTTTATACGTCATTTTAGAAGAGTTTTGTCAATTTCATAACAATATTTCATAAAAACACTATAGTATAGTTCTATCTTAAAAAAAGTGTCATTAAAATATATTCCCTCATTCTTCGCCCATTCACTCACTTCGTTCCTTCATTAAGCTCATCATTCAGTCATTTAGTTTTTAAGATACTATTCTTTCAATTATAACTTATGCTTTCGCTCCCTAAAGGTCGCTTAAAAGAAAAAAAAATAATTGAATATCTATATCTTACTTCAATTCAAGCGAAGCGTCAAATTGAAGATTGCGAGCCTGGAGTGAATCGAACGCAGTGAGAGAGAGGGAGGTTCGGGGCTCGCATTTAATACAGAATCCACTTTTATTTTATCATTCATTTCTTCGCTCACTCCCTCCTTAACAGTCGTTCGCTTATCCATTCATTATTAGGACGTTTGTTCATTCCGCTATGCTCGGCTTCGACCTCGCGTAGCTTCATTCTCTGCACCTCCCTACTCGGCCAAAAAAGTGAACAAAAAAAATAAAAGAGAGTATATTTCAACTCTCTTATTTTAAAAAGTATAAAATAATTATAGTCAGTACGGGTAATACTGCTAGAATTCCTTTTATGCTTAATGGATCAATTTCCTCGCCTGTTATTAATTCGGCTGGTTTCAATAAAATATGATTGGTTACATACATTACTGCAATCATTTTAGTTATAATTTCGTCCATAATTTAATATTTTTTACTAATCTATATATAAGGCTATTAAACATTTATAAGCGGTATTTTTGGTTAAATTTTGCAAAAACCTCATTTATACCCCTATTTTTGGACAAATTCTCTCAAACAGGCCCTTTTTCACCCACTTTTTAGGCCAAAATATCAACCAATTTCTTATATAATGAAAAACCGATATATTTCTTCGGTTTTAATTATTTTAAATAAATTAGAGAGAATATGAAAAGAGAAGATAATGTATTTCAGAAGATGTTTGGAACTTCTGCTTTTGGGAATGGAAAAATACCACCTCTTCGTACTAATGTTTATAATACTGGGAATCGTGGTTATTCACCTATAGGGCATACTAGTTCTAGAATTTTTGATATGGATAGAAAGTCACCACTATTAGGAAATTATTCTCCATCTAATCGTTTAAGTTCTTGGTATGAGAAATTGTCAGAGTTAAGGGGTTATCAGTTGTTGGATATTTCGAAATTAGCGGTAAACTTTTTTGCGGATTATGTTATTAACTTTTTGACAGATGACTCTAATTCACAGCAGATATGTACGATTTTAGATGATGATGGTAATACTAATGAACAGGTATCTGAGCGTATTAATAATATTTTAACGAAAGATATTAAGATATTTGATTATATTAAGGATCATATTCAGGATTATATTTACTATGGTGGTTATTTTAGTATGCTTCAAAATACTAGAGATGATGAAGGACATTTAAAATTTAGAATAGAAGAACTTAATGATCCGATAGCAGTTGTAGTTAAGAAGAAGCGTAATAAAGATGGTCAGATGGAAGAGAAATTTTTAGCTAAGGGAGATGACAATACTATATATGAGATAGATAAAACAGAAATGATCTACTTAGCTTCTAATAATCTACGTTTGGTTAATGATTTAAGAGAAGATTTTAATAATAAAGATCTTAAATATACTAAGCCAAAAGAAGGACAAGGAAGTAATAGAGAAAAAGTATTAAAGAAGGAATCTTACTCTGCTAATGAACCTTTATTTTATAGTTTAATATTAAAAGTAAAGGAATTAGTAATAAAAGAGCTCCTAGTATCTTTGATTAGTCTTAGAGATTTAGCTTCAGTACAGATATTTTTATTACAGTTTGATAAATCTATACCACTAGAATCAGCTAATGAATTATGTCATAAAGCAACTAAATTAGCTAATAATACTAATGAATTATCGTCATTTCTTACTTCACAATTTGATGTAGTTAGTTTTATAGAGAACACTTTAACACAGTCTGCTAAATTTATACCAGATTATAATAGTACTCTTGGTGGTAAAAATACGATGTTACCATTAGATAAACTGAGTGATAAACTAATTGATATATTACAGACAGTAGATCAATGTAAGAATAATGTTTTAGGTCCTCTTGGATTACCTGCTACATTAATGGATTCTACCTCAGGTTCAAAATGGCAGGTATTACAACAATCTGAAAGAGCTAATAGTAGGGTAGCTGCATTTATGGCTGGTATTAAAGACTCAGTAACAAATTTGGTATGTACATTATATAAAGTATTGTATGATGATGAGTTAGATCCTAGTTTGATAAAATTACATATCTGCGAAAAGACAAG